>NZ_CP123448.1:1200000-1514035 GCF_030177895.1 Kingella negevensis
AACCAGCTCTTCTTTATTCATTGCCTCAATCAGGCTTTCGCGCACTGCGTCTGACACTTCCAGCAAAACGTCGCCGTCTTCTTCTGGAATGGCGAGTTTCCACACCAATACGCGCTCTTTGGGCGGCAAACTTTCCAGCACGGTTGCCACGTCGGCAGGGTGCAGCTCATGCAAAATGCCAATCAGCATTTGTAAATTGGCGTTGGCGTGGGGTTCGGCTAGGGTGTTGTCATCTTGAATTTGCGCGTAGTGCGGCAGCAAATGGCTGGCGAGTTTGTGAATATGCTCGATGTCTGAAGCCAAGCGTTCAGAATCGTGATTGGTTTCGGTTTGATGTTCCATGAAAAGCTCCGCCTGCCTGTGCAGGGTTGCTTTCAGGCAGGATTAGATGATTTGTGGGAATTTGAACAAGCTACAACTGGGGAGGTCGTCCATGATAATTTTGAAATCTGTTTATAAAGAGTTGAAAACGGCGCGTATTTTACACGCTTTGAATGTGAACGGTGGCAGTTTTGGTGTATTTTGTTAAAAAATATCAAACTTTGTTTTTCAGGCTGCGTGGGAGGGTTTTCGGCGTATACTTCACGCAACTTTAAGTTAATTCGTAGGTCGGATACTTGTATCCAACATTCCTCAATTTTATGCACAAATTAGTTTGATTAAAGAATTGTCGGATTCAAGAATCCGACCTACACTTGTTTCTGATTATTTTTGTAACCAAACCATGAACACAACCATTCCCCCATTCAACCAAATCAAAGACCCCATTCCACCGCGCTGGTTATCAGGTGGCAACCGCGAAACTCTCTACGCCAAAGCCCTGCAACGCCCTACCCCCATGTATCGCCGCGAATTACTGCCCGACAGTTTTGGCGAAGACGACGTGGCTTACGATTTTGTTGATTCTGCCGACCCAAACGCGCCTTGCGTTGTGCTATTTCACGGTTTGGAAGGCAGCAGCCACAGCCATTACGCCGTGGAACTGATGTACGCCGTACAAGAACTCGGCTGGAACGGCGTAGTTGCCCACTTTCGCAGTTGCAGTGGCGTGAAATCCAAACGCACCTATCACAGTGGCGACACACGCGAAGCCGCGCACACTTTGAACTTGCTCGCACAACGCTATCCCACTTTGTACGCAGCAGGCGTTTCCATGGGTGGCAACGTGTTAGCCAAATATTTAGGCGAACAGGGCGATAAAGCCTTGCCCAAAGCAGCCGTTACCATTTCCACCCCGTTTGACTTACAAGCCGCAGGCGACGCGTTGGAACAAGGCATTCCGCGCTTGCTCTACACCCAATATTTTTTAAGCTCACTGCTGAAAAAAGTGCCACCAGCCGACCACAAAATCAAATCACTCGGCGATTTTGATAATACTTATACTGCCCCCTTGCACGGTTTCACCGACCGCGAAGACTACTATCGCCGCGCGTCTGCCAAACCCTATCTGCGTGATATTGCCGTGCCAACGCTGCTGATTAACGCCAAAAACGACCCATTTGTGCCAGCGTGGTCTTTGCCGACTATGCAAGATGTTTCAGGCTGCGTTCAGTTAATGCAGCCTGAACATGGCGGACATGTCGGTTTTGTAACAGGTTCAGGGCGCGGCAATTTGCGTTGGCTGCCTGAAACGGTTTTATCGTTTTTCTTAAAGCAAGCAGCCTGAAAAAAAGACAGTCAAAACGACTGTCTTTTTTTCAGGCTGCCAATAATTTTTGGATTTCTGTTTCCATTTCAAACGGCGTTACGCTTGGCGCAAATCGTGCCACCACTTCGCCTTTTCGGTTTACTAAAAATTTCGTGAAATTCCATTTGATGTCTGCACCTTCACGTTTTTCGCCAAACGATGCCAGTTTCAGCAAAAAATCTTTGAACACGTGATTACCCAAATCTTCAGGCTGCTGTTGTTTCAAATAAGCATACAGCGGATGTGTATTTTCGCCATTCACTTCAATTTTGTTGAAAATGGTAAATTGCGTACCGAATTTCATTTGGCAAACTTTGGCGTATTCCGCGCCATTTTCAGGGGCTTGTTCGCGGAATTGATTGCAAGGAAAATCTAAAATTTCCAAACCTTGTTCACGATATTTTGCGTATAAACTTTGCAGTTCTTCATATTGTGGAGTTAAGCCGCAGCGTGTAGCGGTGTTCACAATCAGCAAAACTTTGCCTTGATAATCGTTTAGGGATTTGTCTTCGCCTTGAGCAGTTTGTAGTGTGAAATCGTATAAAGTAGTCATATTGTTATCCATAAAAATGCAGCCTGAAAAAGTTTTCAGGCTGCATTTGTCTTAAAAATTAAGATTTACGCAAAGAAATCACGATAGACGCTGTGCGGTTTTTCCAGTTGATTGGAATCACGAAAGAACGGTCTTTACGTGGCAACAAGATTTCATCAGGTGCGCCACGCAATACGATTGGTACAGAAATTTCAAATTCTTCACCAAATTCGCTGCGTGCATTACCTGCGATGGTGTTTGCCACTTCGCCCACCAAGTCAATCATGAACGCTTCGCTCATTTCGTGTTCGCCCATCAAAATCAACAAGCGTTCCAACAACTCTTTAGGTGCTGTGAAGTACACGATACCTTTTTGTTTGCCAGAAATTGCAATCACGCCAGTGAAATCTTTTGCAGATGGTACTGAGTTTTCAACCAAATAAGGTGTGCCAACGACCAATTCATCAGGTTCCATCACTTGGTTAAAGTACTTTTGTACACCCTCCAAGAATACTTGTAATTTTTCTTCTTTCATTTTACTTTCCTTATTCTAACATTTCGTCAAGAGCTTCAAATAAATCTTCATCGGTAAACGGTTTACAGATAAAACCACGTGCACCTAATTGCAGGGCTTTAATGCCAGTCGCTTTATCCGACAGTGCTGAAATTACCAAAATATTGGCATTTTCATCAAAGTTAGTTAATTCATAGATACATTCCAAACCGTCCATTTTCGGCATGGTCAAATCCATGGTAACCAAATCAGGTTGATGTTGCTTATACAACTCCAATGCTTCTAAACCGTTGGTTGCTGTCGCAACAACTTCAAAATCCATTTTAGTAGAACCGCGTGAAATACGGTTACGGATTACGTTAGAGTCATCAACAATAAGTAATTTTTTAGACATAGTGTCCTCGTTCACAAATTAAGATTTTTTAGGGAAAGTGAAATTAAAACGTGTGTATGAACCCGCGTGAGTTGAAACGCCAATTTTACCACCTAATGCTGAAATACGGTCTTTAATGATGTCCAAGCCAACACCGCGACCTGCATCTTCAGTTGATTTGTCTAAGGTAGAGAAACCAGGACTGAAAATCAATGCCAGCAAATCTTTGCTAGTCAAATTAGCTGCTTCAGCTTCTGTGCATTTACCCAAACGAACAGCTTTGGCGCGGATTGCTTCGTAATCCAAACCTTTACCGTCGTCTTCCAAAACCAAAGTGTATTGACCATCTTGTTCAGTCAATTCCATGCGAACATGGCCTGTTTGCAATTTACGTTTAGTTTGGCGCTCTTCAGGTGTTTCAATACCGTGAACAACTGCGTTACGCAACAATTGAACAGCGATTTCGCGAACAATTGAATCAGTATCTTCATCGTGTGTTTCTTCGATACCCACGTAGCTGAAATCCACATTTTTGTGATTACGTTCAGCCAATTCAGAAACGAATTTCGCGTAGTAGTTAGCCAAAGTGTGTTTTTCTTCTGCTGCACCTTGACCTGAAATCAATGGAGAGCTACCGCCCAAACGAGATTCCAAATCCTCAATGGTTTGAGTCAATTTCATCAACTCTTCCAAGTGAACGGCTAAACCCAAGAAGTGTTCACCAGACAAGGTGGCTACTTTACCCAAGCGGTTCAATTCGTTTTCCAAGTTTTCAGCCAATACGGTAAAACCGTGCAGTTTCAATGTAGAGGCTTCACCTTTCATACTGTGTACTTCACGGAAGATGGTGTCTACTTTACTGCGCAATTCTGCTTGGCGTTCACCAGGTGCTTTCAACGTGTTGTTGATGTTGGTGTTGCGACGTTTTACGTTGCGTACGAAATCATCAACCAAACGACGGTCAGCTTGCAAAATAGTACTCAACATTTCCAATTGAACGTCATTTTGTTCACGTTCTTGTTCGATTTTTTGTTCCAGCAATACGGCGTTGGTTACGTCTGATACACCTACCAGCACGCGTGTAATTTCGCCTTCGGTATAAACTCGATTGAATTTAAAGTCTAAGTAACGGTGTTCGTTTTTAGATTGACCTGGCAATGTAACTGGCTGACGGTTCAATGGGTTCAAGCTGGCAATCAAACGTTCTTTTGTGCGTGGGTTATATAACTGACCGATGAATGCGTGTGTTGTATTCAAGTCTTCTTCAGTAATCAAGCCAGCCAAAACGTCCAACAAGTTTTTACCACCCAAGTTGGTTTGACCTACCAAGTTTTCCAACTCTTTAGAATATTGCGAACCAATGTTCAAGTCACGGTCAAGCAGGAACAAACCTGTATTCACCGTATCCATGATTTCTGTGGTTTCACGACGTGCTGCTTCAGCCTCTTGGTCAGATGCCACCAATTTACGTATGAAGTAGAACAAGAATGCTACCAAGTACAAAATCGCAGCCAACACGCCAACACCTTGTGCAGTTGTCAATGCGTTGTTGGCAGCGGCTGATGATTTTTCTGTTTCGGTATACAGCTCATTCACGTTTTGTGTGATTGGCTCTTCCGCACTTTGTGCACGCAATACTGCCAAGTCCAATGGCGTTGAAGTAGCAGTTGGTGAAGTGGCTGTTTTCAGATAGTTATCAATATCTGCATTCAATGGATCATACGCCGCTTTAATGTTATTTAAGTGTTCTACATAATGACCACTCAAAGCATTAATTGTTACTGTAAAACCATCGCCCAGCGTATATTCACCACCATTACGCAAAGTTTCTTGAGATTTAATCACACGGCTTTGTGCATCTTTCAAGTTGTTCAATGTATTAGCAATGTGTGGACTGTTCGGGTCTTCACCGTAAGACAGCTTTAATGCATAAAGTTGTTGCTGAATGGTTTTTACTGCCAATTGCAAATCATTTACCACCTCCGCAGTTTGCGTGTTAAGACGTGCGTTCCGCGCCAAGAAGATAGAGGCACCCAACATACCCACCAACAGGACCAAGAACACCGAAATAGAAATAATCAAGTCGCGATACCGCATAAATGCGGCATTTTTACTACTTGATTGCGCTGCTTTTTTATCTGCCGCCATAGTAGTTTCCCTTATTTTGATTGAAAAAACTTTAAAAATCTGATTTTTGAGCAAATAATTGCTTTTTGTCTCAAATTTTAAAGATACTTTAAAGACTTTATAATTATATGTTAAAACAAAAATATTCAAAACCGAATTTTGTAGCCTTTTGTTAATTTTACTTGCTGTTTAGCTTGCTTTGTTTACAAAATGCAACGCTTGTTCTACATATATTTATGGCATATTTTTCAGGCTGCGATTTTAAATAATCAATCGCAGCCTGAAAAAATATTATCGCTTATTCAAAATTCAAAATGGCAGACGTATAAACGTTTTGCACGTCATCTAAACTTTCTAAAGCGTCAATCAGTTTTTGCATTTTTTCTGCTTCTGCGCCTTCTAACTCTGTAGTGTTTTGCGCGCGCATGGTAACGTCACCATCTTCTGATTTGAAGCCTACTTCTTCTAATGCGGCTTTGATTTGCGCCCAATCGGTTGGTGCAGTAATCACTTCAATAATACCTTCTTCGTCCACAATCACGTCTTCCGCGCCCGCTTCCAATGCAGCTTCCATTAAAGCGTCTTCATCTGCGTTGGCAAAAACCAAATAGCCTTGGTGCACGAAGTTGAATGCCACACAGCCGTCTGTGCCTAAGTTGCCACCGTTTTTGGTGAATGCATGGCGAACGTCTGCAACGGTGCGGGTTTTGTTGTCAGTCATGCAATCAACCATCACTGCTGCGCCGCCAATGCCGTAGCCTTCGTAACGCAATTCGATGTATTCCACGCCTTCCAAGTTGCCTGTGCCTTTATCAATGGCGCGTTGCACATTGTCTTTTGGCATGTTATTGTCCCATGCTTTGTCCATGGCTAAACGCAGGCGTGGGTTTGAGTTTGGGTCGCCGCCGCCCAATTTTGCGGCTACGGTGATTTCTTTAATCAATTTTGTGAAAATACGTCCGCGTTGGGCATCTACGCGTGCTTTTTTGTGTTGGATATTCGCCCACTTGCTATGACCTGCCATTGTGTCTCTCCGATAATTTGATAATGGGATTTGTTGCCTTTTCAGGCTGCATTTAAACGGGTAATTTTATCATATTTTGCTTGTGTTTTTTTCAGGCTGCCTGAAGAATGTGGATATTGCGTCAAATTTTTCGTGATTAATTTGTTTTTTGTAAGGCTTTATAGGCTATAATACGCGTGAATTTTTGATAAGAATTGTCAAATATATTTGCTTGACTGTTAGTTTTGCTTTATTTATATTGACATCCTTTTTCACGGTGAATGAACGTGGGTGCAATTATTCGGTTTCAGTGGGTTGGTTTGGTGGTTTTGACTGCGATTTGCTGGACTTTGGTGGGTTTTCAGGCTGCGATTTCTTTGGCTTTGGGTGGGGTTTCTTATGCTGTGCCTAGCACTTTATCGGCATTAGTTTTAAAACTTTCGAGCAAACAAGCGCAATATGCGCCGCTTGGTTTTGTGATTTCGGAAGGTTTAAAAGTAATTCTGGCGTTGATTTTGATGACAGCTATTTTTGTCTTCTATAAAGAAATTCGTTTTATCCCTTACTTATTGGGACTATTATTCGCCAGTCATTTTGTTTTTTTATTTTTTTTGAGAGTTCATCGTTATGGCAAGCAGTGAAGCATTAACACCCGCCGCGTATATCAAACACCACTTGCAAAGTTTGACAAGTTTGTCTGATGTTACCGAAGGTCAGGGCTTACAAAATATCGCGGATTTTTCTTTTGTGAATTTAGATGCGATTTTTTATGGGGTATTACTGGGCGTGGTGGTTTGTTATGTTCTGCGTCAGGCGGCATTGAAGGCAACTTCTGGCGTTCCTGGCCGTTTTCAGGCTGCAGTTGAATTGCTGTTTGAATTTGTGGACGATATGTGTAAAAGCATTATTCACAATGAGCAATCTCGCAAAGTGATTGCGCCTGTTGGCTTGACGATTTTTACATGGGTTTTAGCGATGAATGCCATGGATATGTTGCCTGTGGACTTCTTGCCACGTGTGTTCCAAGGGATGACGGGTGAACACCATGCCTTGATGCGTGTTGTGCCAACAGCTGATTTGAATACCGGCTTGGCTTTGGCTTCTGGCGTATTGCTTTTGTGTTTCTACTACAACATCAAAATCAAAGGCTTGGGCGGCTGGAGTCATGAGTTAATCTCTGCGCCATTTGGTACTTCTAATCTGTACGCAAAAATTGTTTTGATGCCAATTAACTTTGCGATGAATGTGTTGGAGTTTTTCTCTAAAACAGTTTCGCATGGTATGCGGTTGTTTGGTAATATGTATGCAGGTGAATTGGTGTTCTTGCTGATTGCGTTGCTGGGCGGTGCTTGGGCAAGCTCTGGCAGCGTTAGTCTTTTAGACCCTATTTTATTTGTATTCCATATTTTGGCCGGTTTAGCGTGGGCAATTTTCCATATTTTGGTTATTACATTGCAGGCGTTTATTTTCATGGCTTTGACCTTTGTTTACCTGGGTCAGGCACATGACCATCACTAAGTTTTTTGTTGTTTCTTTCCTTTCTTTTTAATCTAGGAGTTTTATTATGGGCTTAATTGCTATCGCTTGTGGTTTAATCGTTGCTTTGGGTGCTTTAGGTGCATCTATTGGTATCGCAATGGTGGGTTCTAAATATTTGGAATCTTCTGCTCGTCAGCCAGAATTGATGAATCCTTTGCAAACTAAATTGTTCTTGATTGCTGGTTTGATTGATGCAGCATTCTTGATTGGTGTTGCGATTGCGTTGTTGTTTGCCTTTGTTAATCCATTCGGTGGCGCATAATTTTAAGCTCTTCCGTTTTGTTTGATTAACCCCTATACGAGGGCAGGTAAAGTGAATTTAAATGCAACCTTAATTGCACAACTTATCGTGTTCCTTGGCTTATGTGCTTTCACTATTAAATATGTGTGGCCGCCTATTGCCAAGGCTTTAGATGAGCGTGCAAATAAAATCGCTGAAGGCTTGGCTGCTGCTGAACGTGGCAAAAGCGATTTTGAACAAGCCGAAAAGAAAGTTGCAGAACTCTTGACCGAAGGTCGCAATCAAGTTGCAGAGATGGTGGCTAACGCAGAAAAACGTGCTGCTCAAATTGTAGAGGACGCTAAAGTTCAGGCTGCAAACGAGGCTGCTCGTATTACAGCACAAGCAAAAGCTGACGCTGAACAAGAAATGGGTCGCGCACGCGAGGCTTTGCGTGAACAAGTGGCTATTTTGGCAGTGAAAGGTGCTGAATCTATTTTGCGTAGCGAAATCAATGAGAAACAGCATGCTAAGATGTTAGGTGCCTTGAAACAGGAGCTGTAATCTTATGATAGAGTTCGCAACCGTTGCTCGTCCTTATGCCAAAGCTATTTTTGAGTTGGCAACTGAAAAAGGAGTGGCGCAAAGTTGGTCTGAAGGGCTTAAACAACTGGCTTGGCTGGTTCAACAACCTCAAGTAGTTTCTATTATTAATCAAGTTGATATAGATTCTGTAAAAAAAGCGAGTGAATTGCTGCGCTTGTTGAAAGATGTTGAAGTGGCAAAATCAGCTGAATTCAAAAATTTTGTGAGTATTGTCGCAACGGAAAAACGCTTGCTGACATTGCCAAATATTTTTGAATTGTATGAAGAAATGGTTTTGGCGAGCCAAAATGCTCAAAAAGCTATTATTTATACGGCTTATCCAGTTGCAAGCGAAGGTCAGCATGCCAAAATCATTAGTGATTTAGAGCAGCATTTTCATGTTAGTCTACAAGCTACTTTTATTACAGAGCCAGAATTGATTGGCGGCATTAAAGTAGTTGTAGGCGACAAAGTTTTAGATTTGTCGGTGCAAGGTAAATTAAAAAACTTGTATACGACTCTGACAAATTAGGAGCGTTTCATGCAGATTAATCCTGCTGAAATCAGCGAGTTGCTGAAAGCTAAGATTGAAAAATTGAATACTCGTCAAGAAAACCACACTCGCGGTACAGTGATTTCTGTAACAGATGGTATCGTTCGTGTTTATGGTTTGTCTGACGTAATGCAAGGGGAAATGTTAGAGTTCCCTGGCAATGTTTTTGGTCTGGCAATGAACTTGGAACGCGATTCTGTTGGTGCGGTTGTGCTGGGTGAATACGAGCACATCAAAGAAGGCGACGAAGTGAAATGTACGGGTCGCATTTTGGAAGTGCCAACTGGTCGTGAATTAGTTGGGCGTGTGGTGAATGCATTGGGTCAGCCTATTGATGGTAAAGGTCCTATCAATGCAGCAAGCACTGCACCGATTGAAAAAATCGCTCCAGGTGTGATTGCACGTAAATCTGTTGACCAACCTATGCAAACAGGTTTGAAAGCAATTGACTCTATGGTGCCGATTGGTCGTGGTCAGCGTGAGTTGATTATTGGTGACCGTCAAACAGGTAAAACAGCCGTTGCTTTGGACGCGATTGTGAACCAAAAAGGTACAGGCGTTATCTGTATTTATGTGGCAATCGGTCAAAAAGCGTCTTCTATTGCGAACGTGGTTCGTCAATTAGAAGCACAAGGCGCAATGGAACACACCATTATTGTGGCAGCCACTGCTTCTGAAGCAGCTGCATTGCAATACATTGCACCATATTCAGGCTGCACAATGGGCGAATTCTTCCGCGACCGCGGTGAAGATGCTCTGATTATTTATGATGACTTGTCTAAACAAGCCGTTGCGTATCGTCAAATTTCATTGTTGTTGCGTCGTCCACCTGGTCGTGAAGCATATCCAGGCGACGTGTTCTACTTGCACTCTCGCTTGTTGGAACGTGCAGCGCGTATCAATGCTAATGAAGTTGAAAAACTGACTAACGGCGAAGTGAAAGGCAAAACAGGCTCTTTAACTGCCTTGCCAATCATTGAAACGCAAGCAGGCGACGTATCTGCATTCGTACCAACCAACGTAATTTCTATTACAGACGGTCAAATTTTCTTGGAAACTGACTTGTTTAACTCAGGTATTCGTCCAGCGATTAACGCAGGTATTTCTGTGTCTCGCGTGGGTGGTGCTGCACAAACTAAAGTTATCAAAAAATTGGGCGGTGGTATTCGTTTGGCTTTGGCTCAATATCGTGAATTGGCAGCATTTGCACAGTTCGCATCAGACTTAGACGATGCAACACGTAAACAACTACAACACGGTGAAGTAGTTACTGAATTGATGAAACAAAAACAATTCAGCACTCTGAGCGTTGCTGAAATGGCTTTGACATTGTGGGCGATTAACAACAACTCTTACTCAGATGTACCAGTGGCAAAAGCATTGGCATTTGAAGCAGAATTTTTGAACTACGTTCGCACGCAACACCCTGATACATTGAGCGAAGTAAACCAATCAGGTGCTTTGTCTGATGAAACAGAACAAGTGTGGAAAAAAGCCATTGAATCCTTTAAGACTTCGTATAACTACGCTGCTTAAAGATTAGTTTATAAGGAGTCTTAAAATGGCAGTAGGAAAAGAGATTCTTACCAAAATTCGTAGTGTGCAAAATACCCAAAAAATCACCAAAGCGATGCAAATGGTATCAACCTCTAAAATGCGCAAGACTCAAGAACGGATGCGCTTGGCGCGACCTTATGCCGACAAAGTTCGGTTGGTTATGAACCGCTTAGCGCAAACGCATACTGACCACGGCATTAAATTGCTGGAGCAGCATGAAACCAAAAATCGCGTTGGATTTATTTTAATCACAACTGATAAAGGTTTGTGCGGTGGTTTGAATGCAAACGTGCTAAAAAAATTCTTCGCGCAAGTGCAAGAATACCAATCTCAAGGTATTGAAGTTGATGTCGTTTGTTTTGGTAGCAAGGGTTTATTAGCTTGCCAACGAGTTGGGCTGAATGTTGTAGCCAGCGTAACCAATTTGGGCGACACGCCTAAAATGGAAGTGCTGCTCGGTGCATTAACCGAAGTTTTCCAACGCTATGAAAAACGCGAGTTAGATACCATTCACTTGGTTAGTTCACGTTTTATCAACACCATGAAACAAGAGCCGTGTTCTGAAATTCTGTTGCCAATTGGCGAAGAAGTTTTGAATGAAGACGATGAAGCTCACTATAGCTGGGATTACACTTATGAACCTAGCCCTGTTGCCGTGTTGGAATACTTATTGCGCCGCTATCTAGAATCTGTTGTTTATCAAGCATTAAGCGAAAATATGGCTGCCGAACAAGCAGCGCGTATGGTTGCCATGAAAGCAGCAACAGATAACGCAGGTAGTGCAATTAAAGAATTGCGTTTGGTTTACAACAAATCACGTCAAGCAGCCATTACGACAGAATTAACTGAAATTGTGGCAGGTGCGGCTGCTGTATAAAAAGCAGCCTGAACAAATTAGAGTTAGGATACGAGAATGAGCCAAGGCAAAATCGTACAAATTATTGGCGCAGTAGTGGACGTGGAATTTCCACGCGACTCTATTCCGCGCGTTTACGATGCATTGAAATTGGTTGAAGTTGATTTGACTTTGGAAGTTCAACAACAACTGGGCGATGGCATTGTACGTACCATTGCAATGGGTACAACAGACGGTCTGAAACGTGGCTTTACCGCAAACAATACAGGCGCACCAATCACAGTGCCAGTAGGTAAAGCAACATTAGGTCGTATTATGGACGTATTAGGCAATCCTGTTGATGAAGCTGGCGACATTGGTTCAGACCAAACTCGCGCCATTCACCAATCGGCACCAAAATTTGATGAATTGTCTAGTGCAACCGAATTGCTAGAAACAGGTATTAAAGTGATTGACTTGCTTTGCCCATTTGCAAAAGGCGGTAAAGTGGGCTTGTTCGGCGGTGCAGGTGTTGGCAAAACTGTGAACATGATGGAGTTGATTAACAACATCGCCAAAGCGCACAGTGGTTTGTCAGTATTTGCAGGCGTGGGCGAACGCACTCGCGAAGGTAACGACTTCTATCACGAGATGAAAGAATCAAACGTGTTGGATAAAGTTGCCATGGTGTACGGTCAAATGAACGAACCGCCAGGTAACCGCTTGCGCGTTGCCTTGACTGGTTTGACTATGGCAGAACACTTCCGCGATGAAAAAGACGAAAACGGCAAAGGTCGTGACGTATTATTCTTCGTGGATAACATCTACCGCTACACATTGGCAGGTACAGAAGTATCCGCATTGTTAGGTCGTATGCCATCAGCAGTAGGTTACCAACCAACATTGGCTGAAGAAATGGGTCGTTTGCAAGAACGTATTACTTCAACGCAAACAGGCTCTATTACTTCTATTCAAGCCGTATATGTGCCAGCCGATGACTTGACTGACCCATCGCCAGCCACCACATTCGCCCACTTGGACGCGACCGTAGTATTGAGCCGTGATATTGCCTCTTTGGGTATTTACCCTGCAGTAGACCCATTGGATTCAACATCACGTCAATTAGACCCAATGGTTTTAGGTCAAGAACATTATGACGTAGCGCGTGGCGTGCAATCTACTTTGCAAAAATACAAAGAATTGCGCGACATTATCGCCATTTTGGGTATGGACGAATTGTCTGACGAAGACAAATTAACCGTTGCCCGTGCGCGTAAAATCCAACGTTTCTTGTCTCAACCGTTCCACGTTGCCGAAGTGTTTACAGGTTCACCAGGTAAATACGTTCCATTGCGCGACACGATTGCAGGCTTCAAAGCCATTTTGAGCGGCGAATACGACCACTTGCCAGAACAAGCGTTCTACATGGTGGGCGGCATTGAAGAAGCTGTTGAAAAAGCCAAAACCGTAAACTAAGGAGATAGGCATGAGTGTCATGCACGTTGAAGTAGTGAGTGGCGAAGAGAATATTTATTCAGGTAAAGCCAGCTTTGTGGTTGTTCCAACCGTAGCTGGCGAACTGGGTATTTTCCCTCGCCATGAACCAATCATGAGTTTGGTTCGACCAGGTGCATTGCGTTTAACCGTGCCTAATTCTCAGGAAGAAGTCTTGGTTGCAGTATCGGGCGGTGTGCTGGAAGTGCAGCCTGATAAAATCACGGTTTTAGCCGATGTTGCTATTCGCAGCGCAGAAATGGACGCAGCGCGTGCTGAAGAAGCGAAACGTGCCGCAGAAAATAATCTGTCGCAAGCGAAAGACGGCGAAGCAAAAGCAAAAGCCCAAGCTGCATTAGCAGCGGCAATTGCAGAGCTGAAAACATTGGATTACTTGCGTAATCGCAAAAAATAAGCAGTCTAAAAAGCAGCCTGAAAATATTTTTTCAGGCTGCTTTTGTTTTAATAATGCGGTGGTACTTCATCAGCCAAACTGTATGGCTTGCTGTTTGCACTTTCAGATTGCTGCTGCATTTTATTGTATAACACGCGAAGCTGCGCTTGCTGCAAATCCAGCGCGTCTTGCATTTTGGCAACAGTATCATTTAATGATTGCAACAGTTCATCTTGCAACGCTACACGGATTTCTAATTCAATTATTCGGTCTTCAAGTTCGTTCATTTTGATGTTCTCATAAAATTTCAGGCTGCCTGAATATAATCAAGCAACCTGAAATTATAGCGGATTATTTACAAAACTAACGATGCAATCCAACCCGCAATAAACAGCGGAATATTGTAGTGCAAGAAAGTTGGGATTACGCTATCGCGCATGTGGTCGTGTTGACCGTCCACATTCAAGCCCATTGTTGGACCTAATGTAGAGTCAGACGCTGGCGAACCTGCATCGCCCAATGCACCTGCTGTACCGATAATCGCCACAGTTGCCAAAGGCGAAAAACCTAAGCCCACGCACAATGGCACATAAATCGCAGTAATAATCGGCAAAGTGGAGAACGAACTACCAATCCCCATAGTTACCAACAAACCAACCATCAACATGGCAAATGCTGCCGCCGCTTTGCTACCCGCAAACATAGATGCGCTCGCTTCAACCAATGGCTGAATTTGGTTGGTCGCTTTCATCACTTCCGCGAAACCTTGTGCTGCAATCATGATAAAGCCCACCATCGCCATCATTTGAATACCTTTGTTGAACACACTATCTGCGTCCGAACGGCGAACCACGCCCAACATCATAAACACTGAAAAGCCCAACAAAGCACCCAACATCAACGCGTCGCTGTAAATCAACTGAATGGCAAAGCAAGCCAAAATCGCCACGCCCGCCACCACGCTGCGGTAGGTAGAAACTTCAGGTGTTTTTGCGGCAGAAGTTTCATTGTCAGTATCCACTTGTCTATCTTGATAAATGCGCGGTTTGCGATAGTGAACAAATGCCAGCAGCAAGCCTGTAAGCATACCCAAAGCAGGAATTGCCATAGCTTGCATAATATTGATGTTTTTCACGTCCAAGCCAGCTTTAGCAATGTTTGCCAACAAAATTTCATTCAAGAAAATCGCACCGAAACCGTATGGCAAAAACATATAAGTGGTGGTTAAACCAAACGTCATCACGCAAGCCAGCAAACGGCGGTCGATTTGCAAACGGTTAAACATCATCAACAATGGCGGTACAATCATTGGAATAAACGCAATGTGAATTGGCACAATGTTTTGGCTCATAATGCCCATTGCCAACACACCTAGCAACAAGCTCCATTTAACTGCATTCACACCAGACGGAATCACATCTTTGCGACCTTGCGCATCAATTTTGCGAATCACTGCACCTGCCACTTGGTGTGGTAAACCAGAGTGAGAAATCGCCATCGCAAACGCGCCCAGCATCGCATACGACAAGGCAATCCCTGCACCATTTTGCAGACCAGATTGAAAATGCGACATCACGCCTTTTTGTGTAACCGTACCCGCTGCATCCACAATATCCGTTAAAGGCAAGCCTGCCGACAAACCGCCAGCAAATGCCCCAATTACCAAACTCAAAACAACGTGAACCCGCGATACCGATAAAACCAGCATCACAATCACGCCTATCATGACAGCATTCATAGCTTTTTCCTTTCTTATTTTTCAGGCTGCGTTTTGCAACCCATGTATGTTAATTTATTTTAATATATGAAACATTTTACAACAAAATAACATCATAAATTAACATAAATTAACAACTCAATAGTAAACTTCATTTTCAGGCTGCATTTATTAGAATATTTCTTGCTAATTTATCAATTTCGCGCAATAAAATTATTCGCAGCCTGAAAAAATCATTCCAAAACGTCCCAATTTTGGTCGTTTACGCGAACACCATCGCCAAATGGTCTATCCTTGCGCGGACGCTCATTGTCAAACGCACGTACAAACTCCATCAATTCCGCATCAGAAACAGGCAAGTGTTCCAAATCGTCCACAGAAAAGCCCTCTGCATAGCGGCTTTCGCTGACAGGCAGTCCTGTCGCAGCCTGAAAAAACTCCACATGATTGATTTTAAATTTTGCCCAGCTATCGTCCAGTAACTCCAATAACGCCGCATTTTCCTGCGCAAATAACGCCAATTGCTCCTCACTCGCTTCAGGCTGCCAACTGCGCAAACGTTCAATATTCATCATTTTCTCCATAAAAACATTGCAATAAATTAACTTATTCAATCAAAATAATGATAAAATTCAGGTTAATTTTCTATCAGTGATGTATACAGCTGCATTTTAAGACATCATTGAGGATATTGACACACTTCAATTTAAAACTTTAAGGAGTACTTATGGATGAAGAAATGATGGTTCCCCTCCTTCTCGCCGTTGGTGTCGTCTGTGGTTTAGTTGCTTTTTTAGTTAAAAACAAACAAAAATCAGGCGATAGCAATAGCAAAAAAGGTCGTGGTTCTCCTTCTGCTAAAAAGAAAGCAAAAGGTAAAAAATCTAAAAATGATGTTGATGATGAGCCAATAGAAAAAACTGATGAATCATCAGAAGCTGCTGAAGAAAATTGGGAAGAATGGGGCTCTGCCACTGCTTCTGCAAACGTGGTTGATGATACCAAAGTTTCCGTTCAAGACGTAGACGCACTAACCGAATTCAACGTATACAAACAGTTCGGTTACTATGACAAAGCAGCCACTTCATTAGCTGCATACATGGAAAAAACACAACGTCGCGATAGCCAAATGGCGAACGACTTGGTTTCTCTGTGGTTGCAAGCTAAAGATGTAGAAGCAGCAGCCAGCGCAATTGCACAACAGCAAGATTTGTTATCTACTGAAGAATTAACCGAATATATCAAACAAGGCTTAGCCCTAGATGAAAACCATTTGGGTTTACGCGTATTAGCTGAAACCAAATTGGGTTGGACAGTTAAGAAAACTGCTGAAGAGATTGGCGAAAAAGCTGCACCACAGCAAGCAGCCAAACCAGAAGCACCTACTCGTCGCAAATCCAATGCAGAAATCGAAGCAGCCGCAGCTGCAGCCGCTCTTGCTGCACGTAAACCACTTATTGCTGGTAACGGTGTGATTTCCAACATTACCAACGATGAAAAAGGTGCAGTTTTGGCATTTATGCAGCCTGAACAAGGTGTGAAATTACTGAAAGACTCTTTGAGCTACGACGCTGCAATCAAATACTTGAACAAAGCTATTCGCAGTTCAGACAAACCAGCTTCATTGCTGATTGATGCTTTGACTTTGGACTACCACGCTAAAAATATCAATGGTTTCGCAGGACACTTGTGGAACTTGTATTACAGCTTAGGCAAATATGGTCGCCAAGTAAAAGAACGTATGTTGGGCTGGGGCTACAGCATGGGTCAGCACCCAGTGTTTGAACAACTGGAAAATAATCCAAATGAAGCGATTTTGCGCGATTTGGGTATTCAACAAGGTTGGTTAGACGGTGGCAGCCTGAAAAAAGCTCGCTATCAAGCATTAGTAACAGAAAAAGCAGACGTATCTGGTGAACCTAGAACTGCCGCAGAACGTATCTTGAAAGAAGCTGAATCTTTACTAATGTATGGTCAGTTAGAAGGCTCTATGGAAATGCTTGAAAAAGCAATTATTGACCATCCACAAGAGTCGCAACTTTATATTACCTTGTTTGACTTGTATGAACGCGCAGAAGAGTGGGAACGCTTAGAAAATCTGCTTCAAGAACTTCGCGGTCAAGTTCAAACATTACCAGAAGAAGTGGTATTGGCAATGAGCCAATTACTGCAACGATTAAATAACGGCTCATTCGGACACTAATAATGATGAATCAAGACTTACCACGTGTAAAAACGGTGAAATTGTTGTTTGTTGCCATGGACGACCAGCAACAAGCCATGTTCAAAATGGCATTTAAGATGCACAGCACAACAAACTATCAAGTAATTAACTCTGGTTCAGGTGAAAAACCAGATTTGGTTATTGTTGATGGTGATAGCCCAAATGGTTTAGCTACTTGGCAAAAAGCCAAAAATACCTTTTCAGGCAACGTTGTGGTGTATTTCTCTAAATCACCACCTTCAGTAACCGCACCTTATCTTGCTAAACCGATTAAATTTGATACGCTCTTCTTAAGTTTGCGTAACTTATTGCAAGGTAACGGCGTATGGGTTGTTCGTAGCGGTAGCGTACCACAAGCGAATAACCCATTAGCTGCGCAATCTGCTTCAGCAGCACAGCCGGCAGCCTCAGCACAAAATGCCAATAGAACAGGTGAAGTAGTTATTCCTCGCTTTGACCCTCGTGTCGGCGTGTTAGGTGCTTTCCGTGATGCCATTGCTCATCAACGCGATACTGCTATCTTAATTGATGACAAGCCTGTATTAGCCGTATTCCCAGCAGCACAAAAAGTTTGGGTTGCAGTAGATTCAGAGCAATTAAAAGCCTTCTGTCGTCAAGAGCACCCAAATATTAAATTGAAACAAATTCCTGAAGGTAGCAACATTCAAGAGCGTTGTAATGCAACTGTTACTTCTTGCATGTGGCAAGTTGCCCTATGGACAGCAAACGGACGCTTGGTACACCCTATTAATCCAAATACCGTATTTAGATTAAAAAGCTGGCCAAACTTAACTCGTTTAACACCAGTGCCTGAGTCTATGCGCTTATCAGCATTTCTAACGAAAACATCTGTTAGTTTAAATATGCTTTATAAATTAATGCCTTTAGACATGGCTGATATTTTGAACTACATTGCAGCAACTTATTTGACAGATTATTTAACAGTTACTCAACAAGTTAATGAAACTGCTCAATCTGCAAAACATGCCACAGTAAACACAGCAACAGCAGCCCCTCGCCAAGAACAGGTCAAAGCGGCAACTGCTTCTGCTAGTCATGCTCAACAAAAATCAGGTGGCTTGTTAAGTCGTTTAATGAAAAAATTGCTGAATAAATAAGAGGTATTTACCATGTTGGTAGAAAATAAGATTATTTTTACAGGTCCAGTAGGTGTAGGTAAAACTACAGCTATTGCCTCACTCTCAGATGAACCGCCAGTGCAGACGGATGCTAGTGCATCAGATATGACCTCTGTTCGTAAAGGTTACACAACCGTTGCGATGGACTACGGTTTAATCCAGCTTGATGAAAATACAAAAATTCACTTATATGGCACGCCAGGTCAAGAACGTTTCGACTTCATGTGGGACATTTTGAGCCAGGGCAGTATGGGTTTGATTTTGTTATTGGATAACACTCGTGGTAATCCTCTGAAAGATTTGAAATTCTTTTTAGACTCTTTCTCTGATTTGTTGAAAACTGCCCCTTTAGTGGTTGGTGTAACAAAAATGGATATTCGTGCCATTCCAGGTATTGATGTTTACCAAAAATACTTGGCTCAACATGGTTTGAATGTTCCCGTTTTTGAAGTAGATGCCCGCAGCGAAGAAGACGTAAAACAATTAGTAACAGCCATGCTGTTCCAAATTGACCCAGGTTTAGAGGTATAAAATGGAATCTACTCTTTCACTACAAACAAATCTCTACCCGCATATCACCCCAGCAGGTGCGTTTTATGCGGTTGCAAACAAAAGTGCCAGCGCAAGTCGTACATTGTTGGCAAACATTTTGCAAGCAAACAGCAATGAAGCCATTACACAAGAAAAATTATTGCAATGGTCTGAAACAGATGATGTTGATTCAGCGCTGAACTTGCTCTACCGTTTGCAACGTTTGGAATTTTTATATGGCGGTGAATCTCCTGCAGAAGTGCCTGCATTGCAAGATGACACATTGCAAAATTTATTGCCTCACATGTCAGACAGTCAAAAAGCTTTGTTGATTGACCAAGATGGCTTTTACTTTGCTAACTCAGGTTTCCACCATGAAGCTGCGGAAGAAGTTGCAATTTTAGCAAGCGAAGCTATTCGCTTATCTGAGCGCCACGCATTGTTGATTAAAAACAACTTGAACATTTATCAAAATGCATGGGGCTTGTGTGACCCAACAGGTCAAAGCGAATTAACTTTCTTCCCTATTTACATCAAAGATGCCAAATACATTTTGGTAACAGGTGGTACACCTCAACTGCATAAAGAAGCTTTCATACAACTCGTTCGAGCCTTATATCAAACTGCCGATGCAGCTGCGAATTTAGGTAATGCTTTATAAGAATTTGACTGGAAATAAACAAAATGCATGAACAACTCTTAACTTCCGTATTGAGCGACTTGAACAGCTCATCTGTTGATATTACATCTTCAGCAATCATTTCTACCGACGGCTTGCCAATCGCTCACTTATTGCCGGCCAACATTGACCCAGACCGTGTAGGTGCGATGTCTGCAGCATTGTTAGCATTGGGTAACCGTACTACTCAAGAATTGGCTTGCGGTGAATTGGAACAAGTAATAGTAAAAGGTAAACTGGGTTATACTTTGCTAATTCAAGCAGGTGGTACAAACGTATTGTGTTTAACCGCAAAAGAAAGCGCGAAATTGGGCTTGATTTTGTTGGACGCACGCCGTGCCGCTCGTAGCGTAGTAGACATCACTAAATAACCTTTTCAGGCTGCGTCTTAAAGCAAAAAATTATTTTGCACGAAAAAACTTGACGTATAAAATAATTCATGGTTTAATACAAAACTTAACGGCCAGATAGCTCAGTCGGTAGAGCAACGGATTGAAAATCCGTGTGTCGGCAGTTCGATCCTGCCTCTGGCCACCAGATAAAAAAGCCCAAACAATTTGTTTGGGCTTTTCTCATATTCCTTATATTCACTAGGAACACACATCATGCGTTGGCAAGACAGAGAAGGCAGTAACAACATTGAAGACCGTCGCGGTTCTTCTGGCGGCGGAGGCGGCAAATCCCCAGGCATCATCGGTATCATCGTGCTACTCGTAGGAGCTTACTACGGCGTAGATTTAAGCGGTTTAGTTGGCGGCAACGCAGCCTTAACACAACAAACACAAACCCAGCAAACCAAATCAGCCCCATCGTAACAAGAGCAAGAATTAGCCAAGCTCAGCTCAGTCGTTTTAAAAGAAACCGAAAACGTGTGGGGCGCATACTTCCAAAAAGCAGGCGCAAAATACAAAAATCCAACCATGGTTTTCTATTCAGGTGCAACTTCCACCGCATGCGGCACAGGACAAGCCAGCGCAGGCCCATTCTATTGCCCAGTCGATAACAAACTGTATATCGACTTGTCTTTCTACGACACCATGAAAAACCAATTAGGTGCAGAAGGCGACGCCGCATTTGCGTATGTGATTGCCCACGAAGTCGGGCACCACGTCCAAACCCTACTTGGCACAATTCAAAAAGTCCACCAAGCACAAAGCCAAGTTAGCCAAAAAGAATCCAACGCCCTCTCAGTCAAACTAGAATTGCAAGCAGACTGCTACGCAGGCGTATGGGGCCACTACGCACAAAAAGACGGCTTATTTGAAGCAGGTGACATCGAAGAAGCCTACAACGCCGCCGAATCTGTTGGCGACGACACATTGCAAGAACGCGCCCAAGGCTATTCCGTGCCACACACCTTCACGCACGGTTCATCAGCCAACCGCAAACAATGGTTACAACGCGGATTACAAACAGGCGATATTAACCAATGCAACACCTTTGCAACTTCATAAAACAAACGCAGCCTGAAAACCCATTTTCAGGCTGCTTTTTCGTGTGAAGCATATAAAAATCAGTTAAAATAAAGAATTATTTTTTTGAAACACACTATGTCCTTCCAACCCCTGCTTGCCACATTAGCCGACACGCAACCACATCACATCACCGAGTTAGCCAAACAGCTAGGCTGCCTACCGCAGCAACTCAACATGATTTGGCAACAAGTACCCAACCACTTACGCCCCCTGTTGCGCCAAAGAGACGGTTACTGGCAACTTTCACGTCCCATCGCCATGCTGCCTGAAAACCACAGCCAGCCAAACTTCACATTAGACGTGCAGCCTGAAACCGAATCCACCAACACCCTGTTAGCAGAGCGCGTACATTCAGGCAAATCCAGCCACCGACACATCATCGTCGCGCACAGCCAAACACAAGGGCGTGGAAGACAAGGCAGAAAATGGCAAAACAATTTAGGCGAATGTCTCATGTTCAGCCTCGGTTGGACATTTGACAAACCCCAAGTCGAACTACTCGCGCTTGCCCCCGTAACCGCCCTAGCCTGTCAGCAAGCCCTGCAAGCACTCGGTTGCCCAGCCCAAATCAAATGGCCAAACGACCTAGTCATCGGCTTAGACAAACTCGGCGGCATACTCATCGAAAGCATACGCAAAGACGGCAAAACCCACGCCATTATCGGCATCGGCATCAACTTCATGCAGCCTGAAACCCAAGAAAACATTACCAGTTTTCAGGCTGCGGCCACACAAAAACACAACATCAGCACCCTATTCGGACAAATCATTGAAAAACTGGATACCGTGCTAACCCAATTTGCAGAACAAGGTTTCGCCCCCTTTCAGGCTGCCTACGAAGCCGTACACCGCGACCAACACCAAACCGTCAGCCTATTGCGCGACAACCAAGTGATTTGCAACGGACGCATTCTAGGCATCAGCCCAACAGGTGCGCTACGATTACAAACCGCCCAAGGCGAACAAGAAATCATTAGCGGCGAAATCAGCCTGCGCCGTCCAGAGCAACTTTCAGGCAGCCTGAAAAAATACCTACTCTTAGACGGCGGCAACAGTCGATTAAAATGGGCATGGGTAGAAAATGCTACAATAAACCACATTTCCCACGCCCCCTATCGCGACCTAACGCGCTTGCAACAAGAATGGGAGGAACACGGCACACTAGACACCCAAATCATCGGTTCAGCCGTGTGTGGCGACATCAAAAAAGAACTGGTGCAAAGCCGCTTGCCTTACCCGATAGAATGGCTCACCTCCATGCCACAAGCACTCGGCATGATAAACCACTATCGCAACCCAGCAGAACACGGCGCAGACCGTTGGTTTAACGCACTCGGTTCACGCAAATTTAGCCAAAACGCCAGCGTGATTGTCAGTTGCGGCACAGCCGTAACCGTGGACGCAGTAACCGCCGACAAGCATTATCTAGGCGGTACCATCATGCCAGGGTTTCACCTCATGCGCGAATCCCTATTGCAACGCACCGCCCAGCTGCAACGCCCAGAAGGACAGTATTATGCCTTCCCAACCACCACCGCCAACGCCATCAGCACAGGCATGTTAGACGCCGTTTGCGGCTCCATCATGCTCATGCACACACGGCTAAAAGAACGCTGTCAAACACCTGTAGACATCATCCTCACAGGTGGCGGCGCAAACAAAATATTAGAAGCTCTACCGCACGATTTTACTTTAACCAACACCGTCAAAATCATCGACAATCTCGTGATTTACGGACTGATTAACTGGATAAAAAACAAATGAAATGGCTCTTTGCTACATTAGTAGCCTTAAACTTAATCGTATTTGCTGGCATGATTGCAAGCAAGATTTACCCAATCAAAAAAGCTCCAGCTCAAGTCGCGCAGCAAGCGCAGCAGCCGCAGCCGACCGTTATCATCAACACAACAGGTGCAGCACCAGCCGCACAAGCCACATCAGCGTCAGCGACGGTAACTACTGCAACCGCCAACACAGCAACCGCAGCCACACCAGCTAAACGTGTTACACCTCCCACAACTAACAACACAAAACCCAGCAACTCAACTGCTTTAACACAACCTAAAACCAATAATACAAGCAGCAGTCAAGCCGTTACTACAGGCACAGCACAAGCTAACTATCGCAACTGTTCGGCAAGTGTCAGCATGCCTGAAGACGACTACCATCGCATCAAAGGCTTGTTAAAAACCTTCCCGCACGCAGCCACACGTCAAGTAATTGATGGCAGCGAAGGCAATCACAGTTCAGCACGTATGAACGTTTTGTTTATGTCTGTCAGCGACCAAGAAGCTGGCACCATTCAAGGCATCGTAGGACGCTACGGTTCATTACGTCGTTCGCCTTGCGGTAAATAAACATAAAAAAGCAGCCTGAAAAGTTTTCAGGCTGCTTTTTTTATCAATTAACGCATTTTTTCATTCAACATCATCGCCACTTCATCAACATAGCCATCTACTTCAAAATAACGCTCCCCTTCCGCGCAGCTATACACCACTACAGTCGTCGGCGGGTTCTCATTACGTGGCTCAACACGGCGAATATAATCCGTGTTCACATACAAACGATGCCCATGAATATTAGATAGTTCTACCAAACAAGCCATAATTTTCCCTTCGCTTTCCGTACCATGAAGGACGATACGATACACGATTTTTCAGTCATCTAAAAGACTATAGTTGATTAAAATAAGAATGAGACAAGGCGACAATGCCCGCCGTGTGCACGTGGCACATAAGGGCGTTGGCAACGCAGTATCATTGCAATTTTAATCAACTATAAAAACTGACGTATCACAAACACCTGTTTATTTTCGTGCCGCGCACAATTCCCATTTTTCAGGCTGCATCAATTCGCTGCTGTATTCCGTAAACACCATGCGCAACGTTAAATCTTCGCTTTCCAGCAACAAAATGCGTGGCATACCCTCTTCCGTCAATTCACGTGAAATTTCCCAACCCGATTGCTGCAATTTACCGTCCGCCGTAAAACTGTGTGGCACATCACGCACCCATTCACCATTCGCCCACACACCCAAATATTTCACAGGCAAATCGTAGCCCAAAAGCTGCTCACTCAATTGCTCAGGCGTGTCTGCCAAATACACCTTGCCATTGCTGTCTTGCGCCAACACCCCTTGCGAATCCTGACACAACTGCCCTACCGTCGTGCCAATCGGCGTGTTTACATCAATCGTCTCCACACCATTTTTACGCGACCAGTCAAAGTTCGCATAACTGCCCTTCTCATTAATTTTTACGCCCAGTCTACCCGAAGCTTCAAATTGCCGATTATCACGCTGCGCTTGCCATTGCGCTGGCGTTTGAGAAGTCGTTGCCACACAAGCCGTCAGCAAACACACGCAGCCTGAAAGAAATATATGTTTCAATTTCATGTTTCACCTCAAAAATGCAGCCTGAAAAGACTTTCAGACTGCAATGATTATTTAAATTGCACTTTAAACCGCTTCAAAGTATTCAACAAATACTTATCTTTTGGCGACTGAATCCAAGCCTTTTGCCAAATCTCTTTCGCTTTTTCAGGCTGCTTCAATGCCCAATACACCTCGCCCAAATGGCTCGCCACTTCAGCATTTTCAAAATTATCGTAAGCGAACTCCAAATAAGGCAACGCCATCTGAGCCTGACCTTTTTTGTAATAAGCCCAGCCCAAACTATCGTTATACATCACATTATTCGGCTCGGCATCATAAGCAGCCTGAATCAACGGCAATGCCTCATTCATGTATTTAGACGGTTTTAACTCCAGCAATACATAACCCAAATTATTCTTAAACATCGCATTATCAGGCTCTAAAGCCAATAACTTACGCAAATCCGCAATGCCCTTTTCAGGCTGCGACATCAGTGAATAAAGATTCGCACGGAACTCTAGCGCAATCATCAGCAATTCCGTTTTCAAAACAGATTGTTGAGACTTCTCCAAGTTCGCCATATGCGCATTCAATTCAGCCAACAATTTTTTCTGCGGCAACACCTGACTCATCGAACGCAAATAAGCCCCTTGCAAATCCAAAATAGAAAAAATCGAATCCGAATAAGTTGGGTGCTTAAACGCCTCTTTACTGTATTCATACGTTTTTTGCCAATTTTGTTGCTTATCTGCAATCATCGTCAGCAAAGACCACTTGTCAAACAAATAATGCGAATGCGTAATTCTCTGCGCCCAATCCTCCGCATTGCGCCAATCCGACATCGACGCATATTGCACACTCATATTAATCGCCGCACGCGCCTTATCATCATCGCTACCATGTTCATACGCCTGTTGATAATACTTCGCGACAGTATCTATATCAGCACCCTGATACATGTGCAATCTCGCAGCCTGAAAATACACATTTGCCGATTTCGTTTCTTCGTTCAGCAACTTCTGAATTTTTTGTTCAGCCGCGTCATACTGACCACTCGCAATCAAATTCTCCACTTCCAGCTCGCGCCAAATCGGTGCTAATTTACTTGAATCCGTCTTTTTGAAAAATGTCGTCAATAAATCAGGATTTTTGTTCAACTCATGGAACAAAATGCGCATCGTTGTCGGCGAAATATCCTTATCCAAAGTCGCCAAACGCTTCAGCGCACTCATCACCTGCGCCCCTTTGTTTCCGTTATAAATCACTTCCACCAAAGCAGATTCAGGCAAATCAGAATATTCACGTGCCAACTGAATCACTTGCGAACTAATCCCTTCCGCCTTATCAGGACTTTGCAGCGCGTACTCCGCCAAAATCGCCAACAATTTAGAACGCTGCTCATCAGAATTTGCCTCAACAAACACCTGTTTCATGTCCGCCATTGCCACGTCTAACTGATTATTAGAAATCGCACGCACCCAGCCCCAACGACGCAACGCTGGGCTAGGATTTGGCTCTGATGCACGCCATTTCTGGTAAATCGTCTCTGCCACATTATAAGCACGCACTTGAGTGGAAATTTCCATAATGCGTTCTGCCACTTCAGGCGATTGCGTGCGGTTATAAACATTCACATAAGAACCCAACGATTCCGATAAACGGTTTTCCGTCAGCGCAATTTCACCAAACAACAAAGTAAAAATATGGTCTGTTCGTTTTGCCGCTTCTTCTTTACGTGTGCGTTCCTCTTGTTCTATTTTTTGCTTTGAATCCACTGGCTCAGAATCATTTGCCGCATAAACGCTGCCTGAAAAAGCCAATAAAATTGCCGCCGCCAATGGCGCAATACGCTGATGAAATAAAGGTTTCATTGATAAATTTCCAATTACATGATTTTTAAACAATATAGCACAAGCACAAGAAAAATAGTTTGCAGAAAAAGTAAATTCAAAACAAAACGCAGCCTGAAAACTTTTCAGGCTGCGTTTACTAATATGTTACGCTTCTTCGTTCAAAGCACGCGGAAACAACAAATTATTTTCAAAATCAATGTGTGCCAACAAATCATCTGCAAATTCACGCAATTCCGCGTATAACCGTTGCCAACTATTGCACGCATCAGCAGGCGGCGTTAAATTATCTGTCAAATCAAATAATTGTTGCAAAACCGCGCTGTGGTCTTCATGCTCCATCATCATTACACGAATCGGCATTCCCGCATTGCGACCCATGCCACCTTTAATCATCGGGAACAACATACGTTCTTCCTTCATCATGTGGCTCGCCAATTCTGCCTCAATATGTTGCACCAAAGGCAACAAATCCGCAGAAACTTTGTCCGCATGTCGCTCACTCACTTTTTGCGCCAACGGAATAATGCTCGCAAATTGACGGCGATGCGTTTCATGAAAACGCTCCAGCACATGGTCTACAGTTGCTGGTAATGGCGCATTTTGCCAAACAGATTGGTCAGTCATGGTAGTGTCCTTAAAATATTGTTATTTGCCCAAAGTTTCAGGCTGCTTTAAAGTTTCATATTTTATGAAACTTACGCAGCAAAAGAAACCCCTTTTACATTTTCAGGCAGCCTGAAAACAAAAAAGCAGCCTGAAAGCACTTTCAAGCTACTTTTGCTCAACACTTATTCTGTAACGCTTTACGCATTTCTACCGCACGCGCCTGATACTCCCCCATACTTTCCACACCACGCAGAAACCGCGAAAGCTCAGTCAGCGCACGCTCATACACATAACGCTTAAACTCAATCACCTCATCAATCGGTGCCCAATATTCATGCCACCGCCAACCATCAAACTCAGGCTGATGAGTTACTTGCAAATGCACATCAGAATCCTGTCCCACCAATTTCAGCAAAAACCAAATCTGCTTCTGCCCACGATAAGACCCACGCCATTCACGGCGCACCCAATTGGTTGGCACATCATAACGCAACCAATCGCGCGTCCGCCCCAAAATCTTCACATGCTGCGGCAACAGCCCTACTTCCTCAAATAACTCACGATACATCGCCGTTTCAGGACTTTCCCCAGGTTTAATCCCACCTTGCGGAAACTGCCACGAATGCTCACGCACCCGTTTCCCCCAAAAAACCAAATTATCATCGTTCACCAAAATAATGCCAACGTTCGGGCGATACCCCTCTCTATCCAACATCACATAGTCCCCAAATAAAATAAAATTTCCCGAATTTTCCCACAAAACCGCCCCAACTGCCAACGCATGCTAAAATCCCATTTTTCCCATTTAAAACAGCCAAAAGGCAGCCTGAAAAATGAACGAACTCAACCAACTCATGCAAACCGAAAGCTACGGCGAAGCGCAAGAAACCCTCCAATTTTTCCTAGAAGAATGCAGCCTAGACGAAGCCCCAACCACCGAAGAAATCGCCCAATGGCGCGACATACTTAAACAACGCGGCGGCAAATTCACCAAACTCGCCGACCAATGCCAAATTTTTCTAGACGAACTCGCATGAAACTCCCAAAAAACAAATGGCTTGTTTTGGGTGTGCTGTGGTTTATCGCAGGCATCTATTCCCTGATTTTCCGCGAAAGCACCAGCCAAACACCGCCACCCTTTCCCCATTTTGACAAACTCGCCCACTGCCTACTCTTTTTCGCCCAAACATGGCTACTGGCAAAAGCATGGCTCACCGAATCGCTCAAAGTACCCATACGCACCCTATTTATTTTTGGGTTGGTGTACGCCATTTGCAGCGAAATCGCCCAATATTTGCTCACAAAAACACGACAAGGCGACCCATTTGATGCATTGGCAGACATGATTGGCGTAAGCGTTGCACTCTATTTAGCCATCAGCAAGCAAAAAATTAAAAACTAAATTTTATTTATAAACAATAAACTATAAAATTTATACAAAATAAATCACGAATAGAGTTTGACTGTTTTCAGAATTCATATATAATTCAGTCTTCATTCCCTGATAGCTCAGTCGGTAGAGCGACGGACTGTTAATCCGCAGGTCGCTGGTTCGAGCCCAGCTCGGGGAGCCAAATATGGAGAGCTAGATAATTTATCTAGCTCTCTAATTTTTTGTCTATTGCTCAACCTTTCGCGTACGCATTACACTCTTTCTCATCTCAAAATATTCACACCTTAATTGCAGCCTGAAAACACAAAAGGTAATAACATGACATTCTCTCAACAAGACGAACAATTCATGCGCCACGCCCTAGAATTGGCGTGGCAAGGACGCTTTTCCACTTCCCCCAATCCGCGTGTGGGCTGCGTGATTGTGCGCGGCGAGCAAATTGTCGGGCAAGGCTTTCATGTATGCGCTGGCGAACCACACGCCGAAGTTCACGCGCTGCGGCAGGCTGGCGAATTGGCGCGTGGCGCAACAGCTTACGTTACGCTAGAACCATGTTCGCATTACGGACGCACGCCGCCGTGTGCCAAAGGTCTGATTGAAGCAGGCGTGGCGCGTGTGGTTGCCGCCATGCAAGACCCTAATCCGCTGGTGTCTGGCAAAGGTTTGGCAATGTTGACAGAAGCTGGGATTGCGGTGCAACACGGTTTATACGAAGCCGAAGCGCGTGAATTGAACCGCGGATTTTTGTCGCGCATTGAACGTGAACGCCCGTTTGTCCGCGTAAAAGTGGCGATAAGTTTGGACGGCAAAACAGCATTGGCAGACGGGCGCAGCTTTTGGATTACAGGCGCGGCGGCGCGGCATGATGTGCAAGTTTTGCGTGCGGAAAGTTGCGCGGTTTTAACGGGGATTGGCACGATTTTGGCGGACAATCCGCGCTTGAATGTGCGTGATTTTGAGACGATTCGCCAACCGATTCGTGTGGTGTTAGACAGCATTTTCAGGCTGCCTGAAAGTGCAAATGTGGTGCAAGACGGTGGGCAAACGTGGGTATTTTCGTTGGCAGACGCGCCTGATTGGGTGGCGAAATATGCGAATGTTCGCGTTTTCAGGCTGCCTGAAAATCGGGATTTGACGCAAGTTTTGCAGATTTTGGCGCGTGAAAATGTGGGCGAATTGTTGGTGGAAGCAGGTTCTACGGTGGTTTCGGAATTTGTGAAACAAGATTTGGCTGATGAATTAGTGATTTATCAAGCACCAAAATTGTTGGGGGAAACGGGTAAACAGGCTTTCAGGCTGCCTGAAAATGTGCAGGTTTTGGCGCAAGACGGAGATTGGCGCACAGTTTCGCTGGAAACGATGGGCGATGATGTGAAGTGGGTTTTGCGAAGAAGATAAGAAAATGCAGCCTGAAAATGATTTTCAGGCTGCATTTTTTAATCTGCACGTTTAATCGGAATTTTAATATGTGGTTTTGTGGGTTTCGGTGCTTCTTTCAAACCTAGTTCAATTTGCTGCTCTTCAGATAACAAGTCCGACCAGTCGCCATTTTTGTACCATTCTGGACCGTCTAATTCAATCGGGTGTTGAATGCGTTCGCAGCCATTGCCGCACATTAAATCATCGTCTTTACAATATTTGTCGCAACCCCAGCAAATGCGTTCGGGGCGTTTTGGGGTAATAGGGAATTTTTTTGCCATTGTTTCAGTTCATCTTGTTTATGGTTATTTTTCAGGCTGCGTTTAGATTGCAGCCTGAAAACAAATATTTTGGTTATTTTGATGATATTACGCAGCCTGAAAACCTAAGGTGCAAGTCGTTCCTTAATCCAGTTGCCGTTTTCCAAGCGATACACAATTCTATCGTGCAAACGGCTTGGGCGACCTTGCCAAAATTCCACACGGTCTGGAATCACAAGGTAGCCGCCCCAATGTTCAGGGCGCGGCACATGAAGCGGATGTCGCGCACCAAACATCGCCGCGCGCGCCACAATCACTTGCTTGTTCGCAATCACTTGGCTTTGCTCGCTCGCCCACGCACCCACGCGACTGGTGTAAGGGCGACTGTCAAAATATTCATCAGATAAATGCTCTGGCAGCTTTTCTACTCGTCCTTCCACGCGCACTTGGCGTTCCAATTCCGCCCAAAAAAACGTTAGCGAAGCAAAAGGGTTCGCCGCCAATGCGCGACCTTTACGGCTGTGGTAATTGCTAAAAAACACAAAACCTTGCTGATTCACTTCTTTGAGCAACAAAATTCGGTTGCTAGGGCGACCATCTTTATCCACCGTTGCCACGTTCATTGCAGTCGGTTCAGGCACTTGCGATGCCATCGCCTCGTTCATCCATTGTTCAAATTGAGCAATCGGGTTGTCCAAACAGTGTTTTTTAGACAACTCGCGTTTGCTGTAATCCTGTCTAATGTCGTGCAAATCCATGGTAACGCGCCAAAATATTCTTGGAAAGCGCATATTATAGACCTATCAACTTCAGATAGAAACCCTTGCGCCAATTTGTGAAAATACGTTAATTTCAAGGCTAATTGAGATAAATTATCATTTAATAGTCAAAAGGTTAAACCATTTAACACACTTTAATTTTTTCGTTATAATCGCGCCCAACTAAACATAAAAACAAGCCACTACATTATGAAACTCACTGTTATTGGACTCAACCACCAAACCGCGCCTGTGCATATCCGCGAGCAACTGGCATTTACCGCCGACTCGTTGGCAGACGCTGTGCGCGATTTAAGTTTAAATGTCGCAGCCGAAGCCGTTATCCTATCCACTTGCAACCGTACAGAACTCTATTGCGTGGGCGAAGGCGAGCTGATTATTGACTGGTTGGCGAGCTATAAAAACGTGAATGTGGACGAAATCCGCCCGTATTTGTATGTATTGGGTTGCGGCGACACCATTCGCCACGCGTTCCGAGTAGCCTGTGGTCTGGACAGCATGGTACTGGGCGAACCGCAAATCTTGGGGCAAATGAAAGAAGCCGTACGCGTGGCGCGTGAACAAGACGGCGTTAGTACATGGTTGAACGCCCTGTTCCAACGCACTTTTCAGGCTGCAAAAGAAGTTCGCAGCTTAAGCGGCGTGGGCGACAACGTGGTGTCTATGGCATCAGCCGCCGTGCGTATGGCAGAGCAATCTGTAGGCGACATCAGCAGCCTGAACGTGCTGTTTGTCGGCGCAGGCGAAATGAATGAATCTGTGGCAACTTATTTCGCTGCACGTTCGCCAAAACAGTTAATGGTTGCCAACCGCACGCTCACTCGCGCCACCCATTTGTGCAGCAAATTGGGACACGGCGCACAAGCGTGTAAATTAGATGTGCTGCCTGAAATCGTGTCGCGCTACGATGTGATTGTGGTTTGCACAGCAAGCCAAACGCCGATTATCACGCAAGAGATGATTCAGGCTGCGTCTGCACAACGCGGCGCAAAACCGATGTTTGTGTTGGATTTGGCTGTGCCGCGCAATGTTGAACCGAGCGTGGCAAACATGGCTGGCGTGATGTTGCACACCGTTGATGATATGGCGGAACGCGTGGCAAGTGGCAAAGAAGCGCGCGCGGCGGCGGCTGAAGCGGCTGAAACCATGGTAGAAACCAAAGTGCATGAATTTTTGGCGTGGCAGCAACAACGCCAACGTGTGCCATTGATTTGCGCTCTGCGCGATGAAGGCGAGCGTGCGCGTCAGCAAGTGTTAAATAACGCGATTCGTCAGTTGGCAAAAGGCACACCGCCTGAAGAAGTGTTAGAACGCTTGTCGGTGCAATTAACCAATAAATTGCTGCATTCGCCTACTCGTGCGTTGAATAAAGCCAGTTTGCATGATACGCATGTGGTGAGTACGTTATCGCAGGTTTATCATTTAAACCATTAAGATAAATACATAATCAGGCAGCCTGAAACATATTTTTAGGCTGCCTGAAGTTATAATTGCAATAAATTTTCATCTTTTTGCGATAAACGTCTTTTCTTCATTTACAAAATCGCCTAATCTTACACACATTGATAAAAACGCAGGCAGTCTGAAAACGCAGCCTGAAAAAATAGGAAAAAATACCAAAATATGTCTTCTTCAACTTTGAAAAAAATCAGTATTTACACCGCAGGTGCATTGAGTGGTTTAGCCCTGAGCATTGGTTTACAGAGCATCGCTGCCGACACACCTGCACCCAAAGAAAAAGCGCAAGGCTTGCCGATTAAATCACTAGAATCCATGGCGCAAGTGTACGCACAAATCAAAGCCAATTACGTGCGCGATGAACCCGATGAAAAATTGCTAGAAAACGCCATGAAAGGCATGGTTTCAGGCTTAGACCCCCATTCAGAATATCTGGACAAAAAAGCCTACGAATCCATGAAAGAAGCCACCACAGGCGAATTTGGCGGCTTGGGCATGGAAGTCGGCGCAGAAGACGGCTTTGTGAAAGTCATCGCCCCGATTGAAGACACCCCAGCAGAACGCGCAGGTGTAAAAAGCGGCGACTACATCGTCAAAATCAATAGCGAATCCACACGCGGTTTGTCTGTGAACGAAGCCGTGAAAAAAATGCGCGGCAAACCCAACACCAAAATCACACTCACCCTTTCACGCAAAGGCGCAAGCAAACCGATTGAAGTGCAATTAACACGCGCCATCATCAAAGTGAAAAGCGTTCGCTCGCACCTATTGGACGGCGGTTACGGCTACATTCGCGTTACCCAATTCCAAGCGCCAACCGTGGATAACGTAGTACAAGCCGTAAACGACTTAACCAAAGAAAACGGCGGCGCACTCAAAGGCATCGTGCTGGATTTGCGCGATGACCCAGGCGGCTTGCTCAATGGCGCAGTGGGCGTGTCTTCCGTATTCTTGCCAAAAGATGATGTGATTGTCCGCACCAAGGGGCGTGGCGACAAAATCATCAGTGCGCTGAAAAACACGCCTGAAGATTACATTGTAAAATCAGGCACAGACCCATTGTCTAAATTGCCAAGCGAAATTAAAACCGCACCCGTTACCGTGTTGATTAACTCAGGTTCAGCATCTGCTTCAGAAATTGTGGCAGGCGCATTGCAAGACCACAAACGCGCCGTAATTGTGGGAACCCGCAGCTATGGCAAAGGCTCAGTGCAAACGCTGATTCCAATCAGCAAAGAAACCGCCGTGAAATTCACCACTGCGCTGTATTACACGCCAAACGACCGCTCAATCCAAGCAGTCGGCATTGTGCCAGATGTAGAAGTGGTTGATAAAACACGCACATTTGAAAGCCGTGAAGCCGATTTAGATGGACACATCGGCAACCCATTAGGCGCGGACGATGTGAAAGGCGGCGTGGTAAAACAAGCATCTGAACCTGTTCAGACTGCGTCTGAAGTGAAAGTGGAAGCCGCCAGCGAACCAAGTTTGGAAGAACTGTCTTCACGCAGAAAGCCGAACCCTGAAAAAGATGAACAGTTGCGCAAAGCATTGGATTTGCTGAAAAATCCAACGCAATGGCAACAATCTTTAGGCGAAGCGGCGAAAAAAGAAGCTGCGGCTAAAGCCAAAACAGCTAAGAAAAAATAATCTGCAATAAGAAAAAGCAGCCTGAAAACAATTTTTCAGGCTGCTTTTTCTTATTGCGGCGACACATTTAACCAAAACGTAACCGGCCCATCATTCGTCAGCGAAATCTGCATATGCGCCGCAAATTCCCCTGTTGCTGTTTCAATTTTCTCTGCCGACTGCACACAAAAATAATCATACAATTCACGTGCCATATCAGGTTTACCCGCACCCGAGAAGTTCGGGCGCAAACCCTTGCTGGTATCCGCCGCCAGCGTAAACTGCGACACCACCAACAACGCGCCACCCGCTTGTTGCACATTCAAATTCATCTTGCCCTGTTCATCAGAGAACACGCGATACGCCAAAACCTTATTCAGCAGCTTATCCGCCTGCTCACGCGTATCGCCCTGCTCCACTCCCAGCAACACCAGCAAACCATTGCCAATTTTACCCACCACTTGATTATCCACGCTCACTTGCGCTTGCGTAACACGTTGAATTAAGGCAATCATTTTATTCCTTTCAGGCTGCATTATTTCTTGTAAACAACACTCGTCCCATCTATTTGAATATATTTCTTTTCCTGCAAATACTGAACCATTCGTTCCGCCTCCTTATCGCCATATTGAGTATGCGATTTAATCACATTCTGCAACGCTCTCAACTTAGTCAGTCGCTTATTTTTGGCAACAGCAAGCGCCGCCAATACCTTTTGCAATTTGTCATCAAACTGCGTTTTTTCAGGCTGCGTGATAAACGGCGCATATTCAATCTTTCCATTATTTTGCCTAATCAAATCCTGTTCACGCAAATAACGCGCAAATTTCTGAATATCACTGTCATTCACTTGCAAACAAAGCGCTTGTGCACGCTGTTGCACCGCAGCTTGAAAATCAGCAAAATCCGTTGGCTTTTCATTCAAAACAAACCGTTGAATTTTCAATAATAAATCTTCATCGCTCAGTTTGTATTCAATCGTTCCTCGTTCCGCATCAACCCTTATCAAATTCTGATTATTCAATTTGTTTATCACAGAATGGATAATTCGCTCACACTCTTCTTCATCTTTTTCAGCCAGCAAATCCTGCAAAACATATTTGCGCAAATTCAATTCCAAATTCTGCAAACGAGTCGGCAAAAACGCATCAGGCGCACGCAACGCCTTTAATGCAGCCTGAAAAAATCTTTCAGGCTGCCTAATTCATTTAACGTTTCAATTTCGCAAAAGCGTCCGCCATTGCCGAATTGACTGGCTGTTTTTCGCGCTGCGGTTTCGCCGTTTTCAGGCTGCCTGAACGTGGTTTTTCCACGTGTTTTTCTGATTTCTTCTCAACCTTTTCAGGCTGCTTTTCCTCTTCCAAACGCATCGTCAGCGCAATCCGTTTACGCGCCGCATCGACTTCCAACACCTTTACTTTCACCACATCGCCAGCTTTCACCACATCACGTGGGTCAGCCACAAACTTGTTTGACAACATAGAAATATGCACCAAACCGTCCTGATGTACGCCAATATCCACAAACGCGCCAAAATTCGCCACGTTAGACACCACGCCTTCCAAAATCATGCCAACTTCTAAATCGCTGATTTCGTTCACACCTTCGGTAAAACTTGCCATTTTAAATTCGCCGCGTGGGTCTCGCGCTGGTTTTTCCAATTCCGCCAAAATATCCATAATGGTCGGCAAACCAAAGCGTTCATCAATAAAATCAGTCGCTTTGATTTGTGACACTTTTTCGCGATTGCCAATCAATTCCGCCGCGCTAATACCTTGTTGTGCCAACATTTTTTCAACCACCGAATACGCTTCGGGGTGTACCGCGCTCGCGTCAAGCGGTTCAGTACCACCGTTAATCCGCAAAAATCCTGCCGCTTGCTCAAACGTTTTCGCGCCCAAACGCGGCACTTTCATCAAGGCTTTGCGCGATTTAAACGCGCCATTTTCATCACGATACGCGACAATATTTTTTGCAAGCGTTTGATTTAAACCCGAAATTCGTGCCAACAACGGCGCAGAAGCCGTGTTCACGTCCACGCCCACCGCATTCACGCAATCTTCCACCACCGCGTCCAGTGATTTCGCCAACTGCGATTGATTCACATCGTGCTGATACTGACCCACACCAATGGATTTCGGGTCAATTTTCACGAGCTCCGCCAATGGGTCTTGCAAACGGCGCGCAATGGAAACCGCGCCACGCAACGACACGTCCAAATTGGGGAACTCCGCCGCCGCCAATTCAGACGCGGAATAAATCGACGCGCCTGCTTCGGAAACGACAATTTTATGCAACCCATTTTCAGGCAGCATTTTGACAATTTCGCCCGCAATTTTGTCCGTTTCGCGGCTTGCTGTGCCGTTGCCAATCGCAATCAATTTGACATTATGCTGCTTAATCATGCGCGACAAATCAGCTAACATTTTGTTTTCTTGGTGCAAATACACGATGACGGTATCCACCAATTTGCCCGTATCGTCCACCACCGCGCATTTCACGCCGTTGCGATAGCCTGGGTCTAAACCCAAAGTCGGCAAACGCCCAGCAGGGGCAGCCAGCAGCAAGTCTTTGAGATTTTTCGCAAAAACGGTAATCGCGTCAGTGTCCGCCAATTCTTTCAATTTGGAAAACGCTTCCAATTCCAGCGACAGAAAAATTTTCGCTTTCCAAGTCAAGCGAACCGTATCGCGCAACCATTTATTTTCATTGGCAATTTGGAAATGATTAACGATGATTTTTTCATAATCCGATTGCTCGGTAACAGGCGTTTCATCGGGCTGATATTTCAGCGAAACAGTCAAAATTTCTTCGTTGCGCCCACGCAAAACCGCCAAAGCGCGATGACTTGGCATGGCGCGAATTGGCTCACGATAATCAAAATAATCTTTGAATTTTTCGCCGCTTTCTTCTTTGCCAGCAATCACTTGCGCGTGAACTTGTGCTTCGTTCCACAATTTTTCACGCAACGCGCCAATCAATTCCGCGTCTTCGGCAAATTGCTCAATCAAAATCGCGCGCGCACCGTCCAAAGCAGCTTTAACATCAGGCACTTGTTCGTTGATAAAAGGCGCAGCAAGGGCTTCGGGGTCGTTTTCAGGCTGCCTGAAAATGGTGTCCGCCAAATCTTGCAAACCGTTTTCACGCGCAATTTGTGCTTTGGTGCGGCGTTTCGGTTTGTAGGGCAAATACAGGTCTTCCAGCGCGGTTTTGTTGTCGCATTGGTCAATGGCAGCCTGCAATTCGGGCGTGAGTTTTCCTTGTTCTTCAATGCTTTTGAGTACGGTAGCTTTGCGGTCTAACAATTCGCGCAAATATTGCAAACGCTCGGCAAGCGTGCGCAGTTGCGTGTCGTCCAGTCCGCCTGTTGCTTCTTTGCGGTATCGCGCGATAAAGGGGACGGTTGCGCCTTCGTCTAACAGCGCGATGGCTGCCTGAATTTGGGTTTCGGTTGCTTGTAATTCGGTTGCGATGATTTGGTTAATATTCATTAAGTTATTACTTTCGTTAAAAAAAGATTTTCAGGCTACCTGAAAATTAGTTTTTAGGAGATTGAATCGCAGATTCTGGTCTCATTTGCTTAAATTCAACTTGAAAACAATTATCAGGATACTGATAAATAGTGTGGTGAATTGTATCTATGGTTCGAATAATCGGGGCATTTTTATTATTCATATCGCAACCTCTAACTCTATGCTTCCGAATTAATAAGTGGGTGTCATAGGTGTTATCAGGAAAATAATGTGTTGCGATGGTGTAAGTCCCATGCCAAAAACCTTGACCTGATATTAATTTATCAATAACGGGAAATACTATTGCGTTATTTTGCGTTACAGAAGGCAAATCAGAAAGTGGATTAGATTTTATTTGTATTGGCTTTTGATAATTAAATGAATCAATAGGCAGATGATTTAAATCTGACATAACCAATTCAATTCTAAAATTGGCATATTTTTTATATTCTTTCAATGCGTTACCATAGGATAGGGCGATAATCATTAAATTAAAAATTAATAATCCATTAACCCATTTAGCAATTTTTGTTAATAAAAACTGACTTGATAAACTAATATTCATAATGGCTAATAATGCAAAAAATGCACCAATTCCATTATAGGCTCTTGGTTTAAATAATGGTCTATCTAAAATAAAATATAATCCATATGAAAAAACAAGCATTAAAATAGTTGTCATTATGGCAATGATAAAATCTTTTCTTGCTTTTGTTCGATTAAAAACATGATAAAAAAAGATGAGTAAAATCGCTTCGCAAAAGATAATGGTACTTGAATGACTAAAATATGAAGTAATTTCTTTAATATAAATATGAAGATTTAGCAGTGCTATTCCTAGACTAGAAGCTAAACCAGTATCAACATAAGCTTCTGTGCTTTTCTGATAAAAAAACAATTTAAACATAATAACTGCTGCACAGAAAGACAAAATAGCAGCAATAATATTTTTATTTATTTGCTTATTCATTGTTCCATTTTGAAAATAACTCATCATCACTAAACAAATCATAACCTGCATATAGATTGAATTAGCTGCTTGATAAGTTGTCCACATAACTAACAAGCTCAAAACGGATATAACAGAGAATAATGCTCTGTTTTTCCAAAAAATAAATGGAAAGATAGTAGATAAAATCGCCAATGCCATAAATGGAGAATCATATTTATAGCTGATATTTGCTAAAAAATATGGGTTTAATCCTAATATCGTGCTGGCTGCGAAAATGTGGTAATTATGTTTACCTTGTAAAAAAAGCCTAGCTAAAACATATGAGCTAACTGCCATAATTGCTGTTGCTATAAGCTGATTTAGCGGATAAATATCTGTTAATTTAGGACTGAAATTTAATATTGTTGCTAAAAAATTAGTTGTGTGGCGACTAAAATTATCCCAACCACGTTCACCTGTTACTGAGCGTGATACATCATCTCCAAAATATACATTGGCCAAGAATAGTGCTGAATATGCCAGTAAGTAGATTCCTGAAATAAATAATAAAGGATAAATAGCTTGCTGATTAAAATAGTGGTTAATTTCTTTTTTAAATTCAAAAAAATATTTGTTTAAATTTAGCCATTTAAATAGTGTTACTTTTTTTAAAGTACTCATATTTCTACCTCACATGTTTTTTTATTATTTCAGGCAGCCTGAAAATCCAGCATTTTATCATTTTCAGGCTGCAAATCTTTACAAAACTACGAACAAATAAAACAGAACGCCCAAGTTTCGCCAAACTTTAAGGCTGTAAGCCTTACACAACACCCCATAATTTGTTAAACTCAATCCCTTATTTTGAACCAAACATAGAATTTTTATGAAAAAAATCGCTTACACCATCACAACCGCATTCATTCTTGCCGCTTGTTCCAGCGAACCAACGGCAACCCAAACCACACAAACACAAGACCCATTAAAAGACATTTTGGTAAAAAAAACAACCGTTGTAACACCAGCCCAAAATACGCAGCCTGAAAACCCATTTTTCAACCAAAACAGCGCACCCGTTTCACAAACAGGTTTCCTCGCCAATCCAAACGTACAAGCCTTTATCCAATACCAAAGCCAAAAAAACGGCTTAGACATCAACTATCTAACCAACTTCTTTTCACAAGTAAACTATCGCGGTAACCTGATTAACACCATGAACCGCCCCGCCACATCAACCCCGTGGTACAAATTCAAAACAGGCAATTCAGGCGCAGCCAAAATCAACCCAGGACGCACGTTCTACCAACAAAACCGCAGCACAATCAACGCCGCCGCCAATCGTTATGGCGTGCCAGCCGAGCTGATTGTTGCCATTTTAGGCATTGAAACCAACTACGGCAAAAATGCAGGCAATGTCCGCACCGCCGATTCACTCGCCACACTCGCGTTTGACTACCCACGTCGCGGCGCATTGTTCCAAAAAGAATTGGGCGAATTTCTGAAAATGGCGCAAGAAGAAAACCGCGACCCATTCAGCTTTTCAGGCAGCTTTGCAGGCGCAATGGGCATGCCGCAATTCATGCCGTCCAGCTTCCGCCAATACGCCGTTGATGCAGATGGCGATGGCAAACGCAACATTTGGTCAAGCAAAGCAGACGTAGCCGCCAGCGTGGGCAATTACATGAAGCAACACGGTTGGCAAACAGGCAAGCCAATGATTGTGCCAGCAGCCGTGCAAGAAACCGCGCAAATCATCAAGCTCACAGAAGAAAATACCGCGCTCAATTACACCGTTGGGCAATTACGTCAAATGGGCGTTCAACCGCTGCAACCTGTGGCAGACAACGAACGCGCCCTGCTCTATCGCTTAGAAGTTGCGCCAAACCAATATGATTACTTCATCGGCTTAAACAATTTCTACACCGTATGGAACTACAATCACAGCCGAATGTATGTAACTGCTGTGCGCGATATTGCTAACGGTTTGGGCGGACGACTGTAACCATGCAGCAAATCATTATTCCCACACCGCTTGGCGACATGGTTGCTGTGTTTAGCCAGCACGGCTTGTGTTTGCTGGAATTTGCCGACCAAACTCAGTTGCCACGCGAATTAGCGGCAGTAGAAAAAGCGCGGAAAGCGGAAGATTGCACTAATCCACAGCACGTTCAATTATTGCAAACGGAATTGGCTGCGTATTTTTCAAGTAGCCTGAAAAACTTTTCTGTGCCGTTAGACCCGATTGGTACGCCGTTTCAGCAGCAAGTTTGGCAGATTTTATGCCAAATTCCGTATGGCGAAACGCTAAGTTATAAGCAGCAGTCTGAAAAACTGGGCAATCCAAAAGCGATTCGTGCGGTGGCTTCGGCGAATGGACAAAATAAAATTTCTATTTTGATTCCGTGTCATCGCGTGATTGGTAGCAGTGGTCATTTGACGGGGTATGCGGGTGGATTGTCGCGCAAGCAATTTTTGCTGAATTTGGAACGGCAAACGCCTGCTTTGTTTTAAGCAACAAAAAAACCAAGTATTTTTCAATACTTGGTTTTTTTCAGGCTGCAATTATTGCGCTTTTTGCTCTTGAGCTTGGTGATACATCGCATCAAAGTTGATTGGTGCCAACAATACTGGAGGGAAGCCTGCACGTGTTACAGTTGAAGAAACTGCTTCACGAGCGTAAGGGAACAAGATGTTCGGGCAAGCCACGCCTAACAGTAAGCTCATGTCTTCTTCTGGGATATTGGCTACTTGGAAAATACCCGCTTGAGTCACTTCGCTCAAAAATACCACACGGTTGTCTGACAATTTAGCAGTAACGGTAACCGTGATGCTGCAGTCATAGAAACCTTCTTCGATTTTATCGTGGTTGGTTGTGATGCGCATATCCACTTCTGGCGTTTCTTGTTCCAAGAAAATCGCTGGTGCGTGTGGCACTTCCAAAGACAAGTCTTTTACGTATAATTTTTCTACGCTAAAAGCTGGTGCGTTTTCTTGCGCTTGAACAGGGGCTTGGTTTTCGTTGCTCATGTTTTATTCCTTTGTTTAAAAATAGGGTTTGGCAGCCTGAAAAAATCATTCGCCATTTAATAAGGGTTGCAGGTTGCCTTGTTGATGCAATGCGTACAAATCCGTAAATCCGCCCACATGAGTTTCGCCGATAAAAATTTGCGGAATGCTGCGTTGCCCTGTGATTTGCTGCATTTCAGCAAAATCGGCAGGATTTTTATCTACTCGGATTTCTTCAATTTCTGATACGCCAAATTGTTTCAAAAATTGCTTTGCCATGGTGCAATAAGGACAAAATGCACCCGTATACATTTTTACTGTTTGCATTAATTATCCTTTCATGTTCATGCTGTCTGAAACTGTGAAAAAACCAGATTCCAAAAAATAGAATCTGGCTTTTTTATATGTCAGATGATTTTGAATAAACTCAAAATTATTTAACCAATTCTTGGCGACGAACTTGTTTAGTTACCAAAGAATTAACGATGATGTCTACGCGACGGTCTGGTTCGATACATGCAATCAACGCAGCACGTTTTTTCGCACGAGAAACTTTAGCGCCCAATTTAGCCACCTCAGCTTGACATTGTTCAGTCATGCGAGCTTGGCTTTCACCCAAACCAACTGCAGTGATTTTGCTAGCTGGAACACCTTTGCCAACCAAGTAGTTAGCAACTGCGTTTGCACGGCGTTGAGACAGAGCCAAGTTGTATTTTTCTGTACCCATAAAGTCAGTGTGACCTTCAACACGAGCAGATTGAACTTCGCTACCAGCCAAACGAGCGGCCAATGTGTCCAATGTAGCAACTGATTCAGGACGCAATTGGTCTTTATCGAAACCGAACAAGAAGTTAGATTTCAATGAAATTGTATCAGTTACGTTTTGAGTAACAGTTACGTATTCTGGTTCTACTGCAGCAGCACGGTCGCCACATTCAACCAAGCCGTTAGCTGCTTTGTTCAAGTATGTGTTTTCCCAGCATTCACCGTAGTTGTTACGTACAACTTCACCTGATTGCTCGCTAACAGTGTAACCATGAATATCGTGAGCCATTGCACCAGTAGAAGCCAACAAGGCAACCATCATCGCGCTTAATTTAATTTGTTTAGTCATTTTATTCCCTCATCAAGAAATGATTTTGTAGCGGATTTTACACCTGCCACACGTTGAGTTAAGGCTGCTATCTAACTGGCTTTGACGCAAACCTAATTTTTACCAATGCCTACTATAAGAATTTGCAGCGTTTCTGTCAATAGAAAGGCAGTTTTACAGTGTCTGCACGATACCGCAACTGCCTGTTATTTGTCATATATTTTGTGTGTTTTTTTGGGAATTTAACACAACGCAGTTGCATAAACACAACACATTTTTCCGCTTTCAGACTGCCTGAAAATAAGGGTATGTCGTATCAATTGGTTATTTTACTAGAATTAACACGCTTGCACGTGCTACATTTGTATTTATTTTGCTTTGTGTAAAGGATTAGGTTCGCATGAAATTGCAACAACTGCGCTATGCGGTGGAAGTGTTTCGCCGCAATTTGAACGTATCAGAAGCGGCAGACGCTTTGTTCACTTCGCAACCTGGTGTTTCCAAACAAATTCGCCTGCTGGAAGACGAATTGGGCGCACAAATCTTCATCCGCAGCGGCAAGCGGATTGTGGCAGTAACCAAAGCTGGACAAGCGATTTTGGAAACGGCGGAACTGATTTTGCGCCATGTGCAAAACATCAAAAAAATCAGCGCAAAATTTAGCGACACACAAAGCGGCATGCTCACAATTGCCGCAACCCACTCCGTTTTGCGTTTCAGGCTGCCTGAAACCGTGGCAGCATTCGCAAAAGCGTTTCCCGATGTGCAAATCACGTTAAAACAAGGCAGCCCAGACGAAATCGCCGAAATGGTGCTGACAGGCGAAGTCGATTTAGCTATCGGGCAAGACGTACCCGAAACCACGGCAGAATTAAGCCGATTATCCTGCGGCGCGTGGAACTACATTTTGCTAATGCCGCGCACACACCCGTTGGCACAAAAAAACGTATTCACGCTAAACGATTTAGCGGATTTACCCTTACTAACCTATAGCTTTGCATTTGACGATGGCGCAGTAGCAACCCGTGCGTTTAACCGAGCGCGATTAGCATGGCACACCGTATTTTTGTCCAACGATAGCGAAGTGTTGAAACAATATATTCGCTTAGGTTTGGGTGTGGGCTTGCTGGATTCCGCAACCTATCAGCAAGACGCAGACAGCGATTTGGTGGCGATTAACGTGCAATATTTATTTGAACCATGCGAATACAAAATCTTGCTACGAAACGACACCCTAATCTGCAGCTATACTTATGATTTCATTCAGCACGTTGAACCCAATTTAAACCGCGAACGCGTCAATAAATTGATGTATTCGCCAGCGGTAGAGGATTTTTCTATTTGATGATTTGGACAGATTTTTCAGACAGCCTGAAAAAGTTGGCACAACATCGCATTGCTGCATTTTTACTGTTTATTTGGCGGCGATTTGATGACATGGGCATTCTCACGATTTCAGGCAGCCTAACATTTACCACGCTGCTAGCGATTGTGCCTGTGCTGGCAGTTACACTGGTGGTAGTTACCATGTTTCCGCAGTTCAGCAACATGGTGGACACCTTTATGCTGTTTCTCAATAGTATTATCGTGCCGAGCGGCGCAGCGAAAATGCTGGATTATTTGAACGAATTTAAACTGCAAGCAGGTAAATTAACCACAGTCGGCTTGCTGGCAATGGGCGTAACTTCGCTGATGTTGGTGCAGACGATTGAGCAGACGTTCAACCGCATTTGGTCTGTGCGAACGCAGCGTTCTTGGTGGTTGCGCGTACCGATGTATGCCGTGCTATTGGTATTTGTACCGTTGCTGGCTGGCGCGAGCATTTCCCTATCTGATGCCGTTTTGTCTTTTGGCGACAAACATTTGCATTTAGATTCGCCTATGCTCTCAGGCAGCCTGAAAACGCTGTGGAAAGTGATTTTAGACGCATTAGCATTAGCATTGCTTTATCGCACCGTACCGAATTGCCACGTCCCTTTGCGCCATGCGACTGGCTGCGCCTTACTCACGGCAATTTGCTTGGAGGGCGCAAAATGGGCGTTCAGCCTGTATTTGCAACGCTTCAACAGCTATGAACTGGTGTACGGCGCGTTTGCCGTGTTTCCCGTGTTTTTGGTGTGGCTGCATTTGCTGTGGACAATTATTCTGACAGGCGCTTTGCTAACTGCGTGTTGCAATTATTGGCACGGCAGCGCATTTCAGCGCAGCGCGGCAAAACCCACTATTTTTGATGATGTGATTGGGATTTTGTTGCTGTTGGCACGAACGCCCAAACCATTGCGGATTCGCGATTTCAGGCAGCAATTAAATATTGGTTACGACCGTGCAGAAACGCTGCTGCTGACGTTGTCAGAACAAGGTTACACGCATAAAGTGAAAGACGGTTGGCAATTGAAGCGGTTGCCTGTGGATATTGTGCTGACGGATTTGTTTGCCATTTTCGTTTACAACGCGCAAGACGAACACACCAGCGGCGGTGAAATTTTGCGCGATGTGATGGAACCTTGTTCACAAGCGATGAAAGTGAGTTTGCAGGAATTATTGAACGCAGCCTGAAAAAAGTTTCAGGCTGCGTTTTTGTTTTGCAAAACTGCTATTTGGTCGGGACAAGGTTTATCCTTGTCCAATTTTTAATATGCTGTAAATTTTAATTTTTCTGAAAAAACGTGAAAGGACAGGGATAAACCCTGTCCCTACCAAATAACAATTTCACAAAATTTTCAGGCTGCATTCATCAATCGCAGCCTGAAAATATTTATAGTTGATAGAATTATTTTTTGATACAAGACGACAACGCCCGCTGTGTACGAATAGTACATAAAGGCGTTGGCAACGCAGTAGCAAAAGATAAGTTCATTAACCATATCAGTTATAATCACATCTTTGCATTTACCCCAACTCAATTATGCTTACCTACACCCCAAACACGCCACAATCTGCCCCAAAAACACGCGAAAACGTGTGGCTTCTGCTACTGCTCGTTTTCGTGTGGCTATGGCCAGGCGTGTTTTCCCACGATTTATGGAAACCGTCCGAACCCAAAATATACACCGTTATCGAAGAAGCCGCTCGAGGCACATTCTGGTTATCCACATTCAACGGCAACCCCTATTTTGACATCTCCCCCTTATACGTCCAACTCGCCGTATTCTGGCAAAAACTGCTGCACCCATGGGCAGCCGACGCCTATTCATCAGCCCGTTTCGCCAGCGTAACCTTCACCACAATCGGCTTACTCGGCAGCGGCATGGCAGGCTATCGCTTTTTAGGACGACACTTCGGGCGCAACGTCGTACTCATACTCATCGGCTCAGCAGGCTTGCTCCCGATTGCCCATTTTGTCGGCGAAAAATCCCCTATTTTCGCAGGCGTAGGCTTGGCATTGTGGGGCTATTCCATCGCCAACAAACAAGTGCTAATGGCATCGCTTATCGCAGGACTCGGCATTATGTTACTCGCTCAATCCGCAGGCATCATCATGGCAGCCGCTGTGTTGTTTTCAGGCTGCCTGTTATGGCTGCACCCCGTTTGGCACAACAACCGCTTGCTCACATCACTTTCCAGCATCGCCGCCGTCGCCCTACCCCTGTGCGCCATTTACCCCATTGCCCTAAATCTCACGCAACACAACGCATTCCAGCTTTATATGCAAACCCACATTTTCGGCAGTTTTGGCGGCACACACACTTTTCAGGCTGCGTTTAGCCTACCGTATTACCTAAAACACGTTCTATGGTTCGCATTCCCAGCCTTGCCTCTCGCCGCATGGACAGTTTCACGCGGCAAATGGTTGCAAACACGCGCAGGCGCATTCGCCGCCACATGGTGCGCCGTTTACAGCGTTTTGCTCACGCTCACGCCCGAACGCAACCAAGATTTGCTCGTGTTTTTATTGCCCCCATTCGCCCTACTCGGCGCAGCGCAGTTGGACAACTTACGCCGTGGCGTTGCCGCATTCCTGAACTGGTTTGGCGCAATGTTATTTGGCATGGCAGCCGTATTTTTGTGGATAGGCTTTGTTGCCATGAACTACGGTTTCCCCGTGAAACTCGCCGAACGCGCCGCCTATTTCAGCCCATATTACACACGCGACATCAATACCATGCCCATGATAGTCGCCATCGTATTCACGCCCATGTGGTTCATCGCCATCACGCGCCGCCACATTCGCGGACGGCAAGCCGTAACCAACTGGGCAGCAGGCATGACGCTCGTTTGGGCGTTGCTGATGACGCTGTTTTTGCCGTGGATAGACGCAGCGAAAAGCTATCGCCCTATAGTCGCACAAATGCAAAGCTCGCTGCCTGAAAACGTGCAGCAAGATTTGCAAACAGGCAAAACTTGTCTCTTCACGCAGCCTGAAAACCTAGACGCACGAATCGCATGGAAGCAATACAGCACCTTGCCGATTAACGTGAAAAATTCAGGCTGCCAATATGAATTGGTTACTTACAATCCCCAAGCAGAAGCCACGCCCACGCAAGGCAAAATCATTTGGGAAGGACGTAGACCGCGCAACAAGCAAGAACGCTTTGTTTTGTTGGAACGGTTTTAGTCCAAACAAAACACGCACTCATATTCTGAGCGCGTGTTTTTTGTGTGAATGCAGCCTGAAAACCATTTTTTAGGCTGCATTCACATGGAGCGTCGGCGGTTCGCCGACACAATCGCAGCTCGTAGCGTGCTTTCTATCCACCAAATCTCAACGCCAAGACAAAATCAATTTTCAGGCTGCAAAATCGCATAGATAAAACCCACCCCACAAATCGCAGCCTGAAAAAATAGACACCAATTAGACGAAATTCCAAAATACAGCCTGAAAACCCTTCCAAGCGCCCCAAAATCACCTTAATAAAAAGACAAATTGTCTAACAAAGCGCAGCCTGAAAATAAGTTTTAGACAAAATAAACCAAACATATTGCGCCCTTGTCCAAAATAAGTATAATCCACCCCATTGAATTCAATTTTTAGACAAAGTACCAAAATGCAACTAGACATCGACCGACTTATTTCCTACTTCGGCGGCGTAAACGCCCTAGCCGAAGCCCTGAAAGCACATGACCCAGACAACGCAGCCAGCACCGCCGCTATTTACAAATGGCGCACACGCGGTTCCCTACCCTTGGCGCAACTACAAAAGCTCACAGAATTGGCACAGTCGCAAGGTAAATATTTGGATTTGAATGCTTTTGTAAAACAACAATTCCACTTGGACAAACCCATTATGAACACAAACAACCGCATCATCATATTCGACACCACACTGCGCGACGGCGAGCAATCCCCAGGCGCATCAATGTCCAAAGAACAAAAATTGCGCGTTGCCCGTCAGTTAGAAAAAATGGGCGTGGACGTGATTGAAGCAGGCTTTGCCGCAGCCAGCGAAGGCGACTGGGAAGCTGTAAACGAAATCGCCAAAACCATCAAAAATTCAACCGTTTGCTCACTGTGTCGCGCTGTAGAACACGACATTCGCAAAGCAGGCGAAGCCATTGCTCCCGCGCCAAAACGCCGCATTCACACCTTCATTGCCACCAGCCCAATACACATGGAACACAAGCTGAAAATGAAGCCAAAACAAATGCTTGAAGCCGCCGTGAAAGCCGTCAAAATCGCCAAAGAATACACCGACGACGTAGAATTTTCGTGCGAAGACGCATTGCGCAGCGAAATGGATTTCCTAGTCGAAATCTGCACCGCCGTGATTGAAGCAGGCGCAACCACCATCAACATTCCAGACACAGTCGGCTATTCTATTCCGCACAAAACCGAAGCCTTTTTCCGCGAACTGATTAGCAAAACGCCAAATAGCGACAAAGTGATTTGGTCAGCGCACTGCCACAACGATTTGGGTTTAGCTGTTGCCAACTCACTAGCCGCAGCACAAGGCGGCGCACGTCAAATCGAATGCACAATCAATGGCTTAGGCGAACGCGCAGGTAACGCTAGCCTAGAAGAAATCGTGATGGCATTGAAAGTGCGCAGCGATGTATTCGGCTTGCAAACAGGCATCGACACCACCCAAATCGTGCCAGCGTCCAAACTCGTTTCCACCGTAACAGGCTACCCTGTTCAGCCAAACAAAGCCGTGGTCGGCGCAAACGCGTTCTCACACGAATCAGGTATCCACCAAGACGGCATTTTGAAAAACCGCGAAACTTATGAAATTATGTCTGCTGAATCAGTGGGTTGGGCAAACAACCGTCTGACTTTGGGCAAACTTTCAGGTCGCAACGCATTCAAAACCAAGTTAGCAGAATTGGGCATTGAACTAGAAAGCGAAGAGGCATTGAATGCCGCGTTTGCTCGTTTCAAAGAATTGGCAGACAAAAAACGCGAAATCTTTGATGAAGACTTGCACACTTTGGTTTCAGACGAAATGTCTAACTTATCGCAAGACAGCTACAAATTCATCTCACAAAAAATCTACACCGAAACAGGAGAAGAGCCACGCGCAGAAATCGTGTTCAGCGTGGCCGGCGAAGAAAAACGCGCCGAAGCAACGGGCTCTGGTCCTGTGGACGCGATTTTCAAAGCGATTGAAAGCGTTGCCAATAGCGGCGCAGAATTAGAATTGTATTCTGTGAACGCAATTACCAAAGGCACGGAAAGCCAAGGCGAAACGCTGGTGCGCTTGTCTAAAGGTGGACGCATTGCCAACGGTCAAGGTGGCGATACGGACGTTTTAGTTGCTACCACGCGCGCTTATTTGTCCGCATTGTCTAAATTGGCAGGGACTGGCAAAGTGAAAGCACAAGGCGATATTTAAGCTATCAATTGATAGTTGGTTAAAATAAAAATGAGACAAGGCGACAACAACTGCCGTGTGCGAATAGCACATAAGGTTGTTGGCAACGCAGTATCATTGCAATTTTAATCAACTATCGCATTATAATAACGCAGCCTGAAATATTATTTTCAGGCTGCGTTTTACTTGGAGAACCCTATGTCGCAATACTTTCAACTTTTCAGGCTGCCTGAAACATTCGAATTAGATTTAGTCGCGTTGGAACAAACCTACCGCACATTAGCCGCACAATTCCACCCCGACAAATTCGCCGCCGCGTCTGCGTTTGAACAAAAACAAGCCGTGATGATGAGCGCAACCATCAATCAAGCCTACACCACGCTCAAGCACCCGATTGACCGCGCCGCGTATCTATTAAAGCAGCAAAATATTGACGCAGACGCGCCTGAAAACACATCGTTTGCACCAGAATTTTTAACGCAACAAATGGAATGGCGCGAAGCCCTAGCCGAAGCCAATATGGAAAACGACACGGCTGCGTTGCAAAAATTGCACGATGAAATCGCAGCAAAATACGCCACGTTACAAAACCAATTAGCCGAATCTTTCAGGCTGCCATCTTATGAAACCGCTGCTGACCAAGTTCGCCAAGGACGGTTCTTGTCTAAAATGTTGCGTGAAACAGAAGTCGCACTGGATAAATAATCTCGTTTTCAGGCTGCCTGAAAACTACATCTGACTACTATTTTGCGTTAAAATAATCCAATCTTTCAGGCTGCCTTAAGGAGAGCAATATGGAACAAGAACAAAACATTTGGCAACAAAAATGGGTTGTCGGAAACTGGAAAATGAACGGACAACTGCAAGAAAACAATGCACTTGTTCACAAACTACGCAATTTCCCTGCAATGGACAAAGTGTGTATCGGCATCACACCGCCTACCGTTTACCTATCGCAAGTCCACAACGCCGTGCAAATTGTGTTGGGCAACAAAATCCACACTTGCGCTCAAGACGTGAGCCGTTTCCCCGATAAAGGCGCGTATACAGGCGAAGTTTCCGCAGAAATGTTGCGCGATGTAGGCGTGGATATTGTGCTGATTGGACACTCTGAACGCAGCCTGTATTTCAATGAAAAAAACGACATTCAGCGTTTGAAAATTGAAAATGTGTTGAGAGTGGGCTTGATTCCCTTGTTGTGCGTGGGCGAAAGTTTGAAAGAGCGCGAAGACGGTCGTGAAAAAGAAGCAGTTGCTTATCAACTTTCTGTTTTCAAAGGCTTAAAAACGCAAAACTTTGCTGTGGCTTATGAACCTGTTTGGGCGATTGGCACGGGCAAAGTCGCCACCAAAGAGCAAATCGCTGATATGCATGAATTTATTTATAGCGAAATCTTGTCTTTAGTGGGCAATAATGCTAATATCCGCGTTCTCTACGGCGGCAGCGTGAACGAAAAAAATGCCGCCGATATTTTTAGTGTCCCACACGTGGACGGTGCTTTGGTAGGCGGTGCTTCTTTGAAATACGATGCTTTTACTGCCATTATCACTGCCGCTCAGGAATCTTGATAAAAACATGGAAGCTTTTAAAACCGTTATTTGGATTGTCAATATTTTCTCTTCACTGGCAATTATTGCGCTGGTGTTGATGCAGCATGGCAAAGGTGCTGATGCTGGCGCAAGTTTTGGCGGTTCAGGCAGCGCACAGGGCGTGTTTGGTTCTGCTGGTAATGCAAACTTCTTAACGCGTATGACTGCAATTTCTGCTGCTGTCTTTTTCGCTTCTTGCTTGGCTTTGGGTTACATCAATACACACGCCAACAAAAGTGGTTTGGATTTCAGCACTGTGCAACAAAGCACACCTGCTAAACCTGCTGCTCCAGCGAATGCTGCTCCGCAAGCTGCAAGTGCTGCAAAGTAAAATTAAATTTTCTGCCGACATGGTGAAATTGGTAGACACGCCATCTTGAGGGGGTGGTGAGCCTAGCTCGTGCGAGTTCAAGTCTCGCTGTCGGCACCAAATCATAAAAAACCGCCTAATTTTCAGGCGGTTTTTTTACGTTTATTCGTGTGTATTGCCGTGTACTAAATCCTGATGAATAAAGGCTTTCAGAGAAATTGACTAATTACTTTTATGTTTGTCTTTCGTGTATTGCCGTGTATTGCCGTATCATTGAATAAACGTAAAAAAGGGGGTATTCTTGGGGGCATCTAAAAAATACCCCTTTTAAAATACCCCCAAATGAAGCTAAACGACCAGCAAATAAAGAAAGCAAAGCCCAAAGAGAAACCGTACAAGCTAGCCGACGGCAAAGGCTTGTATTTACTTATTACACCAACAGGCGGCAAACTATGGCGGCTTAAGTATCGCGTGGACGGCAAAGAGAAAACGCTATCAATAGGCGCATATCCAGCCATTACGTTATCAGAAGCAAGGGGACAAGTAGAAGCCGCCCGAAAACAGAAAGCGAGCGGTATAGACCCCAGCCAAGCCAAACAGCAAGCCAAAGCAGAACGACAAGCCGCCTTGCTTAACACCTTTCAAGCAATCGCATTGCAATGGCACACAGCCAACTTGCACCGTTGGAAACCACACAACGCAGAGCGGATTATTGAGCAACTGAAAAAAGACGTTTTCCCACACATAGGCAGCAAGCAGCTTAATGATGTGAGCGTGGCAGAAGTGAAAGCCGTATTGTTGCGCGTGATAGAACAGCGCAAAGCCCCAGCAACCGCCGAAAAAATACGGCAATGGATTAGCGCAATATACGCATATGCCGCAATTATGGAACTGACCGATAGAAATCCAGCTTTCGCGCTGCGTGGCACACTAGAAAAAGGGAAAACCAGCCATTTGCCAGCCCTACCCCAAACAGAGCTAGAAACCTTTTACAGCCGCTTAATGGCGGCGGATATGGCAGAACAAAACAGAATAGCCATTTTGCTGCTTATGTTGCTTTTTCCACGCAGTACAGAATTCAGGGGCGGCAAATGGGAAGAAATAGACTTCACAGCAAAAACGTGGATTATTCCAGCCGAGCGCATGAAGCACGAAAAAAATAAACCCAAACCACCGCATACAATACCACTTTCAACGTGGGCAATTGAGTTATTGACCGAGCTACACAGCATAACAGGCAAAACGCCGTATTTATTCCCCAGCCGCACCGCCCAAAATGGCGTAATTAGCGAAACCACACTAAACAACATCATTAAAAAAATGGGCTACAACGGCATAGCCACACCGCACGGCTTTCGCAGCCTTGCCAGCAGCGTGTTAAACGAAAAAGGATTTAACCCCGATGCCATAGAACGGCAATTAGCCCATATCCCAAACGACAAAATCCGCGCCGCCTACAACCGCGCTGAATACATGGCAGAACGCGCCGAATTTATGCAGTGGTATAGCGATTTTTTGCAACAACATTACAGAAACGCCATTTAGGCAGCCTGAAAAAAAGCCCACTAAATAAACTTAGTGGGCTTTTTACTGCTTAACATTTTTTTATCAAAATTTTCAAAACAGCAGCGGTAAAAAAACTGAACCGCTATTTTTTTCATAATTACCTGTTTTAACAAACAAAATCAATTTCATTTTTGCAAGGTCGTTTCACAGGGTGCAATAACTGTTAAAACTGTTGATTTTTGAAATAACGTTTCACTTTCAACATCTTAACCATCGAAACAAATTCAGCTATTCTTTAAACCAATTTTTTAACACGCATTAAAGGCTTTGTTAAAGCCTTAAATCCATAATCCCCCACACCAAGCAACGTAAGGACGTGTACTAAATGAACCAAGTTTTAAGAGTGAAACAAGTAGCCGAATGTTTGGGGATTAGCGTGAATAGCGTTTGGAAAAAGTGCAACGCCAAAAGCCATTTATACGACCCCGATTTTCCCCAGCCGTTCAAAGTTTCAGCCAACGCAACAGGTTGGCTTGCAAGTGAAATTCATCAATTCATTCAACTGAAAGCAGACCAAAGAAAGGCAGCAAAACCATGAAACAACACAAAACCTTAACCACCGCATTAACCGCCCTTGCCAAACTAGAAAAACGCAAAGCAGAGCTAGAAAACAAACATTGCGCCAAAGTAGCAGAACTGGAAAACAAACACGCCGCCAGTATTGAACCGCTTGAAGCTGAAATGAACACCATTCGCACCGCTATTGCCGACTATGCCAACGCACACCGCGAAGAATTGACCGAAAACGGCAAAGTGAAAAGCGTAAAAATCGGTTCAGGCTGCCTGAAATGGCAAAAGAACCGCGCCAAAGTAGAAATTACAGGCGATACAGCTGCCATTATTGCTGCACTGAAACGCCGCAAGCTGAATCATTTTATCCGCACTCGTGAAGAATTGGACAAAACTGCCATTCTGAAAGAACCCACCGCTATTAAGCGCCCTATTGACGGATTAACCATTATTCAAGGCGGCGCAAGTGAAACTTTAACGATTGATACAGGGGTTTAAACATGGGAACGATTGCAAGTGATGAAGTTTTAGCTGTGATTGAAGAAAGTGTAAGCCACACTTTAGCAGAGCGTGGATTGCCCCCTAATATCGTAGCCGCCGCCGCGTTATCCGTAGCAAACAAAATCAATGAAACCTTTGCAGGGCAACTGGTTTACTTCAAAACAGGCGCGAAAAATAACGCGGAAGAACGACGGTTAGCCTTGATTGCCGACTTTGAAACAGGGAGCTATTCACACGGCGAATTAGCCAAAAAACACCGCATTTCTTTACAACGTGTTTACGCCATTTTGAAACAAAATAACAAGGATTAAAAAACATGGATTTAGAACTCAAACGTTTTCAGTTTTTCCGTGCAGGAACGCATAAAAGTTCAAACGGCATGATTAAAACCTACACAGATAGCGATTTGCAAAAAGTAGCAGACGAATACAACCAGCGCACTGAAAACCGCGCACCGCTTTACCTTTACCACCCAGCGCAAACAGCACAACACACAGGCGAGCCGTTAGGTTTAGTGAACAAAGTAGAGCTTTCAAACGGCAAGTTATACGCCCATGCCTACGTTACGCCCAAATTGCGCGATTTAGTACGCAAAGGCGCATTTAGAGCCGTTTCAGCAGGTTTTAAAATTCTCAAAGACGGCTTTAATTTAGACCACATCGCCTTTTTGAACAATCCAGCCGTTAAAAATATGGAAGCGCTCAATTTTTCAGAACACAAGGATTTAATTATGTTTTCCAGCCCATTAAATACCGTAGATTACAGCAATGACAGCGAAAGCCTACACGCCGCCGCATTAGCACACCAAGCCCAACACGGCAGCAAATACATTGACGCGGTGCGCGCCCTATTGCGTGAACAAGACCGCGCAAACTTTGCCGAAAGCGATACCGAAGACCAAGACCCAAACAATCACAAATTACACCGTGAAATTTTGGATTACCAAAGCCAATACGGCGGTACTTACGAAAACGCATTAGCCACCGTTCAACGAATGAAAGCATTTGCATAAGGAAAAAGCACCATGACAAAACCTAAAATTATTCAATCTTTGCTAGCACAAGTTTCAAAAGAATTGAACACATTAACCACGCAGCGCAATGAAACAGAAAACGAAATTGTAAAATTAAATCAAGAAATTAACCGCTTAAATAATATGCCAGTTTGCCGCGAAGATTTTGGCGTGTTGCTGAAAGAAAGCATTGAAGAATACGGCAAAAACAGCGAATTAAAACTAATCAAAAGTTTAATGCACGAGCGTGAACAAGGAGCAATTTTCCCAGCCATTTTGCCAGCTAATAAACGCAGTTTTAAAGAGTTAGATGATTGTTTTAAATGGCTATTACACGGATTTAACTTTGAATACAATCCATTTTCACAATCACAATTCAAAGATGACGGCATTGATTTAATGGTGTGGCTATTCCCTGACCGTATTCACGAGAAAGTAATGTCAGCGATTGACAAACACCTAGGCACAAAATGGGGCAATGACGACCTACCACGCCTAGCAGAACGCCGCGAACGCATAGCCGATTTAACAGCAGAGCTAGCAGAGCAGCAAACCAAACTAAACGAAATCAACGCCGCCATTGCAGAAATTAGCCGCCTGACTGTAGAAAATTCTTGACAATAACACAAACAAGGGTAAATAATGGCAGCGTTGCTTTCAATCAAGCAGCCAGCCGTGAGAAGCTGAATACAATAGGCAAATAGCCGCCAACGAGCAACAGAGCTACACGATAGCCCGATTGCTAAGCGGTTTTTATTTTGCATTACCCTTGTTTTACCTTTTTCTGACTATGGTTGGCAGGGGGCAAAGCGGACTTTTGTCCACTGGTTCTATTGTGCCAGTTTCTCACTCTTTGCCCTTTTGCCAGCCGCCCACCGCGTGAGAACGGAAAGCGGCATTAAACCACAATAGAAAAGGTATCAATATGACAACTTCTAAACAGGCACAAACGCCGATTTCTTCTGATATTCCCCAATGTTTTCATAACGGTAAAAAAGACATTTACGAACTCAATGAAACAGCTTATCTGCAAATTGAGCGCGTAGCCGATATGTTGGCAGCTTTGGCATGTTTTTCACACGGCAACGACAAACGTGAAGAACAGCTTTTCAATACGCTGCATTTTGCCGCCACTTTGTTAGAACAGTCATTGAACTGGAATTGTAAATAATTTTCAGGCTGCAAACCCATTGCTAATGTGCAATCGGTTTCAGGCTGCCTGAAATCGTTTCTAACCACGTTCTGACCGACTAGAAACCGCATTGCAATACGCGGCAATGTGTTTGCCTATCCAAAGGACAAACGCAATGAAAACGCAAAATAACCGCCCTAGCGTTCAAGACGTGAAAGCGGCAGCGCATGACCGTTGGCACGGTATTCATGCCAGTTTAGGCATTGACCCCAAATTACTGAATGGCAAGCACCAGTCTTGCCCCAGTTGCGGCGGCAAAGACCGTTTCAGATACACCGACTTTCAAGGGAACGGCGGCTTTATCTGTAATCACTGCACACCCGAAAGCGGCAGCGGCTTTGATTTGATTATGCTAGTCTTTGGCTGCACGTTTAGCGAAAGCGTGGCGCGTGTGGCAAATGTGTTAGGCATGAATAACGCCACACACGCGCCTTTATCACGCACCAAAAGGCAGCCTGAAACAACACCACCGCCCAAAGACCAACAAGCCGCCTTATTGCGCTTGTGGCAGCAAACCAAGCCATTAACCGCCAATGACCCAGCAAGCCTTTACTTGCAACAGCGCGGCTTATCGCCAAACGTGCAAACGCTGAAAAATATCCGCTTTGCTATGTTGGAATATTGGGCGCAATCCATTGAAAACCGCCCCTTATTGTTAGGCGTGTTGCCTTGCATGATTGGCGCAATCACAACGCCAAACGGCGAACTGCAAGGCGTACACCTAACCTATTTACAGGGTAATCATGCGAACCAATGGCACAAATTGAATGCGCTACACCCCCAAACCAACGAACCACTACCAGCTAAAAAGATGAAAAGCCGCTTTTCAGGCAGCCTGAAAGGCGCGGCGGTTCACTTATCCACACCCAACCCACAAGGGCAGCTAATTGTAGCGGAAGGCATAGAAACCGCCCTTGCAGCGCGTGAATTGTTTGACTTACCCAGCGCGGCGGCGTTGAGCTGCTACGGCTTGCAATATTTTCAACCACCGCCCAGCGTGAAAGAGCTGTTTATCGTAGCGGATAACGATCCAAACGGCGCAGGTATCAAAGCCGCTCAAAGCCTAGCATTAAGCGCAGTCAAAAACCACATTCAGGCGCATATATGGCAGCCTGAAAACATCGGATTTGACGCATTGGACGAATTAAACAGGATTAGACAAAATGGCAATATTGAGCATTAACCAATTTGAAGAAGTGAGCCTCAAACCGCGCTACAAATGCGATAAAACAGGCGTGTTTTACATTGCCGTAGAAACAGGCAAAGACGGCGAAACATACGAAAAACCGCCCTTACGCCTTTCAGATAGCATTGAACTGATTGGGCGCGGACGTGATACAGACGGCAACCATTACCGCATTATTGAATGGCGCGATTGCCTGACCAAGCAAACCAAAACCGCCGCCCTACCTATGGCAGAAATTGGGCAAAACTGGCAAGCCCTGTTAAAAAATGGCATTACCGTACATTCAGGGCGGCGCAAACGCGAATTGCTGGCAGATTACCTACAAACAAACGGATTACACACGCCCTACACCGTTACCGAAAAATGTGGCTGGCAGAACGGCACGTATGTATTGCCAAACGGCGAAATTATCCACAACCCAAACAGCAAAAAAGCAGAGCGGATTATCTACAACGGCGACACCAGCCAAAACACCGCCTACACCGTTTCAGGCAGCCTGAAAGAATGGCAAGACAACGTAGCACAATACGCGAGCGGAAACAGCCGCCTACTGTTAGCCATTGGAACAGCCCTAGCCGCCCCATTGTTGGCAATGGTAGGCGAGCAGAACGGCGGCTTTCATATCTACGGCGATAGTTCGGACGGCAAAACCACCGCCGCCCTAGTAGCGTTAAGCGTGTTTGGTAATCCACAAGCCCTAAAAATGACGTGGCGTGGTACAGATTTAGGCTTTTCCAATGCCGCCCTAGCCCGAAATGACGGTTTACTGGTTCTTGATGAAATAGGCGAAGCACACCCCAAAACCATTAGCAAAACCGCGTATAGCGTGATTAACGGCAAAAGCAAAATTCAGGGCGCAAAAGACGGCAGCAACAGAACAAGCCAAGAATGGCGCGTATTACTGTTTTCAACAGGCGAATACAGCCTAAACGCCTACATGAAAGCCGCCGCCGAAAAATGGGAAGCAGGGCAAGCCGTAAGGCTGCCAAGCATACCAGCCGCCAAACAATACGGCATTTACGAACACTTGCACGATTTCAGCAACGGCGCGGATTTATCGGAACACCTACAAACTGCCACCGCCAAGCAATACGGAACGGCAGGGCGCGAATGGATTAAGCAATTAGCACAAATCCCACCTGAACGCATACAAGCCGCGCAAAACGCCTTTATGCAATCCTTACCCAGCCTAGACGGACAAGCGCGGCGCGTAGCCAAGCGATTTGCCCTAGTAGCCGCCGCATTGGAACTCTCAGGCAGCATTACAGGATTAGCGCAAGGCGTTGGCATGGTAGGGATTAAGCAATGCTTTGACGACTGGTTAGCACTCAATGGCGTAGGCAAACAAGAAGACCGCCAAATCATAGAAAACGCCATTACCTTTATGCAGCTTTACGCACATTCGCCGCGTTTTGCCAGTTGGAACAGCGAAATAACCAGCAACGAACACGCAGGATATAGAAAAACATCACAAACAGAGCTAGACGAATATTGGGTTATTCCCAAAGTATTTGAAGATGAAATCTTGCAAGGGAAAGACGTACTGAAAGGCTGTCTAGTTTTACACGGCATAGGTTGGCTAAAAAAGAACGGAAAAAGATGGAAAATGCAACGCTTTCAAAATGGGCGGTTCTATGTGCTTTCTAACTCAATTCCGCCCGAAAACCCCGACAATTTAGAATAACTCAAACCAACAAGGCGCAAATAATCAATGATTTGCGCCTTTTTTTATTTTCAGGCAGCCTAAAAAAATGCACTCTGTCAAAAAGTGAAAAATGCGTTTTTAGTGGTTATAGTGGTTATTAACACTTTATCTTATTGAAAGAAAAAAAAATAATTCATAACCACTGTGGTTAGAATAGTGGTTATTGAGTGGTTATGCAGTGGTTATTAAATTAAAATCAACAGCTTACAATGTAAAGAAAACACCCCATAACCACCGCATAACCATTAACATATCTTTACTGGTTATGAACTTCATCATAATAAACAACAAGATAGGTCATTCATAACCACATAACCACTAAAAAACCGTTTTTTGCTTAACTTGTACGTTGAAAATATACTTCTTTGAGCTTTGGCAGCCTGAAATTTTGCCCTATGGCAGAAAAACACCATTCAGGCTGCTAATGCCGTAATATGCAATAAAATACAAATGGGACTATTCGGAATAAAGCGGTATTAAGTGGGATTTATGCAACATGGCAGCAAAAAATAGCCTGACTTAAATGCAATGGGGGTATTTTTGGGGGTATTTTACAAACTTTGAGAAATAATATTTATTTTAAACAATAGATTAACTATTAAATTTAAGTCTCGCTGTCTGCTTATTTTTAAGCAGCTTTTTTAAAAATACATTCCACCAAAAAGCAGCCTGAAAACATTTTCAGGCTGCTTTTTATGCTTTTATTCAGGCAATTTCAAAAAAGTTTCACGATAATGGCGCAATTCCTCAATGCTCTCCAAAATATCGTCTAACGCCTTATGCGAACCCTTTTTCACAATCCCCTTGTAAACCGCAGGATTCCAGCGTCGTGCCAACTCTTTCAGCGTGGAAACATCCAAATTACGATAATGGAAAAACGCCTCCAAACGCGGCATATATTTTACCATAAAACGGCGGTCTTGATGGATTGTGTTGCCGCACATCGGCGTGGCTTTTTCAGGCAGCCATTCGCCCATAAAATCCAATAATTTCTGCTCAACGTCCGTTTCCGTGTACTTCGATTGTTTCACACGTTCAGTCAAACCCGTACGCGCGTGGGTTGTTGTACACCACTCGTCCATTGCGTTCAGCACTTCATCGCTCTGATGAATCGCAAAAACTTCCGATTGCGCCAACACATTCAAATCCTTGTCCGTGATAATCATCGCCACTTCAATGATTTTATCCGTTTCAGGGTTCAGCCCCGTCATTTCCATGTCTAGCCAACACAAATTATTCTGGTCTTTCATTTTGTACTTTCGTGATAGAAATAAACGTAAATTATAACGCAGCCTGAAAAGTTTGTATTTTCAGGCTGCGTTAAAAACAAATTCCGTTTATAATCATTCTTAGCATTTTGTTTATCAAACTAATCCCGTAAACAAAATAAACACAATTAAATTTCAAATTAAACAAACAAAATGAAATAAAATGTCAGAATTTATCACATTACAACCACGCAGCCTGAAAAGACACAACACCGTTGCGCTGCCTGGGTCAAAAAGCATCAGCAACCGCACTTTGCTGCTCGCTGCGTTGTCCGACAACACTTGCGAAATCCGTTCGCTGCTGAAATCAGACGATACCAACCGAATGCTAGAAGCTCTTGAAAAATTAGGCATTCCGCTAGAAAAAACCGCTTCAGGCAGCCTGAAAGTTCACGGACAAAGCAGCAAATTTCCAAATAAACAAGCCGATTTATTTTTGGGCAACGCAGGCACAGCATTTCGCCCACTTACTGCCGCTTTGGCGATTTTGGGCGGCGAATACCATTTGCACGGCGTACCGCGTATGCACGAGCGTCCGATTGGCGATTTGGTTGATGCGCTGCGAATTGCTGGTGCAGACGTGGATTATTTGGGTAATGACGGTTATCCGCCTTTGCAAATCCATGATTACGCAGACAAGCAAGTCCGCCAAATCCCAATTAAAGGCAATGTGTCTAGCCAATTTTTAACCGCGCTGCTCATGGCGTTACCTTTGACTGGCGAAACGTTTGAAATTCACGTTCAAGGCGAATTGATTTCCAAACCTTATATTGATATTACGTTGAATTTAATGAAACAATTTGGCGTCAATGTAGATAATCAGGATTATCAAATTTTCAGGCTGCCTGAAAATGTGAAATACCATGCGCCCGAAATTGTGAACGTGGAAGGCGACGCTTCTAGCGCGAGTTATTTCTTGGCGGCTGGTTTGCTTTCAGGCAGCCCAGTTCGCGTAACAGGTTTAGGCAAAAACGCGATTCAAGGCGACGTGGCGTTTGCGCGTGAATTGGAAAAAATCGGCGCAACGGTGCTGTGGGACGATGATTTTATTGAAGTTTCACGCGCAGAAAATCAGGCGGTATTGCCGTTTGATTTGGACGCAAATCACATTCCCGACGCGGCAATGACGTTGGCGGTGGTGGCGTTAGCGACGGGCAAGCCGTGCAGCATTCGCAATATCGGCTCGTGGCGCGTGAAAGAAACCGACCGCATTGCCGCCATGGCAAACGAATTGCGCAAAGTCGGCGCGACTGTTACCGAAGAACCCGAAGCAATCCACATCACACCGCCCGCGCAACTCATCGCAAACGCTGAAATTGACACTTACGATGACCACAGAATGGCGATGTGTTTCTCATTGGTTTCGCTGCTCGGCGTACCCGTTACCATTAACGACCCAAAATGTACACACAAAACGTTTCCAACATATTTTGAAGTATTTAATGGACTAGCAGCCTGAAAATAAAAAAGCAGCCTGAAAACATTTTTCAGGCTGCTTTTCTAATTATTCTTCGTCATCGTCGCCATAATACTTCACACCAATCTTAATTGGCTCACGCCCCTTCTCTCTACGCCAAGCATTCGTATCACGCAAAGAATACGCACAACCGCAATATTCCTGTTGATAAAAATGCTCACGCTTACTGATTTCAATCATACGCGCCGAACCGCCGCCCTTGCGCCAGTTAAAATCCCAATAAGCCATATCAGGATAATGGCTCGCCGCACGGTGTCCGCAATCATTGATTTGCACCATATTCTTCCAACGCGAAATCCCCAAGCTGCTCGAAATCACCTTAAAACCATTTTCATGCGCATACAAAGCCGTACGCTCAAAACGCATATCAAAACACATCGTGCAACGAATACCGCGTTCAGGTTCGTATTCCATGCCTTTCGCACGTTCAAACCAGTTATCCACATCATAATCCGCGTCAATAAATGGCACGCCATGTTCTTCCGCAAAACGAATATTCTCGTTTTTGCGAATTTCATATTCCTTTAACGGATGAATATTTGGGTTGTAAAAATAAATCGTGTAATCAATACCGCTTGCCAACAACGCTTCCATCACTTCCCCGCTGCAAGGCGCACAGCAAGAATGCAACAACAATTTATCAGCACCGTTTGGCAAAACCAATTTTGGACGTTCAATTTGAGTTACTCGTGGCGTATTCATCATCATTATTCTAATAATAGTTAAAAACAAAATTGTACCTGAAAATCCGCACGAAACCATTATTTTGTTTGACAAAAATCCCCTGCGCTGCCATAATTTCGCCCGATTTCATATTTTAACGCAGCCGTTTAACCGAACGGCTGAAAATATTTTTACAGCGCGGCAAAATACACGCGTTGCGGGTTAGGGGGTGATGTTTACATCATCGGGCTGATATTTTGCCCGTTTCAGCAAACCTTTTGCGAAACAAAAAAATATCACTTTCAGGCAGCCTGAAAACTGCCGTTTTTATTTTTATTATTTTTTTAAGGATTTTAAACATGCCTTCTATTCGTGTTAAAGAAAACGAACCATTCGAAGTAGCAATGCGCCGCTTCAAACGCTCAATTGAAAAAACTGGCTTGCTGACTGAGTTGCGCGCTCGCGAAGCATACGAAAAACCAACAACTGAACGCAAACGCAAAAAAGCTGCTGCTGTTAAACGCTTGCAAAAACGTTTACGCAGCCAAACTTTGCCTCCTAAAATGTACTAATTTTTAGGCACATTTCAAAAACACCGTTTTTCACAAACGGTGTTTTTTGTGTTTGGAATACCGCCGTTTTCAGCGTAGAATTTCCTTCTTTTATCACAACAGGAAAAAATATCATGACTCTAAAAGCCCAATTAACCGCCGACATGAAAACCGCCATGAAAGCCAAAGACAGCGTAACTTTATCCACAATCCGCCTGATTAACACCGAAATCAAGCAGTTTGAAGTGGACAACCGCGCCGAAGTGGACGATGAAAAAGTTACCGCCATCATCATGAAAATGATTAAGCAACGCAAAGACAGCGCAAAAATCTACACCGATGCTAACCGCGAAGATTTAGCCGAAAAAGAACTAGCCGAAGTCGCCGTCTTACAATGCTATTTGCCAGAAATGCTCTCTGCGGACGCAATTGCGGCAGAAGTTGCCAAAGCCATTGCCGAAACAGGCGCGGCAGGCATGGGCGACATGGGCAAAGTGATGGGCGTGTTGAAAACCCGTTTGGCTGGCAAAGCAGATATGGGCGAAGTGAACAAAGCCTTGAAAGCCGCTTTAACCGCATAATTGGCAGCCTGAAAAATGAAATTTCAGCCAAAATGGTTGATTGCCACCTGTTTGCTGGGATTTGCTGGCGTGAAATGGGCGGCAGTTCATTGGCAAAATCAGCAGCAAGCCCAGCAACCTGCCGCGCGTGTTCAGGCTGCGTGTGAAGTCGCAAAACAAGGTTGCCCGTTTTTGCAACAAGCTGTTTTCAGGCTGCAAGGTGTGCGCAATCACAACACGCCGTTTCAGATTGTGGCAGAAAACGTACCTGCGAATGTGCAGCAAATTTCCGTGTCATTTCAGATGACGGGCATGGATATGGGCTTTAACCGCTTTGATTTGGTGCGCCAAGCGAATGGGCTTTGGTTGGCAGACAAGGTGTATTTGCCGATTTGCGCAGCTGAACGGCATGATTGGATTGTGCTGTGGACGGTTGATGGGACGCAGAAGTTTCAGGCTGCGTTTAAAACACAGTAAACATAAAAAGCAGGAATGCCGTGCTTTAATGATTTAGGTAACAAGGACATCAATTTCCCAAACGGTACAACCGCTTGAAAACCACTTTGTGAAACTGGGCTATTATCCACAATTTGCCAAAGTTCAGATAGTGTTGGTTCTTTTTTTACTTCTACTTTTGCTTTTTTATCCATATTTAGCTCCTAGGGGCTATTGACAATTCAAAAAAAGAGGCAAAGGATTTAAGATATTGTTTCCACACAACCATCCTAAACCTTTGCCATGTCCCGAAACACGCTTACAAATGAAACATGGTCAAGACTGTTGCCCATTTTGAAACAGCTTGGCATTTATCGCAAGAAAAATTTACGCAAAACAGTAGAAGGTATCCTGTTTCGCTTACGTACAGGCTGCCAATGGGCTGATATACCTAGTTATTTTGGTAAAGCAAACAGCCTTTACCAAAGTTTCAATCGCTGGTCTAAACGCGGTATTTTTACCAAATTATTTAAACATTTGGCAGATACACCCGATATGGAATGGGTCTTTATGGACGGTAGTCATATCCGTGTTCATCAACACGGCATGGGTAAAAAATCCATTGTGCATCAAGCTGTCGGTAAGAGTATCGGAGGTCATACGTCTAAAATTCATTTAGCGGTTGATGCTTGTGGTAATCCAATTGAATTTATGATTACAGCTGGTAATGTAAATGAGATTGTTGTTGCGCCTGATTTATTGGCACAATTGGACTTAAGTGATAATGAAACCGTGTGTGCTGATAGGGGTTTTGACAGTGATACTTTTCGTCGGTTAATTCATTCTAAACAAAGTAAAGCCAATATTCCATATAAGAAAAATAGAGAACATCTTAATGTGGACACAGATTGGTATTTATATAAAATCAGGCACTTGGTAGAAAATGCTTTTGCACGATTAAAGCATTTTCGTGCGCTGGCAACACGGTACGATAAATTAAAACGTAATTATGAAAGTACCGTGTCATTAGCTTGTGCTTTGATTTGGTTGAAATTATAGCTAAAATGTCATTAGCCCCTATTGCTTGTTAATAAATTTCACTGATATTCCTGCTTCTTTGGCGAGAATGATAGAAAGGTTGGCTATTCCTTGTTGTGTTTTAGATTTTGCAAATGTTTCAGGCTGCCTTGCTGAAATTATTTAATTATATTGAGAATATCTTTCTAAAACAGAGTTCAGTATTGAAGATATATAAATCCCAGTTCTTCTATCTAAACTAGCAGTAACCATGGTTAATGGACAGTCTATAATATTATAACCATCTAAAATAGGAAGGCTATAATATACATTATCCTCTTCTAGCATTAATTGCCAGCACATATGTGGGTCATGGCTAGCAATAATTTTTCTAAAAGTCTCACCAACATAAACAGCATAGCCTTCTAAGATATAAAATGGTTCTTCAAACATAATCTGTTTGTTATTTTCATAATTATCTAATAAGTATTTTTCAACAACATCCAGCGACTCCATCGAAAAATCCAGTTTATCTGCAACTTCTTTCGGCATCCTAGAGATAAAGCCATCTAGAATATTAGGAATGTCTTTTAACCAACATTTAAAAGCTATCTCTCTTCGCCAAAGTTCAGATAGTGTTGGTTCTTCTTTTACTTTTACTTTTGCTTTTTTAGCCATATTGAGCTCCTATTTCTTGTTAATAAATTTCACTGATATTCCTGCTTCTTTCAAAGCATTGACCAATGGTTTTGAAGCAGTACCTTCAAATGCCCATTCAATTTTCCAACCATCTTTTACAAGCTGCCTATCTCTTGCTAATTCCCAGCGGATGTCTTCGGTAAGATATTGTTTACCCGTTTTAGTTCAACCGCTTTTTTGTTTGGTATATCAGCAATATCATGTCTTCTTGTATAAAGAGTGCCATTAACTCTTACCTGAACCGTTTGCTCTGTTTCGCCCCAACCAATTTCTTTATGATATGCATCTCTTCTATGATTGGCATGTTTTGCCTTGGTTATATTGGCATCATAGACTTTTGACCATCTCTCATAATCCCATTTACTGTTATTTGGATTTTCCTGATACTCTTTCCATCTTGCTTGTTTATGTTCAGGGGAGCCAGGCTCTAAGTGTTTTTTAGGTATGTTAGATGGCTTGGGAATATCATGAGTTTTTTTGCCTCTCTGTCTACGAAACCAATCGAACCTCCCATCGCCTGTTTCGAACCAGATGGTGGTCCACTAAAATGTGCATTAGGCGCATGGATACTGCCTTTTTTCAATAAATTTAAAGCTTTGGCTGCCCCTGTTGCTGATGCCAAACCATCAGCAGCATGAAGTGCCCACAACCCTGCTTGTGCTCCGCGCACATCTTGACCGTAAATGGATTTCAAATCATTTACAGTCAGCGAACCCCATCCAGCACCTAATGCCTTACCTGTTTCTACAAAGTGTTCTCTAACGTGCTTCTCTGCCTCCCTTGTGCAATTGTTAAAATTAGCAACACAATTCCATGTTGATTTAACAGCAGATGCGCCAGCTGATTTTGCTGTATTAAGCGATGCTGATGCAGCATTTTCAAGATAACGCATACGCCCTTGATTAAACTTATCGTATTCTGATTTAGCATCTTCAATAACTTTTGTCCAAACTTGCGAGCTAATTGTTTTGCCCCAGTTGTAACAACGCTATTGTTTCTAGAAATTAAGTTTTTACGATAAAACCCAATATCCCCATTTGCCTCATGTGCAAAATATTCTGGACGTAAGAATTGTTTGCCTTGTGTAGTAAAAAAGGTTTGTTTTTTATTGTTCTCATTAACGAAGGATTGGTTTTTAGCTTGTGCTAAAAATTGTTGCGCAGGTTCATCTATTACTTTTTCCAGCGTTAGCATCCAAAGCAAATCAGTTTGTCTTGCTGCTTGCTGTGCAAGGCGTTTTTCTGCTTCTTCTGGGGTTATACCTAACAATTCTGCAAATTCAGCCGTATGATTGCGTATCCAATTACGTTCATCAGGATGCAACTGGCGATTAAACCAATCCGCATTCGCCCCAGCAACCGCCGCACCCATGCTTCCACCCGTCAGCACACCAATCGCTGCGCCTCCTAGGGGCTAATGACATTTTAGCTATAATTTCAACCAAATCAAAGCACAAGCTAATGACACGGTACTTTCATAATTACGTTTTAATTTATCGTACCGTGTTGCCAGCGCACGAAAATGCTTTAATCGTGCAAAAGCATTTTCTACCAAGTGCCTGATTTTATATAAATACCAATCTGTGTCCACATTAAGATGTTCTCTATTTTTCTTATATGGAATATTGGCTTTACTTTGTTTAGAATGAATTAACCGACGAAAAGTATCACTGTCAAAACCCCTATCAGCACACACGGTTTCATTATCACTTAAGTCCAATTGTGCCAATAAATCAGGCGCAACAACAATCTCATTTACATTACCAGCTGTAATCATAAATTCAATTGGATTACCACAAGCATCAACCGCTAAATGAATTTTAGACGTATGACCTCCGATACTCTTACCGACAGCTTGATGCACAATGGATTTTTTACCCATGCCGTGTTGATGAACACGGATATGACTACCGTCCATAAAGACCCATTCCATATCGGGTGTATCTGCCAAATGTTTAAATAATTTGGTAAAAATACCGCGTTTAGACCAGCGATTGAAACTTTGGTAAAGGCTGTTTGCTTTACCAAAATAACTAGGTATATCAGCCCATTGGCAGCCTGTACGTAAGCGAAACAGGATACCTTCTACTGTTTTGCGTAAATTTTTCTTGCGATAAATGCCAAGCTGTTTCAAAATAGGCAACAGTCTTGACCATGTTTCATTTGTAAGCGTGTTTCGGGACATGGCAAAGGTTTAGGATGGTTGTATGGAAACAATATCTTAAATCCTTTGCCTCTTTTTTTGAATTGTCAATAGCCCCTACAAATTGTCTATGACAATCTTTGCAAAGATAATTTTGCTTACCGTAGCTTTTTGTGCCATTTTTGCGTATATTTATGCCTTGGCAGCAAGGATAATAAAGAGTTATTTCAGTTTTTACACATCAAAATATACTCCGTTCTTGCTGCCTTTTCATTTTCTCAGGCAGCATACTTTTCAGGACACTACCTCTTATTTATAGAAATGGGGGCGACCTTATTTCCTCCTATTAGGTTCATTATTGGCACGCCTGATCCAATTTCTGCAATACCAATCCCCAATTATGCTTAATTCTATCAGGTGTACCAATGCTACATTCCAATTGAAATAAAAATTAGAATATCGTTTAAAAAGCCTATTTTTATTTTTTTGTTATCTATTTCAAAATATTCTATATCATCAAACATACCAACTTTATTGATTGTAATCTTATTTAAATTAATATAATTTAAAATTGTTACTTTATCTATCTTTTCAAAAAAAATATTATTTAAATAATTATGAACATAATTTATGCTAAAACAAAAAACTTTATTATTGTATAAATAAATATTTAAAGCTCCATATCCCATAATTTCTATATTATTCTTCTTTTGTGGTAAATAATTTGGAGCTTCTCCAAGTAAACTAATTACTTTATCTTTATCAGAATTTATAAATAGTGTATTTTTAATTTTTCCCTCATTTAAAAATTGATAGATATCATCTATTTTTATGTTTAATATTTTCATTGCTTGACCTCTGTAAAGCATCTTTCAAAAATTGGAATTCTAAAATTTTAGGATTATTAGTTTGTTTAGACATTTGTATTCCTGCCTCAGCATGTTTTATTAAAAAAGTCCTAAACCTTTCATCTTTTAAGGCTTGGTTTGCTTGTGCAATGGCTTTCGCTACTTCATTTGGATTAGAATAAGAAAAAACAGGTTTAAAAATAATTCCACCTTCATGATTAGGTAAGGCTTTTAATTCAATTTGTCCTATATTGAAATGTACTCCCTTAATCATCAAATCAGGTGCTATTTTTTGTGATGTAATAATGTTTTTAATAAAACTAGATTCACTACCAATAGCTCCAAGTTGAGCAGCTTTTGAGCCATACATTGGACCTGTTAAAAATGTATTTATTCCTCCTTTAACTGTGGTTTTTAATCCTAATGCAGCTAATCCAAAAGCAGGAGAATCATTCAAAGCACCTGTAATAAATCTAGTAGTCCCTTGATTATAACTACTATCAGCTTCGGCAGCATACATTTGAGCAACTTGCATTAACTGCTGATGAGTTGCATTTGGATAATGTTTTCGTAACTCCACAACAACATTATTTATACCAATAGAATAAACCCATTGTTTATCCATAGTATTTAGGTCATCGCAAGAACTAAAAGTAGTGCATTTAAATTTTGCCCAAGTTAAACGGGTATCTTGTGCTTGATTTAAGATTCTAGCCTCATCAACTACCCTTTGTTTACATATTTCATCAGTATCACATGCAAAATATGCTTTATCTACTTCAATTAACTGTTTAGCAGATAACCAGTTATTCTCCACCGCACTTTGCGTATTCAGGCTGCCTTGCGCTGCATCTGTTGCGCTGTTGCCGACCGCTGCCCCCATAGCCGTCCCTAACAGGTTCGTAATCGCCGTTACAGTTTCTTTCTCTTCTGCCGTTAAGTCGCTTCCTTTGTCTTTGCCATATAACCATTTACTGATGTAAGGCGCAGCTGCTTCCACTCCACCTGCACTCAATGCTCCTGCAAGCGCGTTATTGTCCCCTGCTGCTGCAACGGCTGCTCCTAATACCGCATGGACAACGAGTACCCGCCCTACGCTTGCTACCATTTAACAATTCGCGTTAATTGTACAGGCTACGCTGGCTCTATCTTTGTCAAACACGTTTTTCAGGCTGCCTGAATGTTATTGCAGTAAATGCCAAAAAAGTTGCTCACGCTACTGCTTATTAGCTACAAAGCGATTGTAAGTTTATTTGGATATGTGGTTTTATTCTTATGCTAAAACTACTAACATCGTTATTTTGTTTTAATTCAACATAAAGATATTCACTTATCTCATCATTTTTTATTTTCATTTCAATAATTTGCTCTAAATAATATGAGCAAATCATTCCAATAGATGAAAAAACTTTTATGGATACATACGGCAAAGCATATCCAAAGGCAATTTCAAAATTATTGATACCGTCATTTAATTTGAAAATAACACAACTTTCATCTTCGCTAATTACTGGTTCTTTTTCAAAAAACCACATTAACTCATCTGCGTTAAGTAACATATTTTCAGACATTATTGTCCCCCTTTGGGAATTACTGTATTAAACACTCTTGTTCCATTTGGCAACACTTGATATGTGGTTTCAAATTTTACAAACTTTCCACTTGGACTTGCAAACAACGACTCTCTAACTTCAAAATTTCCATATTGTGTAGAAAAAATTCTAACTATATTGCTATTGTTTTGTGCAACACTTGTGAAGTGTTCAGTCAATAGATTGTGTCCATAAGCATTATTTGGCACACCAAGTCTTTGCATTGTCTGCGATAATTGAGAAGACCTCGCTGCATTGTGAGAGTTACTTGAAACATTACCAAAGAGATAATTAAACTTGTTTGTCTTAATCTCGATAAACCCAAAATAACGACCGCACGAGATTATTTTGAAAAGTTTATGGAAAAATAAAACAGCGAAAAAGTTTTGGTTTCGCTGTTTTTGATTTAATTAGCACTGATAATCTTCAAATTCCCACGAAAAAAAACGAAGTAAATAAGTCAATGACTTTTCCCAAGTTTCTTTTGAACATTCTTTAAGAATTTTCTCAATTTCCGATTTAATAACAGAATGATTAAATTCATTCATAATCATCATACCCACTCCCCATTTAACCCTTTGATTTTGGAAACAATTATGCAAAATCCATTTAGGAGAGCATATGCGAACAGAAAATATATCTGCAGCATCACTATCATCAGTTCCTATGTCTAAATCAATTCCCACACAAAAATTGTCTTTGATTTCGGGAACGAAATCTTCAAAGGCACAATCGTAAAGATTGATGGCTTTCAATTCTAGGTTAATCATTTTATATTCAAATGTCCATTAGTTAGTGTTGTTCTTGTATTTGGGTCTCGAATAACAAAATTCGCTTGCGTTCCTGTTGGATTAAGATGTGTTGGAGTGTTTTTTTTGGTAGTAGGCGGTCGGTATAAACGAGTTCCGTCAGCACTTATCAAACAACCCTTGCACGAAGGATTATTGACCAATCGTGCTCCATCTCCAACCCAAATTCTTCCAAGCCTTTCAGCTTCAGAATGACTTGCAGAACCAATACCAAAATTAATTTCTCCTTTTCCATTTGGTTGCATATTTTTCCAATCATTAACAGCACTATTTAATCGACTGTCTTGTTTGGCAATATTATCCCAATTTTGCTGAACTAAATCAGATTTTAGTTTAGGATAAGTCGCTATATTCGCCGTTCCATTTGAAGTTACTGGTGTTGTAACTTGCACTGTTTTTTCTGTTGTTGCTTTATTCCCACTTTTCACCCCACGCCCAGCGGTAACCGCAGCGACACCAAGTGTCATTGTATTTTCTAGAGCATTCCCATATTCAGGATGTGTATAACCTAACTTTAGAGTCCACTTGGATAGGCATTAAAAGACTGAATATACAGTATTTATTGGCTTCCTGTGAGCTCATTTTAATCATTGGGTCATTGATACAAAATTATGTTTATATCAAAAATAGGAAAGATATTGATGATTGATGAGCAGCCTGAAAAAGAGGTTAAGGGTTGTGGTTGTGTAGCGTGGGCAACAAGTTGCGCACGCTACGCTCACTGCCAAGAAACAATTTTACCGTTTTTAATTTTCGGTAAATCATCTTGTAACTCACAAAAACCAAAACATTTTTGTGTGAATTTCGTCCTGAATTCTGTTAATTTATCAATGAACTCTTGTTCATTTTCCTTTGTTTGAAACGAAAATTCATCTTGTAACTTTTCATAATCGAAATTACCTATTTCATCACAATATAATTTATCAAATTCATCTGCTAGCCAAATGCACAATTCTTTCAGATGATTGTCTGATAAAATTTCTCGTGGTAATAATTTTTCACACCAATCGTTTTCAATAATTTCATCATTTTCGTCATAGAACCATACTGGGAAACAGTGAAATTCAAGTAACAATCTTATTTTTTTCATTTAACTACTCCTTTTGGATTAGCACCAACAATAAACCCATTATTGCCTATATCAATAGCCACACGGTGTTTTGTGCCGTTATAGGTGAATTCATATATAGGTCTTGTGCGTTGCATACCTACAATTTGTCCATTTTTAACTGCAGTCATTAAATAATTAGGAATTTCAGATTCAGATATTCCCTTTTTCAAAAATTCCTGTCTGTGCCTTTCTATAATATGGTTTAGTCCAGCCCTTGAATTTCCTGTTTCTAACCAAACAATTTTCCCGTCTGTTGTTTTAGTAATAGCAACTACATTATTCGGATTAAACTTGATACCATTAGCTGTTAACTCTTCAACAAGTTTAGTTTGTTGTATATTTCTCACTCTTACTTGTGTTCCAGCACGCCCAGCGGTAACCGCTGCGACACCAAGTGTCATTGTATTTTCTAGAGCATTCCCATATTCAGGATGTGTATAACCTATACGCCCCATGTGTACATAAGCCCATGAATTTGGATCTATCTCTCCAGTAGCTAAATTCACAGTTGATTCAACTGCATTTATACCGCTATTTAATGCAGCCTTACCAATATCTACAACAACTCCAACTTTATAATCCCTTAATTGAGTAGGCGTTTTCCCAAAATAATTGTATTGATTGGCTAAATTGAAATCACGAACATAATTTTGAATGTATTGTTTGTTGTAGTTCGGATTAGTGTAATGTTGATCTTGCTTGGGTAAATTGTTTGCTCCTAAAATTGAAATAATGGCGTCATCAGTACGGAAATTATCCGCTTTAGCTGTTGCGTAATCTACGGTTCGTTGCATATGCCGAATAATTCGCCCAAGTGCTTCTTCTCTTGAAATTTTCAGACGGGAAGCCACTATATCTGCATATTGTTCTGCTAATTTATATTCACTCGGATGCAACTGCCGATTATGCCAATCTACATTTGCACCCACCACAGCAGAACCAACATTACCGCCCACTACATAACCTATCGCTGCGCCTCCAACTGTGTTTAATACCCCTCCTCCTACTATACCAAGTTTTTCTTCGGCTTCATTTAAATAGGGAGCAGCCAATGATGTTGTGCCGCCAGCCAATGCACCACTTGCATTACCTGTCATCAGCCCACCAACGCCTGATTGCAACAAAGCTCGTCCTATGCCGCCTTCTTTCCATGTTTCATAAGCGGTTTTATTGGCAGTTAAATATTCATCTGCTTGTTGGATAATTTGTACAAGTTTTGTGCGTTCAGCTTTATCACTTGTTTGAGCAAGTGTTCTTTCTGCATCTGCTTTAATGAGTGCAATGGTTTCATATTCTGAAACATTGCCTAATTTTTCAGATGCATTTGCAACAAGATTAGGCGCAACTGTACCAAATTCTTTTGTTACTTGAACCTGTAAATCCAGCTCGCTTTGCACTGCTTCTTTATCAAACACGTTCTTCAGGCTGCCTGAATGTTGTTGCGTGGTTTCGCTGGTTGTGTTTGTGTATATGTCGGCTTTGGTCTCCTGTGCCGTTTTGCCCGTCAGTTGGATTTGTTTGTCTTCATCTGTAATGCGGATATTTTGGGTGTTGATGCCGCTTTTTGTGATGCTGCTTTGACTGTCGCTGTCATTGCCATAACCAATAGATGAACTTGTACCGTTTTTATCGGCTACGGTTTTTAAGTGACTTTCTTGCGGATGGTTTTGTTCTCCTTGCCCCAGTGTTTTACCGCTTATGGACGCACTTGCGCCAATGCCGAAACTTTCGCCTTCGTATCGGCTGTGGTTTTTGATGTCGCTTGTCGTCAGTGTCCCTGTGATGAATCGGTTTTTGCCTTGTGCTTCTGCGCTTTGGGCGGAGGTAATGATGCCGCCTGTTAGCTGGGTATGCCCGCCTACTTGGACATCAAAGCCGTCTTCGCCTGCAAACAGTCCGCTTTGTTCGCTGACGCTGCGGTGTTCGGCGTTGATTTTGCTTTGGCTGTAATCGCCTGATGCGGATGCGCCATAGCCTACGGTTACTTGCCCTTTGATATTCTGTTGGCGGCTGTGGTAGTCGGCGGTGTCTTGTAGGCTTTCTATGTTGAGATTGGCAGCGCGTACGGTGATGCCTTTGCCTGTTACTTGTGCGCCTTTGATGTTGGTATCTCCACCGCTCATAATGACGGTAGGACTGCCTGCACTGCCGACATGGCTGTGGCGGTAGGTGGTTTGCTCACCATCGGTATAGCCTTTGCCTTTATTGCCGCCTGCGGTAAAGCCGAATGAGGGTGAGCCGCCGTTAAAGTTCACACTCACCCCTGCATTCCAGCCTTTGCTCGTGTTGCGGCTATGCTCGGAGTGGGTGTTTTGGGCAGTTTGTAGATTGATTGCGCCATCGGCGTAAAGGGCGGTACCGCCCTTACCGATGACATCAGAACCTGTGATGTTGATTTGAGAGTCTTTGCCTTGACCTGTCGCACTCAATACAGCAGGACCTACGCCTGATAGGATTTGGCTGGCTTGGCTTTCTGTATGGTAGCTGTTGCGGGTTTGGCGGTTTTTCTGCTCTCCATAGGTGATAGAAACACCGACGGTGGTTGGGCTGGTTTCGCCACTTTGGATTTTGTTGGCAGCCTGACCTGTTTGAAAGGCTTGCATGGCAGTATTGGCGGCTGCCATAGCATTAACGCGGGCATTTTTGCTTTGCCCCACTTGTTTGGCATTTTTGGCGGTATCAATCGCTTGTTGCGCTAAATTGGTAATCGGTGTGCTCAGCGCAATGGTGAGCCCTTTTTGTTGATGAACGTATTCACTCTCGCCGATTTGGATGTTTTTGGCATCGGCGATGTTGATTTTGGCGGCATCAACGGTAATGCGCCCTTTGGGCGTAGAAACGGTGCTGCCGATTTGGCTGTACTGATTGCCTGCGGTAATAAGCGCATCACCATTCAGGCTGCCTGCTGTACTACCAACCTGCTGCACCACTTGTGAGGTTTGCGTGAATTGGTCTTGTTTGCTGCCAATGGTAAAGCCAATACCACCGGTTCCCATCAATCCTGATTTTTTCGTTTGATGGGATTCTCGGTCGTTGTAATAGCTTTGCGCTGTCGTCAGTTGCGCATTATGTCCTGCGTGTAGCTGGGCTTTTTGTTCGGAAACAATATCGCTGCCCACGATATTCAGGTCGTGTCCTGCGTCCATGTAAACCAGTTTGCCTGTTACACTGCTGCCCTGCGCTTCATCATGTTGCCGTTGGTAGGTATCTAGCTGGTTGCTTTTGGACAGCAATTTTTTGGATGTGGTGTACACCGATTCATCCAAATCCAATGTGCTTCTGCCTTCGCTGATTTGGATGTCGTGCCCTGCTTGCAGCGCAGTAAGCCCTTTTTCACTGTCTAAATTCCCTTGACGGATTTTGATGTCATTGCCCGCTTTAACCAGCAAATCGCCTTGGCTTTGAATGTCAGTGCCCACTTCGGCGGTTTGATGGACATGACGGTGGTTTTTATCATTCAGGCTGCCATAGCTCTCGTGGCGTTCCGTGGCAACCGTGCCCAAATCCACATTGCCCTGTTCGGAGATGATTTGGGTTTTACCGCCTTGACTGGTATTGCGCACCACTGCGCCATTGAGCTGAGTGTCGTGTTTGGATTGAATGCTGAGTATGCCGCCTTCGCTGCCATCCTCGCCCACGGATAAGCGCGCCACTTTATCAACGACTGTGTTGCCGTTTTGTTTGTCGCCCGATGTCGCAGTGGTGCTACTCGCATTGATTTGGTCGGCAGTCAAACTCAATAGCTTGCCTGCGGCAATGTCGCCACCTTGCAGATTGATTTGGTTTTTCGCTTCTAGCCAGACTTTTTCACCACGGATTTGCCCGCTGTGTTCAATATTTTGCGCACGCAAATCCACCACCTTACGCCCCGCAATGGTGCCACCATTGCGAAGGTCGTCAACACTCAATTGCAACACATTGGCACTAATCAGGCTGCCTGTGCTATTCAAATCCCCTTTACGCGCCACCACATACACTTTGGGCACGAGTACGGTTTGTTGGCTGCCGTCTTTCAAGGTAACGGTTTGGTTCTCCAACCAAACAATGTCGCTGGTTAATTGCGCCACTTGTGTGGCACTGAGTGCGACACCCGGCACCAGTTGTTGGCTGCGGGCAAAGGTGATGCCTGCGTCCATTAAGGCTTTCAACTGGTCTTCATCGTTGTTATAGCCATCCAAACGGCGATAGCCCGTTAAACGGGCGATTTGTTCATTGACCAGTTTTTGCTCGTAGTAACCATCGCCTAGGCGTTTGTACTTGTTCGTTGGGTTAAAGGCAGCTAACAAGTAATCGCCACCTAGCCATTGGCGGTAGTTGGTAAAGGCTGGGTCGGTTTCTACAAGGTAGTCGGGGTGATTGGGTTGGGTGGTGTATAGGCTGCTGTTGGGTAAAACAACTGTTGATTGCTGATTTCGTTGTGCTCCATGAATAGATGGAGCTACCAAACCCGTAACATCTGCTGGATTGCCTAATTGAGTAGGCAAATTAGATACGTGCTCTTCTACCCATGCAACATTGAGATTGTAGGTTGCTGATTGTGTTTGGTTATAGTCTCGGTAATCTACCTCTGTGCGCCGTTGCCGTTTTCTACGTTTATACCACCCCTACTTCTTAAAACATTTTGGTGGTGTCCTGAAAAGTGTGCTGTAAAACTAAACAATGCCAAAGTGAATATCAAAGAAAGCTAAATCAAAAACTTTCTTGTGATAAAACATACTTTTAGAAAAACAACACGTTTTTCTAAACGCTCGCCTTACTTTGTGCCGTAAACGACAGTTATTACCCTCAATGCCAACTGTGTGTTGCTTACCAACTAGATGCCATTCTTCATTTGAAAAGACATTTAAAAATGCAGCCCAGTCGTCGGTCGCAATTCTGTCATAGGTTACACGCAACTCTTTCAAACGCCGTTTGAGTGCTCGCGCTGTTGCTAAATCGTGCTTACCCCAAACGTAAGCGACAATTTCGCCACTTTCTCTGTGATAGGCATAGACTAGCCATACTTTATTAGACTTGTTACCGACAAATGTCCAAAACTCGTCTATTTCAAGTGTAGAGTAATGTTTTTGTTTAGGAAATGGCTCAAACTCATGGCGTTTTAAGGCAGCCTGAACTTTGTCTTTGCTGTAACCCGTAATTGCTGCAATATCGCGAATGCCACAACCTCTAACGGTCATTCTCCAAACCTGTTCATCAGCTTTGGAATGACAACCCTTATAGGTAAGGTTATGGTCGCCAATAAAATTACGGCAGCAATCTTTACAAAAATACTTTTGTTTACGATTGCCAGAGTAGCCATTTTTCTTTATATTTTGTCCTTGGCAGCGAGGACAAATTAGAGTTATTTCTGTTTTCACACACTCAAATATACTCTGTTTTCGCTGCTTTTTTATTGCTTATTTTTTACAGCACACTTTTCAGGACACCACCAACAGCTAGGTGGTGTCCTGAAAAGTGTGCTGTAAAACTAAACAATGCCAAAGTGAATATCAAAGAAAGCTAAATCAAAAACTTTCTTGTGATAAAACATACTTTTAGAAAAGCAACACGTTTTTCTAAACGCTCGCCTTACTTTGTGCCGTAAACGACAGTTATTACCCTCAATGCCAACTGTGTGTTGCTTACCAACTAGATGCCATTCTTCATTTGAAAAGACATTTAAAAATGCAGCCCAGTCGTCGGTCGCCATTCTGTCGTAAGTTATGCGTAATTCTTTTAAACGCTGTTTGAGTGCTCGCGCTGTTGCTAAATCGTGCTTACCCCAAACGTAAGCGACAATTTCGCCACTTTCTCTGTGATAGGCATAGACTAGCCACACTTTATTAGACTTGTTACCGACAAATGTCCAAAACTCGTCTATTTCAAGTGTAGAGTAATGTTTTTGTTTAGGAAATGGCTCAAACTCATGGCGTTTTAAAGCAGCCTGAACCTTGTCTTTGCTGTAACCCGTAATTGCTGCAATATCGCGAATACCACAACCTCTAACGGTCATTCTCCAAACCTGTTCATCAGCTTTGGAATGACAACCCTTATAGGTAAGGTTATGGTCGCCAATAAAATTACGACAACAATCTTTGCAAAAATATTTTTGTTTACGATTGCCAGAGTAGCCATTTTTCTTTATATTTTGTCCTTGGCAGCGAGGACATTTCAGAGTTATTTGTATTTTCACACATTCAATAATACTCTGTTTTCGCTGCTTTTTTATTGCTTATTTTTTACAGCACATTTTTCAGGACACTACCAAAATAAGATTTATTGCTTACACGCATTTAAGAAGAAGACGCGGAGAACTTCGAAAAAGGATACTGAAATAATTAGAAAACGGTATTCTGAAGTTAAAAAATTTTGATAAATCAAATATATTTTCTTATTAAATTGATAAAAATAATCGAAGAACGATTTTATAATTAAATAGTGAAAAGTAATTAAACAACTATTTAAATGATTAAAGACTCAGATAGTCCTTTGGAATATCTTAATTATGATTGATACTAAAATTCGCCATATAACACCTGCTGACAGTAATATTTTTTGAGATTTGAGCCACAAAAGGCAGAAAAATTGAAGGCCGAAAGCCAATTATTACTTGAAACCAAATTAATGTTGTCGCAAAGTGTGGGCGATTGGATTAAAGAAAATAAGCTAAAGCAAGAAGAAGCAGCAGAAATCTTGGGCGTGAGTCGTCTGCGTATTTCTGATGTGGTGAATTAAAAAATTGGTAAGTTTACAGTGGATACGCTAATTGGTATGTTGGTTAAAGCTGGGGAAACTGTACAGATTGAAGTGAAATAAGAAATGCAGCCTGAAAAATGAGTTTTCAGGCTGCGTGATGTTTGGTGCGTGTGGCACACCCTGCCATTTATTCCCAAGCGTCCAAAAACGCGCCCCAGTGTTCTTTTTCTTCAGACAAAGTAAACAAATACTCGTACAATTTTTCCACTTCGCTTTCGTATTCTTCGCGTGTGATTGCGCCGCTCATCAGGCGGTAGCGTTGGAACACGAGATAAGTGTTGGCGACATCGGTTTCGCAGTAATCGCGGATTTCTTGTACTTTGCCGTCTTGGAATGCTTGCCAAACTTGGCTGCCGTCCATGCCGAGTTTACCGGGGAAACCACACATTTTGGCAAGGTCGTCCAATGGAGCGTTGGCGCGTCCTGTATATATGGCGAGCAAGTCCATTAAATCGCAGTGGCGGTTGTGATAGCGGTTGATGTAGTTGTTGTATTTGAAATCGCGGCTGTCACGGAAATCGCCGTCGCCCATGTCCCAATAACGGGCTGCCTGAATGCCGTGAACGAGTGCGCGATAGTGCAGCACGGGCAGGTCAAAACCGCCGCCGTTCCAGCTCACGAGTTGCGGTGTATATTTGTCTATCAGTTTGAAAAATTCGGCGATGATTTCGGCTTCGCTGCTGTTAGTCTTGCCGAGTGTGCCGATGTGAACTTTGTCGCCCCAGCGTAGGCAGCAGGAAATAGCTAATACGCGTTGCAAATGGTGTGGCATGAAGTCGCTGCCTGTTTTGGCTCGGCGTTGTTGAAAGGCGTATTCGGCAACTTCGGCTTCGCTGAGGGTGCTTGGCAGTTGTTCTAATACGCGAATGGATTGGGTGTCGGGTATGGTTTCAATGTCAAATACGAGAATGGGGGTCATGTGTGGCTGCCTGAAAATGTGAAATTGAAATTGTGGCACGGTTTCAGGCTGCGTGAAAAGATTTTTTGATGATAATTTGTGCAAATTTGATTGTTATTTGTTTGTTTATTTGGGTATATTATGCGTTTTAATTTTTTGAATTGGGTAAGTTCTACATGAAATTTCGTACTGTTTTTTTGGCTTTGGCGATGACGACTGTGTTTTCAGGCTGCAAACAAAATTTGGCGGTGGCTGGCACGGAGAAAATGGCGGCGAGTGAGCCGAAAGCGGAGGCTACTAAACCTGCAGCTAAGGCGGAAGTGGGTAAAGATGTGCCTGCTGATGTGACGAAGGCGATTACGTCTAACTTGGAAACGCGTTATGCTGACCAAAAGTTAAAAATCCAAAGTGTGAGCAGTACGCCGATTGCTGGGTTGTATGAAATTGTGGCAAACGGTAAGCAGATTGCGTACACGGACGCGACAGGCAATTATATGTTGGTGGGCGATTTGATTGAAACGAAAGAGGGTCGCAGCTTAACGGAAGAGCGCAAGGCGGTGTTGAATGCGATTGATTACAGTGCGTTGCCGTTCCAATATGCTATTAAGGAAGTGCGCGGCAATGGTAAATTGCAAGTGGCGGTGTTCTCTGACCCTGATTGCCCGTTCTGCAAACGCTTGGAACATGAATTTGCGCAGATGACGGACGTTACGATTTATAACTTTATGATGCCGATTACATCACTGCACCCTGATTCGGAGCGCAAGGCAGTTCAAATTATGTGTCAGCCAAACCCAACTCAAGCGTGGGTAGCTTGGATGCGTGAGGGCAAAATGCCGCCGAAAGTGGCTGAGTGCAATAATCATCACGTTCAGGAAACAATGGAACTGGGCGAGGGCTTTGGTTTCAATGGTACGCCTACGCTGGTGTTCCCGAATGGTCGAACGCAAAGCGGTTATTTGCCTACTGAGCAACTGGTTGAGGTTTTGAAAGCGAATCAGAAATAATAGGGAATGCAGCCTGAAAGAAATGTTTCAGGCTGCATTTTTGTTTTAAATATGGGGTAGTGACTACTTTGATACCCAGCAAAAAACAGCGTTAACTCTGCGGAAAGCCACAACTGGCGCAACTTTTAGCGAAATGAAGTGCTAAAACCACCTTTGATACCTTTTAAGCAAAAGCGAGCAAAAACAATCGGTGGTGTCCTGAAAAGTGTGCTGTAAAAAATAAGCAATAAAAAAGCAGCGAAAACAGAGTATTATTGAATGTGTGAAAATACAAATAACTCTGAAATGTCCTCGCTGCCAAGGACAAAATATAAAGAAAAATGGCTACTCTGGCAATCGTAAACAAAAGTATTTTTGTAAAGATTGCTGCCGTAATTTTATTGGCGACCATAACCTTACCTATAAGGGTTGTCATTCCAAAGCTGATGAACAGGTTTGGAGAATGACCGTTAGAGGTTGTGGCATTCGCGATATTGCAGCAATTACGGGTTACAGCAAAGACAAAGTTCAGGCTGCCTTAAAACGCCATGAGTTTGAGCCATTTCCTAAACAAAAACATTACTCTACACTTGAAATAGACGAGTTTTGGACATTTGTCGGTAACAAGTCTAATAAAGTGTGGCTAGTCTATGCCTATCACAGAGAAAGTGGCGAAATTGTCGCTTACGTTTGGGGTAAGCGCGATTTAGCAACAGCGCGAGCACTCAAACGGCGTTTGAAAGAGTTGCGTGTAACCTATGACAGAATTGCGACCGACGACTGGGCTGCATTTTTAAATGTCTTTTCAAATGAAGAATGGCATCTAGTTGGTAAGCAACACACAGTTGGCATTGAGGGTAATAACTGTCGTTTACGGCACAAAGTAAGGCGAGCGTTTAGAAAAACGTGTTGCTTTTCTAAAAGTATGTTTTATCACAAGAAAGTTTTTGATTTGGCTTTCTTTGATATTCATTTTGGCATTGTTTAGTTTTACAGCACACTTTTCAGGACACCACCCTTATTTTTAAACTTTGTAACATAAAACTATACGATATGTGCCTGTCTCATCAGATTGCCGAAGTCCCAAGATACCAGAACCTAAATTGCACATCGTTTTGAAATTCTTTGGTTTTTGTCCATGTTGTATTAGGTACACATCATGACCAAATTTTACTTTTATACTATCTGGAAATGATTTTCCTATATCCTGAGTATTACCCATCCAGACAAATCTTTTTTATTAATTTCCATTCATCATAAGCCCCAATCATAAATAAATTTATGTATAAAATTTTATACAAATTAAAATTTCACATTTTTTCAGGCGGCCTTTCAAACTATAATAACCCCACAAAATCACTCACTTCACCCCCATGACCCTAAACCAAATCACCCTAATCGGCGTCGGCTTAATCGGCGGCTCATTTGTGCTAGACCTCAAACGCCAAAAGCGCATCCAAACCATCATCGGCATCGACCTAGACCCCACCAACCTAGAACGCGCCATCGAACGCCGCGTGATAGACATCGCCCACACCCAAATTACCCCCGAATCCGTGCAACACAGCGACCTTGTACTCATCGCCACGCCCGTCGCCACCCTGCCCAAAATCTGCGCCACCCTCGCTCCCATGCTGCCAGAAAACATCATCATCAGCGACGTAGGCAGCACCAAACAATCCGCCCTAGCCGCGTTCAAACAACACCTACCGAAACACTACCCCCAATGTGTCGCCGCCCACCCAATAGCAGGCTCAGACCGCAGCGGCGCACTAGCCGCCCAATTCGGCTTATACCAAAACAAAAAACTCATTCTCTGCCCACACGAGCAACAAGACACACGCAGCCTGAAAACCATAGCCGAACTCTGGCAAACCGTCGGCGCAAACGTCCACCAAATGACCGCACAAGAACACGACCAAATCTTCGCTGCCGTGTCCCACTTCCCCCATTTGCTCGCGTTCGCCTACGTTCACCAAATGCTAGACGACCCCAACGGCGCACGTTACTTAGGCTTCGCAGGCAGCGGCTTTCGCGACTTCACGCGCATCGCCGCCAGCAGCCCCGATATGTGGCGCGACATCGCCCTAGTCAACCGCGATAGTTTGCTGCAACTCATTGCCGCGCAAAAACAGCAATTAGACTATTTGGAACGCAGCCTGAAAAACGACAACGCCCAAGCCCTGTGGGATTATTTTCAGGCTGCCAAACAAGTGCGCGAAGAATGGGGCGAAACGCATTAAACCTTGATATTCCACGCCAACACCCCCATATCATGCAGCCTGAAAAACGGAAAACGAAACCATGAACCAAATCAAAGACTATCTACAAACCCAAGCCCTCAAACTCAACCAAGACGAAGTTGCCATATCACGCGCCGCCGCCCAAACCGTTCTCCAAAACGGACGCGCCCACATTGAAAACCGCGTGATACTGCACGACCAACTCCCCCAAGAAATCGCCAGCCAAACCAAAGCCCTCAAACAGCTTTTCATGGCACTCGATTCCACCAACACACGCCAAAAAGCCCAAACTGCCGTGATATACGGTTGGCAGCCTGAAAGCAACCAACTTATCCGCCTCGCCCAAACAGGCAAACCCATTGAAACCCTTATCCCAGTAAACGAAGACAACGCATGGCAATACCTCGCCGCACGTACCGTCAATTCAGGCTGGGCAAACATCGCCGAAGATGTGGCTCGCTGGTTGGAAATCGACGAACTCAAAGGCGAACACAACCGCCGCGCCGTCAGCCAAATCAGCTTACCCATTGCAGGCGAAGACGGCATCGTTTACGGCGTATTGCACATTGAAACCGCCAAAATGCAGCCTGAAAACGAAATTGCCGATTGGGTAGGATTAGCGTTGGGCGTATTGCCCGTGTTGAGCCAACTTTTGCCACAAGAAACAGCAGAAGACGAAGCATAAAACGCAGCCTGAAAAACAAAATTTTGCGTTAAAATAAGCCAATCCCTTTCAGGCAGCCTGAAACCCCATTTTCAGGCTGCCAAAACCATTTAAAAGACAAACACAATGAACCAAAATCCCATTAAATACATCACCGCCTGCCGTCTACCCACAGAATACGGCGTTTTCCAAATGCACGGCTTTGAAGACTCACGAACAGGGCAAGAACACATTGCCCTCGTTATGGGCGACATTTCAGGCAGCGAACCCGTGTTGTCCCGCATACACTCAGAATGCTTAACAGGCGACGCATTATTCTCACAAAAATGCGACTGCGGTCCACAGCTAGAAGCCGCCATGAAAGCTGTCCAACAAGCAGGGCGCGGCGTGATTGTGTACCTTCGCCAAGAAGGACGCGGTATCGGCTTGCTCAACAAAATCCGTGCCTACGCCCTGCAAGACCAAGGCATGGACACCGTAGAAGCCAATCTCGCCCTCGGTTTGCCTGTGGACGCACGCGATTTCACCATCGCCAAACACATTTACGACCATTTAGGCGTACAATCCGTGCGATTACTCACCAACAACCCCAAAAAACTAGAAACCATGCGACAAAGCGGCATCAATATTGCTGAACGCCTACCGTTGCACGTCGGCATCAATCCCGAGAACCAAAAGTACCTCGACACCAAAGCCGAAAAACTCAACCACATGATGAAAGACTAAACATGTTAATCCTCACGCTTATCCTTGCCACCATTACCGCCCTCACTCACTTCTACATCTTCTTTTTAGAAGTTCCCGCATTCGGCACAGACAAATTCCGCCAAGTCTTCCGCATTCCAGCGCATGAACTGCTGCAAGTGAAACCCTATTTCAATAATTTGGGCGTGTATAACCTTGCCCTAGCTCTTTCTGCCACTTTAGGCATTTTGCTACACACCGCCGCCAACACCGTTTACTTATACGGCATGGCAAACGGCTTGCTGTTTACTGCATTGCTCACCGCCACCGCAGCAGGCAGTTACTTAGCCGCAACCGCCCCAGATAAACGTCGCGCCGCTCTAATTCAAGCGGGGCCAGCATTTTTAGGCTTACTCTTCCTCGCATTTATGTGATTTTTTCAGGCACCCTGAAAACTATTTTTCGATAAATTTTAAATAGTTACAAAATAATCACAACAAAACACTTGCCAGAAAAAACAAAATTTGGTTTAATAACGTCTTTCGTAGATAACGCGAAACAGAATGGGTGATTAGCTCAGTTGGTAGAGCGTCTGCCTTACAAGCAGAATGTCGGCGGTTCGACTCCGTCATCACCCACCATTTTTTTGGCTGTTTGATTTATTAAGCAACCTGCGCGGTGGTAGCTCAGTTGGTTAGAGTACTGGCCTGTCACGCCAGTGGTCGCGGGTTCGAGCCCCGTCCACCGCGCCAATTTTTAAACCGCACCTTTTTCGGAAGGTGCGGTTAATTGCGTATTCAGGAAATAAATATGAAATCTTTATTCTCACGCATTACCCTATTCTTCAGCTTGCTTATCAGTTTTCAGGCTTCATTTGCCAATTATCCAGACGGTGAAATCCTAAAGTTTTACGATAACGGTAATAAAAAAATCAGTGGCGCATTTAAAAACGGCGTGCCAGACGGCACTTGGACGCGCTGGTTTCCCAATGGGCAAAAATCCGAAGAATTGTTTTACGACAACGGCAAAATCAAAGGCACGGGAACAGCTTGGTACAACAACGGGCAACGCCGCAGTGAAAAACATTTTGTGAATGATGTGGAACACGGCACAGTTAAAACGTGGTTTCGCAATGGTGCGCTGCAATCGGAAACAGAAATGGAACATGGTGCCATCACCCACGCGCTTTCTTGGGACGAAAACGGCAATTTAACTTCGGAACTGGATTACCCAAACGGCAAACGCACAGGCGTGATGACAGAATGGTATGATTCTGGGCATCGCCGCACGGAACGCACCTATCAAAATGATGAAATCATCTCCATTCGTAGCTGGGACGAGAATGGTCATTTACTGAATGAATAGTTAAAAATGGTGCGCGTGACACACCCTACATAGCAATAAAAACGCAGCCTGAAAAACTTTTTCAGGCTGCGTTTTGTATATTACGCGATTGACGCGTTGATAAATGCTTCCAATTGATTTTTTGCCAAAGCACCTACTTTAGTCGCGACGCTTTTACCATCTTTAAACACGATTAAAGTGGGAATGCCGCGTACACCAAATTGTGCTGGAATCGCTTGGTTATCATCAACATTGATTTTAGCGATTTTTACTTTACCGTCCATTTCTTCAGCCAATTGGTCCAAAACTGGAGCAATCATTTTGCAAGGGCCGCACCATGGTGCCCAGAAATCCAATACCACTGGCAGTGATGAATTCAATACTTCTGCTTCAAATGTTGTGTCTGTAACGTGTACTACTTTTTCGCTCATGGCGTATTCCTTTTACTGTTAGAGTTAATAGTGCGCGTAAGATAAGGCTTTACTGGGAATATTTCAAGACTTCTTTACATTTAATAGTTTTTTCATATCTTTAGAATTGCTAATCTATTGTTTCACTAGTTCTTTCTACTTATGAGATTGAAAACCATATGTAAATTTCTTTTTACATTACTTTTTATTAGGGAGTAAAATTACAACTCATTTCAACAAAGAAGAGGCTTCACAAAATGGCTAACTTTTTATCTATCAACAAGATACCGAACAAAGGTATTCCGATTTCAGAACAACGCCGAATGTGGCTACGTGAGTTTTTGAAAGCGTTTTTGGTGGTATTTATTACATACATGTGTATGTATTTAATCCGCAATAACTTCAAAGCCGCTCAGCCAATGATGAAAGAGCAACTGGGCTTCTCCACCACAGAATTAGGTGTGATTGGCTTGGCATTCAGCATCACATACGGCTTAGGTAAAACCGCCGTTGGTTACTACATCAGTGATAAAAACACGAAAAAATCCGTTTCTTGCATGCTGATTGGTTCTTCCATCTGCGTTTTGATTATGGGTATCTTGTTCAGTAGCACAGGCACACCAATCGGCTTATTGATGGCTCTGTGGGGCTTAAGTGGCGTGCTCCAATCTGCTGGTGGTCCTGCTTCTTATTCTACGATTTCTCGCTGGGCACCTCGTCAAGAACGTGGTCGCTATTTAGGCTTCTGGAATATGTCGCACAACATTGGTGGTGCATTGGCAGGTGGTTTGGCTTTGTGGGGTGCAAACTTGCTGTTTAATGGCAATGTGTACGGTATGTTTATTTTCCCTGCTGTGATTGCTTTGATTGTCGGCATCGTTACTTTATTCATCGGTAAAGACGACCCTGAAGAATTAGGCTGGAATCGCTGCGAAGAAATTTTTGAAGAACCTGTTGAAGAAGAAAACAAAGAAGCAGACGAAATGCCAATGTGGCCAGCATTTAAAAAATTCGTGCTGACTAACCCTTGGATTTGGATGCTGTGTTTTGCTAACGTATTCGTTTACATCGTCCGCATTGGTATTGATAACTGGGCACCATTATACGTAACCGAAGCCTTGCACTTCAGCAAATCAGATGCAGTAAACACCATCGCTTATTTTGAGTTTGGTGCTGTGTTGGCAAGTATGAGCTGGGGCTACATCTCTGATAAAGCAAATGGTCGCCGTGCTGCGGTTGCAGTGGGTTGCTTGTTAGCGATTTTCGGTGCAGTTTATATGTACCGCCACGCAACCAGCGTATTCATGGTAAACGCTTCATTGTTCTTGTTAGGCGCTTTGATTTTTGGCCCACAACTGTTGATTGGTATTTCATTGGTTGGCTTCGTACCGAAAAAAGGTATTTCTGTTGCTAACGGCATGACTGGCACATTCGGTTATCTGTTTGGCGACTCAATGGCTAAAGTCGGCGTGGCTGCAATTGCAGACCCTAAGAAAAATGGCTTGGAAGTGTTCGGTCATGTATTGCACGGTTGGCAAGACGTATTTACCGTGTTCTATGCCGCATTGGTTTTAGGTATCGTGTTATTGACCATTGTTGCTTTCGGTGAAGAAAAACGCATTCGTGAAGTAAACGCTAAATTGGCTCAACAAAAATCTTGATGCAGCCTGAAAAATAAAACCCACGTTGGAAAACAGCGTGGGTTTTTCATGCCTATTTCACTATATAATTCATTCAAATTTCCAGTACATAACAAAAAATTCTGTCGTATACCAAAACGCAGCCTGAAAACAAATTTAAACGGATACTCACCATGCTCCACCTATACCAATCCAACCGCCTAGAAGACCTCGCCGAATTACTCACCCAACTCCACACCACAGCCCCATTAAGCAACCCATTTGCCAGCGAACAAATCATCGTCCAAAGTCAAGGCATGCGCCGCTATATCAGCCAATATCTCGCCCAACACACAGGCATTGCAGCAAACCTAAAATTCAGTCTACCCGCAGGTTTCGCATGGCAACTCATGCGCCAAGCCATGCCCAATATCCCCGAACTCAGCCCATTCGCATCAGAAGTTATGCGCTGGCGACTGCTCGACCTATTCCAATCCAACGAATTTCACACCAGCCCCGATTTTCAGGCTGCAAAAGAAGTCCTACAAAGCTACCTAAACAACGGCGCATACGCCGCCTACCAACTCGCAGGGCAACTCGCAGACGTATTCGACCAATACCTTGTTTACCGACCCGAATGGATAGAAGCATGGGCAAACAACCAAACCATTAACAGCCTGAAAAACGACAGCGACCAAACATGGCAAGCCCAAATCTGGCGATATTTAGACCAAACCAATCAAAATATCCCCCACCGTGTCCAAATATGGCACACGCTCATGGACACACTCGCCCAAGCCAACGCCATGCCCCACCTAGCCAAACGCTACTTCGTGTTCGGCATCGCCACGCTTGCCCCCATGCACTTCAAACTATTAGAACAACTCGCCCTACACCGCGAAGTCCACATACTCGCCCTAAACCCAAGCAATCAATACTGGGGCAACATACTCGAACCCACCCAAATCCTAAAACTCGGCGACGAAGCCGATTTAAGCATACAAGGACACCCCCTACTCGCCTCACTCGGCAAACAAGGGCGCGACTTCTTCAACGAACTCGCCGAAGCACAAGTGCAGCTAGACATCGACACCTACAACGAAGAACCCCAATCCCACAGCCTATTACACAGCATACAACACCAAATCCAAACCCAAGTCCTGCCCGAAGACGCACACAAAGCAGGCTGGCTAAACCAACACCAACACTACCTAGAACAACACATCTTCCCCACTAAACCTCAATGGAAGCAACAATTTCAGGCTGCCACAGCACAAACGCGCCCAATCGTCCAGCTCAATGCCGACAACAGCCTACAAATCCACAGCGCACACAGTCCCCTACGAGAACTCCAAATCCTCAAAGACCAACTTCTAGACCTACTCAACCAACACCCAGAATGGCAACCCAGCGACATTGCCGTTCTCACCCCCCATATTGAACCCTACGCCCCCTATATCAAAGCCATATTCAGCGAACAAACCAACGGCAGCCCAGCCCTACCATTTACCCTGTCTGACGTTAAACTCAGCCACCGCCAACCCCTGTTAGACGCACTAGAACAAACCCTAGAGCTACTCAACAGCCGCCTTGAAGCCGACAAACTCCTCGCCCTATTAGACAACCCACTTATCCTAGCCCACCACCAAATCAACCGCGAAGACCTACCCCTGATTCACGACACCGTAAACAAACTCAACATCAAATGGGGCAGCGACGCACAAGAACGCGCACAACACGGCGACACCCACAACCTATTCACATGGCAACAAGGATTAGACCGACTCATCCTAGGCTTCATGCTGCCTGAAAACACCCAAAACCCACTCTGGCAAAACATCGCCCCCCACAGCAGCCACCCAGACCACATTCCCGTTTACAGCAAGTTAGCCGCCCTCGTCCGCCTACTCGCCCAAACCAAACACCAATGGCAACAAAGCACCACTGCCCAAGAATGGAGCAACCGAATCCGCAGCCTCACCACAAACCTACTCACCCCACAAACCCAAGAAGACCACGCCGCCCTACAACAACTCGAAACCGCCCTCACCCAATGGCAAAACGAAACCACCACCGCCAACTATAACCAAGCCCTACCCCAAGAAATCGCCCTACAACACATCGTCCGCTTTCTCAGCAGCCAAGACGAAAAAGGGTTTTTGCGCGGCGGCATTACCTTTTGCAGCATGGTACCCATGCGCAGCCTGCCCTTCCAAGTCATCTGCCTACTCGGGCTGAATGACGGCGACTTCCCACGCAACACCAAAGCCGCCCCATTCGACCTCATCGCCCGATACCCCCAAAAAGGCGACCGCGCCCGTCGCGACGACGACCGCTACCTATTTTTAGAAGCACTCATGTCCGCCCGAAGCGTGTTATACCTATCCTACATCGGCAAAGACATCCGCACAGACGAAGAACGCGCCCCCTCCACCCTCATCGGCGAACTCATCGACACCCTGTCCGCCCTAAGCAACCAAGCCCCAAAAGACCTAAAACAACAATGGCTTACCCAACACCCCTTACAACCCTTCTCACGCCAATACTACACCGCCAACCCCAAACTACACAGCGCACGGCAAGACTACGCCCACGCCCTAAACCACCCACAACCCCAACCCAAGCCATTCATCAATCCAACGCAGCCTGAAAACCCACCGCCAGCCCAAAAAACCGACCAAAAAACCTTCCTGCACTACTGGCGCAACCCCCTACGCCACTGGCTCAACAACCAACTCAACTGGAGCAACCCCTACACCCAAAGCACCCAACAAACCCAAGAACCCTTCTTGCCCGACCAGCCCCGCCAGCTCGCCGATGCCTACACACGCGCCCGACTACAAAACCAAGACTACAGCCAGCTCGCCCAAACCCTAGCCGCCCAAAGCCAACTGCCCACAGGCAAGCTAGGCGAACTCGTGCGTCAAGAATACCAAACACGCGCCATCGCCCTGCCCAAGCATCTTATCAGCAGCCCAGCCCAAGCAGAGCAAAGCGGCGAATTACTCGGCGTACTGACTTACCACCTCACCCACAACCACCAAGACGGACAAATCCTATACGCCAGCCAATTTCTCAACGAAAGAAACGCCCACGGCAAACTACAACACACCGACAAAATCGAACTACTGCTGCGTCATCTCATCTACAACGCAGCCACCCCAGACAACAGCCCCACCAACCGACAAACCCACTATCTCAGTTTACAAGAAAGCTACAGCCTGCCCCCAATAGACCAACAAACCGCCCAAGACACCCTGTCCCAATGGCTCATCGCCTACCAAGCAGGACAAAGCCACCCATTACCCTTTTTCCCACGCGTCAATTTAGCCGCCGCCACCGCCCTATACACCAAAGAAAAAGCCACATGGGAAACTGCCCAGTCCGCCGCCCAAAAAGCCTATCACAACGGCTACAACGGCTTCGCCCAAGAAGACTATCCCGAAGTCAAACTCATCTACGGGCGCAACACAGACGAAGACCCACCTTACACCAGCGAAGTCTTCCAACGGCTCACAGAAAATCTCTTCGCCAATCTTTCAGGCTGCCTGAAAGTATTGGCAGATAAAGATGAAGACAAAGAAGAGTAAAAAAAGCAGCCTGAAAACGTAGGTCGGCGCATTTATACCCGACATTTTCAGGCTGCAAATTTTGCAAAACTGCCGCTTGGTAGGGACAAGATTTATCCTTGCCTTTTTTGTTGTTCAGTAAATTCAAAATGGACAATGATAAACCTTACCTAATATAGTGGATTCAATTCAAATTAGGACAAGGCGACAACGCCCGTCGTGTACGCGTGGTACATAAGGGTGTTGGTAACGCTGTACTAGTTTGAAGTGAATTCACTATACCAAAAAGATTAAAAATTGCAGCCTGAAAAAAGCAGCCTGAAAATATTTTCAGGCTGCTTTTTGTATTTTAATTCTGCTCAACAGCAGTCAATTGCTGCGTTTGCACAAATTGCGATAATTTTTTCATAATCATGTTGAGCAACACGCCGTAAGCTGGCAAGAACAAGCCCATGCAAATCACGAGTTTAAACAGGTAATCAACAAAAGCGATGTGCGTCCAGTTGGCTGCCATAAATGAGTCGCTGCTGGCGTAAAACGCGACAAAGAAGAAGATAATGGTATCCATGGCGTTGCCCATAAACATGGAAGCGGTTGGCGCAATCCACCACGATTTCAGGCTGCGTAATTTATTGAATACGAAAATATCCATGATTTGCCCGAACAGATAAGCGGAAAAACTTGCCAAGGCAATGCGAAACACAAACATGCTGAATGTGGTGAGTGATTGCCAACCTGTCCATTGTCCTTCGGCAAACAGCACGGAGAGTGCGTACGAAATAATTAAGGCTGGGAACATGACGAAGAAAATAATGCGTCGTGCCAGTGGTTTGCCGAAAATGCGGACGGTTAAGTCGGTCGCCAAAAAGATGAATGGGAATGTGAGTGCGCCCCAAGTGGAATGCACTTCAAAACCGTTTGGCAAGGTGATTGAAAACGGGAATTGCACCAGATAGTTGCTCGATGTAATCACGAGAATGTGGAATAAAACGAGCCAGAACAGTGCTTTGGATTTTTGTTTGTCTGTAAATAAATAAGTTTGCATAGTTTTCCTTAGTTTTGTTAGCGCGGGAGGTTTACGAACCGCGTGGTTAATCAAATTGCAGCCTGAAAATTACTGCATTTCGTGTTTGAACAAGCGTTCACGCGCCATTTGCTCAAATGGGGTGTTTTCACGACCGTAGTTGGCAAAAGGCATAATGGAAATGCCACCACGCGGAGTGAAGTCGCCATACACTTCAATGTATTTTGGATTCATCAGCTTGATTAAATCTTTCATGATGATGTTTACACAGTCTTCGTGAAAATCGCCGTGATTGCGGAAGCTGAATAGATACAGTTTCAGCGATTTGCTTTCAACCATTTTTACATCGGGAATGTAGCGAATGGTGATGGTGGCGAAATCGGGCTGACCTGTAATCGGGCAAAGGCTAGTAAATTCAGGGCATACAAATTTGACGAAGTAGTCATTCGTTGGGTGTTTGTTGTCAAACGATTCCAACATTTCGGGCGCGTAATCGGTGGGATATTGCGTCTTTTGGTTGCCAAGCAGCGTTACGCCGTTTAGCTCTTCTGCGTTTCTAGACATTTTTTTGACCTAGTTTGAGTTGAAAAAAAGATTTTACTGCCTTGCGGCATACTCTTTTATACCCAAATCGAAGATTTGGACAAAAGAGCAAGGCTGCTTGAAAAAGCAGCCTGAAAACGAGAATGGCGAATTATAAAACCTTGAAACCTTAATGGAAAATTTTTTCCGCGCTGATAAACCATTCGCCGTTTTTGCGTGAATAGAGTGCTGGCATATTGCTATCAATTTTCAAATAGCGATAGTTCAAACGTGGCGTGATGCCGTGCCACGTTAATTTGTGATGCCATACGGCTGCGCTGATTTGGTACTCTTTGTCTGCACGATGACTGCCATACAAGAAGTGCGCATCTTGGAAACGGCGGTTGGCAAAATTGAAGTTGGTTCGTGCACCCCATTTTTGGTTATCGTACACCACGCCACTGGTGAAGCCTGCGCGTTTTGAGCTTTCGGCTTTGTCTTTTAGCTTGTCATGGCTGGCATTCACGCCACCAAACAGCAACCATCTTGGCGTTGGGTTCCACATCAGCGTTAAGCCCACATTGTTGTTGTAGCCGTTGTAATATTTGGCGACATTATCGCTGCGGTAACGCGTATTAAAATAGGTATGCGCGGCGGAAATCGACCACTTCGGATTAAAGCGATAACGATAATTGCTGGTTACGCCAAAGCGTTGATTATAGCGTTCACCGCCGAGCCAGTTTTGCGCGAAAAATGGCGAGAAGCCGAGTTGGTAACGCCAGCTTTGGTAGCGATAACCTGCACTCAATTGCAACGAGTTTTCATCGTAATCCGAGTTATCCCAATAATGTACGCCGCTGCCGTTTATGCTCACTCGTGCATAATGGTTGCCTGCTAAGTTGGTGTCTTTTTCCAGTCCCAGATTGTAGTTGAAACCGTGCGCTGACTTTGGTAAGGCATCGGTATCTTTCACAAAACGTCTGCCGTTATAAAACAGTTCTACGCTATCCGATGCGTTGTTCACATTATCGGTTTGCGTGTATTGTAAGCCCATATTCGGCTGCCAGCTTTGCTCTTTTTCCATACCTTCTAAATACGCATCGACGATTTTTTGCGCTCTTGCTTCTGGATTGATACGCGCTTTGGCTTCGGTTAATTCGGCTTTGGCTTCACGGAATTGCTTGTTTTCAAACAACATGATGCCCAAGTCTAAACGCGGATAGCCCAATTCAGGCTGCGCGGCGACTACTTTGCGATATTCTGCGATTGCCTGTGGATATTCTTGTTTTTGACGCAATAGTGCGCCTTTGGCATAAGCTCGCAGCGTTTCGTCTTGTCCTGCTTGCTGTTCTACTGCCAATAGTTTTTCCAGCTCGTCCCATTTTTTGGCGACTAACGCTTGGTTGATTTGGTCGTCTAATTGTTGTGTGCTGGTTTGTTGGTTTTCAGGCTGCGATGCTTCAGGCTGTGTTAATTCAGGGATAACATCTTTTTTCGCTGGATTCGGCAACGGCTGCAATTCATATTCCTGTTGCACGTCTGCTAAATCGTTTTTTGGCAAATTGGGCAACGGTTTTAATTCATATTCTTCTTGCGTGTTCACATCATCAAACGGCTGCTGAAATACTTGTGGGTCGTTATGCGTGGCTGTGGCAGCTTTGGCAATGGGGATGGTTTCCACCGTGTTGTTTTCTTTGCGTTTGGCAGTGGCGGAAGTGGGCAAGTCTTCATCATCTGCTGCATTTGCTGATAAGCTCGCAGCCAACAATAATAAGAAGAGATGATGTGTATTCATTTGAAATATTCCATAGATTTAAAAATTTTCAGGCTGCCTGAAAAACCATTTCAAGCAGCCTGAAAAAAGACGCAAGATAAATTAGCGTTTGCCGCCAAAACCAACGTGTTCCAAACCTTTAAAGTTGGCAGTACCAGCCACTTCTTCAGCATTTGGACCGAAGAAACCTACGGTGTAAGTGCCTACAATACCCTTAGCTGTAGTTGCTTGAGTTTCACCGATACCAGAAGAAGTTGTGGTTTTGTGTGTATAAGAACCGATTTTGCCTTCTTCCAAAGTAATCGTGCCAGTTGTGTCGATACCTGTAATAGAACCTTTACCTGATTTTTTATCAAAGTCTACTGTATAGCTCAACACACCATCTTTGTCAGTGGCTGTGAATGCTTTACCTGAATAGGTATAAGAGCCACTAGTTGGCAATGCAGCTGTTTTAATAGATGAACCAACCACATCATAAGTATCCATCAATTTATCAGAATAGCTTGTTTTATTAACTTTTTTTACACTAGTATCTTTACTACTATTAAATGTAGCAAAATCATCGTTGGTCGTATCATAACCAATCACAGTAGAGTAATCTTGATTATAAGCACGTACAGTTTGAGTGAGGTCTCGACGGTAAGAATCTTGAACTTCCTTATCTTCTTTATCATAACCGTTATAAGTTAATGTATGTTTGATTTTCATCGTTACATCTGTTACTTCATTCTTCGGTAGATAATCTTTCAGCTCAATATTACTATCTGTTAAATAAGTTTTGGTTTGATTTTTGGTATCAATTAAATCAATAGTTAAACTTTCTGCAGAAGAAACGATAGTTTTAGGTACTCTATATAACTCTGCTTTTGCTGCAGCGTCGGCAGCTTCTTTCATACTTGTTTTAATAGCTGCCACATCTAACACAGGTGAAAACGTTACCTTTGTGGTATTAGTCGTGTTTTCGTTTGTTGTTTCTGTTTTAGAAGAATTATTGTTATTGGTTTTCACACCCAAATTAGAAGACGTAGTGTTTGTCGCGCTCAAAGCTGAACCCCCACCGCTAGAACCACACGCAGATAATGCTGTAGCCATCGCCATTGCCAATAAAACTATATTTTTACTCATGTTTACTTCCAATTCTTGGATAAATAAAAAAAATGATATTGTCATTAAAATGAAACTTTTACAATTATTAAAGATACCACCCAATTTATCAAGTTTTTTCTCAACATTTACAACAAAATGTTGTAAATCACGCAGAGCTAAAATCCCCATTTTCAGGTTGCCACAATAATTTTCACAAAATCAAGCACAAACAAGTATCGTCCTTTATAATACGCGCGATTATTCTATCTTTTCAGGCAGCCTGAAATAACCATTTTCAGGCTGCCTGAAACCCTATTTTTGAAAGCAAAAAACAAATGAAATTTATTGACGAAGCAAAAATTGAAGTAGTCGGTGGCAAAGGCGGCAACGGTGCAGCCAGTTTCCGCCGTGAAAAATTCGTACCTCGTGGCGGCCCAGACGGCGGCGACGGCGGACGCGGCGGCAGCGTGTGGGCGGTTGCCGATGAAAACGTAAACACGCTGGTGGAATACCGTTTCGTGAAACGCTATCAAGCGAAAAATGGCGAAAAAGGACACGGCGCAGACCGCTACGGTGCAGGCGCGGACGATATCGAATTGCATATGCCAGTCGGCACGTTAATCCGCGATGTGGACACCGATGAAATTGTGGCGGATTTGACTTTCCACGGGCAACGCGTGTGCGTGGCGAAAGGCGGCAAAGGCGGTTTGGGCAATATCCATTTCAAATCATCGGTAAACCGTGCGCCGAAACAATCTACGCCAGGCGAAGACGGCGAACAACGCACTTTGCAATTAGAGCTAAAAGTATTGGCAGACGTGGGTTTGTTGGGTATGCCGAATGCAGGCAAATCTACGTTGATTCGTGCCGTTTCCGCAGCACGTCCGAAAGTGGCGGATTATCCATTCACGACTTTGCACCCGAATTTGGGCGTGGTTCGTATGGACGAAAACAATAGTTTTGTAATGGCGGATATCCCGGGCTTGATTGAAGGCGCGGCAGAAGGCGCAGGTTTGGGGCATCGCTTTTTGAAACATTTGTCGCGCACGGGTTTGTTGTTGCACGTTGTGGATTTGGCACCGTTTGACGAAGAAACCGACACGGCTGGCGAAGCGTTGGCGTTAATTCACGAATTGCGTAAATACGATGAAGATTTGTACGATAAACCGCGTTGGCTGGTGTTGAATAAATTGGATATGTTGGACGATGAAGAAGCGGAACAACGCACGGCGGATTTCTTGAATGCGATTGGTTGGGATTATCCTGCGCCTGATGACCGTTTTACGTTTGATATGGAAACGCCAAGATTGTTTAAAATCAGCGCATTAACGCATGACGGCACGCAAGAATTGGTGCAACAAATCAATCAATATTTGAACGAGAAAAAGCGTTTGCAAGCGGAAGCGGACGAAGCAGCAAAAGCGACGACGGCTTTGCCTGAAATGGAAAAAGTGCAAACGGATACTTCTGTATTCAAAGCGGAATAATTTAAGGAGTAAATGATGCTAGGTATCAGTAAAGAAACCGTTGTGATAGCAGTAGTCGCATATTTTGGCTATGACTATTATGTGAAACATGATGTTACGCCTTTCCCTCCTATGAAAGGCACAGTAGAAAAAGCGATTACGCAATCTAATTTGGAATTTAATAAAGTTTCTGATATAGAAATTGTGAACAATTGCCGCCGTACCAGTGGCTCTGTACTGGAGAAAAGTGTGTTTACTTGCGGGATTGAATACACGCAAAATGGCGAAATGTTCAGCAAAGACATTCGCATTACCAAAACTAAAGGTAAATGGAAAATTGTGGAGTAATCCACACAAAAAGCAGCCTGAAAACGTTTCAGGCTGCTTTTTTTATGCTCGGACATACGGGTTGTATTGCTTTTCATGCCCAATAGTGGTGGTTCTGCCATGACCGGGAACGACTAATGTATTTTCAGGCAGCGTGTAGAGTTTTTTGGCGATATTTTCCAGCAAATCTTGATGATTGCCGCGCGGAAAATCGGTGCGCCCAATGCTTTCGTAAAACAGCACGTCGCCAGCAATCAGCAATTCTGCGGCGGCGCAGTAAAACACAACTTGGCCAGGTGTGTGGCCGGGAATGTGCAATACATCAAACGTGTAATTGCCGACCGTGAGCTGTTCTCCTTCGTTGAGCCAGCGCGTTGGCACGAATGTGGGGCAAACGGGGAATTTATAGGCAGTTGTGGTTTCAGGCAGCGATTCGAGCAAAAATAAATCATCTTGGTGTGGACCAATCACAGGAACATTTACGCGCTCTAGCAACATGGGAACGCCGCCTGCGTGGTCTAGGTGTCCGTGCGTGAGCCAGACGGCATTAAGTTTCAGGCTGCGTTTTTCGATTTCGGGCATGATGTAATCAATGTCGCCACCTACGTCTGTTAAGATTGCGTCTTTGATTTCATCGTCCCAAATGAGGGTGCAGTTTTGGCGGAATGGGGTTACGGGGAGGATTTGGATTTGTAAGGTCATGGTTTGTGTTTTTTGGTTAATGATTTGCGGCCTGAAAATGGGTTTTCAGGCTGCATTTTTATTTTGGATTAAATAAGTAGGTCGGTGCATTTATGCCCGACTTTTGAACGCTGTGCAAAATGGCTCAAAAACAGGGTAATTTTGTCGGGCATAAATGCGCCGACCTACAGGTCTCGCGGAAATTTACTTCGCTGCGTCATACACTTCGCGCACGACTTCGCCAATGGTGGCAATGCCTTTTTGCAGCGTTTCATCAGGCTGGGCAATGCTCATGCGAATGCACTCGTGGGCGTGGCGATAGTTTTTTGTATCCAGCCCCACAAAGAAATGCTCGCTTGGGATAATCAGCGTGCCTTTGGCTTTCAGTCGTTCATACAATTCTTGCGATGTAATCGGCAAGCCTTCAAACCATACCCACAGGAAAATCGCGCCTTCGGGTTTGTGGATTTTCACAGAATAATCTTGAAATTCTTGTTTCAACAGGGAAACGGCAAGCGCAGCTTGTTTTTTGTAAAACGGTTGAATAGCGTTGTCTGCCAAGTTTTTCAGGCTGCTATCTTGCAATAATGGTGTGGCAATCGCGCCGCCGAAACGGGTTGGGGCGAGGTTCACAATGGCATTCAGGCTGCTAATGGCTTGCACGACTTCGGGCGCGGCAACGATGATACCTGTGCGTACCCCCGGTAAACCGATTTTGGATAGGCTGAAACAGAGAATGATGTTGCTGTGCCATGTGAGCGTTACGTCGCTGTAAATGATATTGGGGAACGGCATGCCGTAGGCGTTGTCGATAATCAGCGGAATATTGTGTTTTTGCGCGAGTGCGTCTAGGCGCGCCATTTCGTCGTCTGTGAGAACGTTGCCTGTGGGGTTAGTTGGGCGTGAGCAACAGATTGCGCCGATTTTGCCGTTTTGCAATTCGGGCAGGTTTTCTAATGCGTCAAAATCCACGCGGTATTTGTAGAAACCGTCTTGTCCTTCGTGCTGCACATCTTCCATTTTGGGCGGCACGGAAATGAAGTGTTTGCCTTCAACGTGTACGTCTGCGTAGCCGATGTATTCGGGCGCAAGGGGCAGCAAAATGGCTTTGTCGCTGTCTGCGAATTTGCCGCCGAATAGGTTGAACAGGTAGAAAAAGGCGTTTTGTGAACCGTTGGTTAGGGCGATGTTGTCGCTGGTTAAGCCCCAGTTGTATTCGCGGTTAAAGAAATCAACTAATGCGCTGATGAATTTGGTGTCGCCTTGTGGAGTGGAATAGTTGCCGACACTTTCTACGCCTGCGCCGTTTGCCACGATTTGTTCGAGTGTTTTTTGGTAGGCTTGATTGACTTCGGGGATTCGCGCTGGGTTGCCGCCGCCGAGCATGTTGATGGGGCGGTCGCTGTTGAGTGCGGTACCAAGATCGTCCATGAGTTGCAAAATGCCGCTTTTTTGAGTGAATTTGTTGCCGAAGTTAGAGAATTGCATGGTGTGTTCCTTTGTGGATATGGGGAAAGTATTTTATAGCAGGAATTTATGATGTGGACAAAATTTTTCAGGCTGCCTGAAAATATCAAGCAGCCTGAAAGTTTGTTATTCTGATTTGTTCAACTGAGCCGCAATGCCCTGTTCAATTTTGGCGATACTGTTCGCCTGCGCTTCGTGATACGCTTCTTCCAGCGCGTACATGAAACCAATTTTGTCCGTACCGCCGTGGCTTTTCACGACCACACCGTGCAGTCCTAAGAAAATCGCGCCATTGTAACGGCGTGGGTCTAAACGGCGTTTGAAACTTTTCAGCACAGGCAACGCTGCCAACGCGCTAAGTTTTGTGAACACGTTGCGCGTAAATTCTTGCTTAATCATGCCACCAGCAAAACGGATTGTACCTTCAACGGTTTTTAGCACCACATTGCCCGTGAAACCGTCTGCCACAATCACATCAGCTTCCGTGTCAAAAATCGTGTTCGCTTCTACATTGCCGATAAAATTCAAGTTGCTTTCACGCAGCAGCGTAAACGTCTGTTTTACCGTTTCCGTGCCTTTGATGTCTTCCGTGCCAATGTTCAGCAGACCAATTTTCGGATTGGCGTTTTCAGGCTGCAATGCGCGAACCAGTTGCCCACCCATTACGGCAAATTGCAGCAACTGTTCAGGTGTGCAATCCACGTTTGCGCCCAAATCCAACACCAGCGTTTGATGCCCTTTTGCTGCAGGCATAAATTTTGCAATCGCAGGGCGGTCAATGCCAGCCAGCGTTTTCAAGACAAAACGTGCAGTTGCCATTAAAGCCCCCGTGTTGCCAGCCGAAACCGCCGCTTGCGCTTTGCCTTCTTTCACTTGCTGAATCGCCACGCGCATGGATGAATCTTTTTTGTTTTTCAACGCGTGCTGCGGCGATTCGTCCATGCCCACCACTTCGCTTGCATGCACGATTTCTACGCGTTCCATTGGCACGTTTTCTTTTGCCAACGCAGCCTGAATTTGTGCGCTATCGCCCACCATAATCAGGCGCACGTCTGCTTGATTTTGCAAAAAACGCGCCACCGCAGGCGCAGTAACCGTTAAACCTTCATCGCCGCCCATTGCATCGACAGAAAGCGTTATCATATCCAATCCTTGTTATAGTATTATTGCACTAGACAAATTGTATCACAGCACAAACAATTTCAGGCTGCCTGAACACTCAGGCAGCCTGAAAAGTATCGTTATTATTCTTCTTGAACACCAGCAGCCGCACGACGGTTATGCGCGTCAATATCTTCAGCGTCCCAAGGATAGTTAATCCACCAATCCTCAATTTCTACACCGCTGAAATACGCAATTCCCTCAGGCATTTTGCCTTTTTTTGGTTTTAATTTATTGTGAATCACCGCCACGCCAATTTTGCCAAAACCATCTTTAATCAACTCGTTCAGCACAAATTCCATGGTTACGCGGCTATCATCCACTTCATCAACCACTAAAACGTTCTTACCAATCAATTCTTTAGGAATTGGGTCAAGCCATTGGATTTTCTTCACAGAATCATCAGTCTGACCACCTTCTTCATTCAAATAATAAGCAGTTGTTACCGCATAAATCGGCACATCAATAAAGCAACGCAACATACGCGCAGGGATAAAACCACCACCACCAATAGCAATCATCGCATCATATTGCACACCAGCTTCTTGAATACGCGTTGCAATTTGTTTCACAGTTTTGTGAACATCATCATAGGTATACCAAACTTTTTGAACCATTATCTCTATCCCTCAATCAACTACTAATTATAGTTGATTAAAATATCAATTTCATTTTAATCAACTATATTTCAGGCTATTTATTCACGCAGCCTGAAATTTACTATGCGAAAAAAGCCAGCCGATATTGCAAAGAGCGCAATCGCTGGCTTTTTTTCAATCCTTACCGCAATAATTACTCGCCTTTAGCTTTCATTACTTTGCGACCACGGTACATACCGTTAGGAGAAATGTGATGTGGGCGATGAACTTCACCAGTTGCCGCATCAACTGATAAAGAAGGTGCAGTCAAAGCATCGTGGGAGCGGTGCATACCGCGGCGTGAAGGGGATTTTTTGTTTTGTTGAACAGCCATTTCAAGCTCCTGAAAATAAAATAAATAAAAATTTTAATCCGACTTTTTCAAACCCGCCAACACGGCAAAAGGATTGGGTTTATCTTGATTTACGGCATCTAAATCCGTGCTGCCACATTGTTCGTGCTTGGGAGAAAACGGCAAAGCCATTAGGATTTGGTCTTCAATCAGCGAGAAAACGTCCAACTCAGCTTCTAAAAGCATGCCTTCCAATTCTTCATCGGCAAGCATGGCTTCATCAAGCGATTCTTCGGTTTCAAACAAAACAATTCGCACATTTTCATCTAGCGCAAAATCCACAGGTTTCATGCAGCGTTGGCATTGCAACGGCAAGCAGCCTGAAAGTGAGAGCGTTAAAAACGGACGTTGCCATCTATCCACGCCGCCTTTGAGGGTGTACGCTAATTCTGATGACAATTCGGTAAAATCGTGCGACCAAACACGTTCGTCTAAATCGTTCAATGAAACTTTGCCTTGCAAACTTTCTTGTTTGATTGCAAACGCTTGGGGGTCAATCAATATTCGGTTTAACATAAACGAGGCATGATATAATTTTATTGCTTTGTAGTCAATATTTTTACGCTATTTATACAGGGATTTTTGCGATGAGTTTACCGATTATTTTGGCTTCTACTTCTGTTTTCAGGCAGCAGCAACTGCGCACTTTGGGCGTGGATTTTGTGGCGGCGAAACCTGTGTTTGATGAAACGCCGTTGGCTGGCGAATCGGCGGCGGATACGGCTTTGCGTTTGGCGGTTGGTAAGGCGCAATCTTTGGCTGTGCATTATCCGCAACATTTGATTATTGGGGCTGACCAAGTGGCGTGGTGCAATAGCAAGCAGCTCGGAAAACCAATGTCGGTGGAAAAGGCGGCGGCGATGTTGGGGGAATTATCGGGGCAGCGGATTGAGTTTTACAGCGCGGTTTGTGTGTTGAACACGGTTTCAGGCTGCGTGAAACATCATGTGGATACTACTGTCGTGCAAATGCGTGAATTGTCAGACGCGCAAATTCGCCGTTATTTGGCGCGTGAGCCTGATGCGATTTATTGCGCTGGCGCAGCGAAAAGTGAAGGACTGGGCGCGGCGTTGTTGCAAAAAATTGAAAGTGATGATCCAAATGCGTTGATTGGTTTGCCGATTTTTTGGTTGGTTTCTTGTTTGACTGAGTTTGGGGTGGAAGTGGTTTAAATTTTCAGGCTGCAAACACATTCCGTTATTTTTATCGTTTGACATGGCGTTGCGCCGCCATACCCACGCTTTAGATTGATGAAACGCAACAGTTTCAGGCCATATTAACAGGGATTGTCGGCTTAGAAAGCCAACCTACGGCAACCTGAAAAGTCGGGCAACAACTTTCAGGCTGCGTTTTGCATTTGTGCTAACTTTTGACGTTGTTGTTCGCTTGGCGGTTGCATGGCTGGAACATGAATTTCGCCTTGCACAGGGTTGTTGTTAAGCCGCAGATAGCTTTGTAATACACTGGTTTCATCTACGTTGTGGATATTGGGATAGAAATTGTGTAGGCGATAAATTTCGGTTTCAAAGCCGTGTTGTTGGGCGGCAGTAATTTGCGTTTGGCAAGTTTTGGTTTTTTGGTTGGGATTGGCGTTGATGATAAGTATGTGTTTTTCAGGCTGCATTTTGCCATTTTGCAGGGCTTGTTGTTGGCGTTGAACGTTTTGTTGATGGGCGGCGGCAAATGAAGGGAAATCAAAATGGTATTCGCCGTGTTCGTTGGTTAGGGCAATGTCGTTATCAATAAGATGAATTTCAGCTTGCGGGTAAGTTTGTTGGAATTGGGCGATTTTTTCTTGGGCGAAGGTGGATTTGCCTGAACCTTCGTGTCCGCGCAACAAAATAAATTTTTGCATTTTCAGGCTGCCTGAATGTTTAAAAGGCGGCATTTTAATTTGATTTGGAGTTTGGTATGAATAAATTGTGGTTTCTAGTTGGGTTGTTGGCTTGGTGCGTGTCGGCGAATGCGGTGGATATTCAGCGTTGGCACACGAAATCAGGGACGGAAGTTTTATTGATGGAACGCCATGAATTGCCGATGATTGATTTTGTGGTGGCGTTTCGTAGGGGGTTAAAAATAGCGCAGCCTGAAAGTGAGTTTTCAGGCTGCGTTTCTTCGTCCGCAAAAAATCAATCAAAGCGTTTCACATATTTCAGCTCACCGCCCGAAGATTCCGTCCCTCCACGCGCCACCGCTTGGAACGATTGCGACAGTTGATACACCAATTTCACAGACTGACTCGCCGTTTGCAAACCTGCTTCATAACCCAAATATAAATCTTTCGTCAGTTGCTTACCAAACGTCAGAACTTGCTGCGCGGGGTTCATTTCACCTGTTTGCGCGTTACGCGTTTGCTGGCTAGACAAACCAAAATCGTCCACTAAGCCCACTTTATCGTTGAGCTTGCCAGCCAAAAATGCGCCAGCTGCCGTTGCCAACGCCGCTTCATCGGTGCTGCTGCCCGAGCTTGCGCGGTTCAAAATCAGCCAAGACAATTTGTCTTTTTCGCTCATCGGTTCGTTGGCAACCAAATTCACGCGTGGCGTTTCCAAATTGCCCAACACTTCCACGCCTGCGCCCACAGGAGAATTGCGGCGTTCCGCGCGAATGTTCAAGTTCGGTTTAGACAGTGGTCCAATAAAGGAAATCACGCCTTTTTTGATGACCAAATCCTGCCCGTAAGACTGATAACGTCCGCGATTTACGTTCACACTGCCCACCGCTTGCACATCGCTTGTGGTGGTAGACGTGAGTTTGAGCTGACCGCCCAAGTTCACATTCAAGCCCTCGCCAGCGAAGAAGAATTTATCATCCAAATCAAACAACAAATTCATTTTGAACGGCATCGGCGGCGCAGGCGTTGCCACGGTTTCGCCAACAATTACCACATCATCGTCCAAGCTCGGTGCGCTGCCTTCTTGGAAACTGAAACGCCCTTCATCGGTTTTCAGGCTGCCATTGAGCGAAACACCTTGCGCGGTGTAAGTCATGTCGCCGCTGCCTGAAAGTGATAAGCGGCGGCTCGGCTGGTCTAAAACGGGATAGTGTTCAAACAAAATTTTGGCAGTTACATCGGGCGCAGAATTGGTATAAGCCGCGCTGCCTGTGAGCGTTACCGTGCCAGCTTTGCGATGGAATTGCAAAGCATCAACCAGCCATTTTTGTCCTTCAATATGCGATTTCAGGCTGCCATTGTCCAAAATCACACCGATTTGGCGATTGCGGTAATACAGATTTTCGCCGTTTACTGTGCCGCCCAATTTTGGCGTGTCCACCGTGCCCCTGATTGCCACGTCCGCATTCAGTTTGCCCTTAATCGCTTGCCCGACTGGGATAAAACTTTTCAGCGAAGTGGTTAAATCATCAATCGCAATTTTCAGGCTGCCTGAAACGGGCGCAGATGTAATCGCGCCGCCGCCAAAGGCTTGCAGAATATTGTAATCACCCGACACTCTGCCCAAATTGGTGCTGGCGGCTAATTTGTTGTGAATGCCGCGTCCGTCCAACGTGCTGTTTACCACAAAACCTTGCAGACCAAGCGGCTGTTTGCGGTTCGGCAAAATCACATCGCCGCCTTGCTGTTTCACGTTCAAGAAACCGTGCGGCGCGGTGCTGTACGCCAAATCCCAATCCGCGCCAATCACTAAATTATGCTCAACAGGCGGCGTGTAGAAATTATGCAGTTGCACCAAATTCAGATTGTTCGCGCTGCCTTTGGTGGTGAGACCCGATTGCTTGTCCCACACAAATTGCTGCAACGACAAACTGCCACCCAAGGCTTGCCAATGCGCGGCACTCATCACAACACGCTGCGCACCAGCTTCCAGTTTCATCGCATTTTGCAAACGCAGTTGCAACGCGCCAGAAACGTCCAACGTGCCAACCGTGCCGAGCCATTGATTTTGTTCGTTCAAACCGCCATTTGCGGCAACATTCAGCGCGAGCGGTTTGTTGTCAATTTTCAGGCTGCCGTTGGCTTTCAGGCTGTGTTGTCGCAATGTGCCAACTAAAGCCGCGTCCACAGCATCAATCGCTGTGCCACCAGCCACCATGCCGTTGCCCTTAACCATTATGTCAAGCGGACGGTTGTAATCAGGCGAACCATGCAGCCTGAAATTGATGTTTTTCACTTTCAAATCGCTGCCAACCGCAAAATCACGCGCTTGTCCGTCCAGTTTTGCGTCAATGTCTGTGAACGTATCTGCCGTGCTAGTTACCGAGCCTTTGGCGGTCAGCAAACCTTGTAAACCGAAACCAAATAAATTCAGATTCGGTGCGTGAATGTCCAACGCCAACGTGTCGCCTTTTTTGCCAAACGCGCCTTTGGTGTTGATTAAGTTGTTGCCCAGCTTCACGGCTAAATCGGCTTGGCTCAAGTGTTTGTTTTCATAAGACACTTTGCCGCCGCCCGATAACGGTTCGCCCGATAGCACGGACGGTGCAAACGCCATTTCTGCATGAAACGCTTGTTTTGCCAATTCGCCGTTGGCTTTGATGTTGCCGTTCACGTTGCCTTCAGGCAAGTCGGGATAAAGTTTGGCTGGGTTGAACGCCGCGCTTTTCACTTCGGCTTGCAGTTTTTGATTTTGGAACAGCTCTAAGCTGGCTGTAACTTGCAAATCGCCGCCGCCTTTGGGCTTGATAACGCCTTTTTCAATTTGCAGCGTGCGTTGTTGGTTTTTGGTGTCGGTCAGCATTTTCAGGCTGCCTGTGGTATCAGCGTGTCCTGTGTTGAGTTGCCAATTGACTTGCGGTTCTGTGAACGTGCCTGTGCCGTTTAATATGCCGTTCAACACGCCTTTGACGGGTGTGGAAATTGCGTCTGCGGCGGTGATGTTGGCAAGTTGGGCTTTCACGTTTAGGTTTTGTTTGTCGGTGTCAATGTCGCCCGACAAGGCTAATTTGCCGCCTTTCATCAATTCGGTGTTGATGGCTTGGATATTAACCATGCCGTTGTCGCGAATGTTGACTGTGCCTGCGATGTTTTTCACGGGAATGCCGTTTTTATCGGCGGCTTCGGGCAATTCGTTACGCAAGTCTAGTTTGCCGTCTAGGGCGATTTGTTCGCCTAGGTTGGGCAAGATGTGTAAGTCAAAAAACAGGCTGGCGCGTGGCAGGTTGGGCATGAAGGCTTGTGGGTTCACGCCTTGCCCTGTTACTTTTACTTGCTCAATCATTTTGCCGAGCGTGGGGGCAAATGGGTGAACTTTGGTGTCTGCGTGTAAACCTACGCCGTTGCCTGTTAAGTCGGTTGTGAGTTTGATGTCTTTCAGGCTGCCTGAAAGGTCTAAAATGTTTTCTACTTCAATGTCGTCTAACGTGCCGTTGGACAATAGTGTGCCTCGCAGGGCAAACGGGCTTTGCGTTGTCATGCTGAGATTGCCTGATGTGTCTGCCCAGTAGGTTTTGAGATTTTGCACTTTCAGGTTGTGTTGTGTGTGGTCAAATGTGTACGCTGCGCGTATGCCGCCTAGGATTTCGGTGTTCTTTTTGCCTTGTGTGATTTTGCCTACTTCTAGCACGTCTGCGGTAACGGTGAGCGGTATATCTACGCTATCGGGCAATTGTGGCGGTGGGCTATCAGTTTTGGGCGGCGTGGGTTTGGACGTGATGTGAATGTCGCCCACAGCTAGGCGGTTGATGTGTAAATGGAAGTTTTTGAGTTCGCGCGGTTGCCATTGGAAATTCAGGCTGCTGATGTCTAAATCGGAAGATTCGGTTTCGATGCGCAATGTGTCTGCTGTGAAGCCGCCTAAAATGCTGCCTGAAAGGGTTTTTGATGTGATGTTTACGTTGGCATAGCGCGGCAGTTTGTAAACGGCGTAATGCAAGCCGTTTTCAGTGTTGAGCAGCCATGTTGCGCCTGCCCCTGCGCCGCCAATCAATACGATTAAACCGCCGAGTGTGTATTTGAGCAATCGGCGTTTTTTTGGTTTTTTGGGTGACGAGTTTTCAGGCTGCGTGATTGGGGGTTGTTCGGTTTCTTGGGTCATAATCAAACGGGGTTTGGTGTAACTGTGTTTTCAGGCTGCGTTTTTATATTTGAGAATGCAGCCTGAAAAATGTGGGCTGAATATTTTGTGAAACTGTTTTTGTTGGACAAGGCGTATCTTAATAGCGCGTGGGTGTGGCGGCGCAACGCCACGTTCTCTTTCAAATGAACGAAATGTGTTTTCAGGCTGCATTTTGAAGCGCAGCCTGAAAATTAGAAGCGCGTTCCCAAGCTGATGTGCCAACGCACTTTCTTATCGCGGTGTCCGTAAGCAATATCAAACGAGAACGGTGCAGCTGGGCTAAACCAACGCACGCCAATCCCTGTGCCGTGATACAAATTTTGCATTTCTTTGAACGTGTGCGCGACATTACCAACATCGTGGAACACGGCAAGTGCAAAGTCTTGCTTGATGGGGTATTGGTATTCTGCACTGGCGGCAAACATGGCGCGATCTGGTAAAACGGCGTTGGATAAGTTGGTTTTGCGACCAATGCTTTCCAGTTCGTAACCGCGAATAGAGGACGCTCCACCTGTGCGGAACATTAAGCTAGAGGGTACGTCGCCACTTAAAAAATCATCTTTGGTGTGAACATAGCCAATCTCGCCACGTGCCACAAATGTGCCGATTGCTTTGTTTTCAGGTGTGAAGTAATACCCTGCGCTGCCTTTGGCTCGTGCCATAAATGTGGACGATAACAAGCTGCCCAATGTTGTGCCAACTTTGCCCTCTAAGTAGTAACCGTTTTGCGGACGTAGGGCGGTTTCTAAGTTATGGCGTTTCCATGATGCGGTGAGCATGGTGGCAAAACTGCGCCCTAAATTAACGCCTTCTGAAGGGATTTTATTGTCTTCTGCTAAAAATTCTAAGCCCAAGCGCGATTCAATATTGCCACGGTCGCGCACGTACCATAAGCCGCTACTCAAAGCACGCTTTTCTAATTTTTGCGTGGTGCTGCGGTTATACGTTACGTTGCTTGTCCAATAATGACCTGTGTTGTTGCGCGGCTGGCTGATACCGACACCGAGCGTGGTTTGGTATTTGTCCATATCCCACACCACCGAGCCAACGTAACCACGATTGAAAACATTGTAGTGGTCATAACTGATGTTGCCACCCAGTCCGTATTCGGAATCAAAGCGCACACCCGCCTCAAATTTTTGGCGTTTCACTTCGGAAACGGCGATTTTGATGGGAACACGGTTGTCTTGTAGTTTGTCAAAATCCACTTGCACGCTTGCGCCTGAATAGTGGCTGTCGCTTTCTAAGGCTTGCTGATAATCCAGCAATTTGTCTAAATCGTAAGCATCGCCCGTTTGAAAGGTTGCCATGCCTAAAATCACATCTTTGGGATAACGCTGGTTGCCTTCAATTTCAAAATCACCGAAGTAAATCGGTTGCTTGCTGTCCACACCTACGGTCAATTCCGCTTGTTGAGTTTGTGGGTTAATCAGGGCTTGCGATTGTGTGAGCGCGGCAAGTGGATATTTTTTGCGCGACACGGCACTCAACACGCCCGTTTTGCTGCTTGCCCAGTCGTCTTGTCGGAAATTTGAACCAACGGGTAATTTCCAATTAGAAAAGGCATTTTTGTAATACGTTCCCAGCTCGCTGTCTTGCATCACATCGCCCGCAATAAACACGTTCACGTTTTCAATTTTGGTGCGCTTGCCCACTTTCACATCAACCAGATAACCTTCGCCTTGGGGACTGACGTTAACTTCGCTGTTGAAATAGCCTTCTGTTTGAATCATTTTTTTCGCATCTGTCGGCGCATCTTCCGCTAGATAACCCACTTGCTCTTTGTCCAACACTTCTTTGCGTTGATAAGCGATTAGTGGCAGGTAGTTTTCCAACATGGTTTGGATTTCGGCGTTATCAGCTTTAATCTCAATGGGATATTTTGGCTCAAGTTTGGCTTGTTCAGCTTCTTCGTTGGCTGTGGTAACTGCTTCGGCAACTGAGCCGTGAATTTTTTCCAAAGGGTTAAATTCAACCACAGTGTTTTCCGCCCAAACCAAAGGCGAACTAAATAGGGAAAATAGCAAAATAACAAGGCGGCGTAAAGTCATAACAGATACATTCAAGATAACGTTTCAGGCTGCAAATTCTAGCATACTCTCTTCATTTTTCAGGCTGCAAAATGAAGATATATCACGTTTTTTAATAGATGATTGATGTGTAGTCTACCGTAAGAATGGGTGGATTTTGTAGACACTATTCCAATAAAGTGTAAACTCCGCTATCATTGTGATTTTATTACAAATATTCAAACGCGGATAATCTTCGCGTTTTTGTTTTTTTATTGCAGCCTGAAACTTTCAGGCTGCCCTTACTTCTTATAGGAAACACACATGCAGGAAATATTATCCAAGGTGGTGGGTGCGGTGAATACTGCGCTTTGGGATTATCTTTTGATTTACGCTTTGCTGGGCATTGGCTTATTTTTCACCGTGTATCTCGGCGCACCGCAAATCACCAAATTTGGTGTGGGTTTCAAATCCGTGTTTGGCGGCTTGTTCAGCAAAAAAGAAGGCGAAAAAGACCATCAATCTCTGTCGCAATTCCAAGCCCTTGCGGTGGCGATTTCCGCACAAATCGGCACGGGCAACGTCGCTGGCGTGGCAACGGCATTAACAGCAGGCGGACCAGGCGCGATTTTTTGGATGTGGCTGTCTGCGTTTTTGGGGATGTCCACGATTTTCGCTGAAGCCATATTGGCGCAAAAATATCGCGTGGTCAGTCATGGCAAATATATTGGTGGTCCTGCGTTTTACATCACGCACGGTCTCACCAACAAAATTGGTCGCACCAACGCGCGTTTTTTATCAGGCTTTTTCTCGATTGCGCTGATTATCGCGCTGGGTTTTATCGGTAATGCCACGCAAGCCAATTCCATTGCAGGCGCGGTAAACGTGGCATTTGAGATTCCTGAAGTGGCGGTAGGCGTGATTTTGGCGATAGCAGCTGGCTCTATTTTCATTGGCGGCATCAACCGCATTGCAAACGTGGCTCAGTTTGTCGTGCCGTTTATGGCTGTGGTTTACATTCTGTGTTCGGTTGTGATTTTGTTTATGTTTTCCAGCCATGTGCCTGCGATGATTAATCATATTTTTGTGGCGGCGTTTAACCCTGAAGCGGTGTTGGGCGGTGCGGCTGGTATTGGTATGCGTGAGGCGATTCGTTTTGGCGTGGCACGCGGCTTGTTCTCAAACGAGGCTGGCATGGGTTCAACGCCACACGCACACGCAACGGCAGACGTGGCTCACCCAGCTTTGCAAGGCATGGCGGCGTTTGTGGGTATTTTCATCGACACGATTTTGGTTTGCACGGCAACGGCTCTGATTATTTTACTGACGGACGCGAACACATTGGGCTTGCAAGGGGCAGCGATTACGCAGCAGGCGTTTACCATTGCGTTTGGTGGCTGGGGTGCTGGTTTGTTGGCGGTTTGCTTGACGTTCTTCGCGTTCACAACCATTATCGGCTGGTATTATTTCGGCGAATCAAATATTCATTTCTTGTTCAAAGGCAAGTTTCTGAAAACGTATCGCAGCTTGGTTTTGCTGGCGATTGTGTTGGGAACGATGGGCAAGGTGGACTTGGTGTGGAGCTTGTCGGATATGTTTAACGGCTTTATGGTGATTCCGAACGTGATTGCGTTGTTCTTGCTGCGGAAGGAAATTAAGGCGGTTTATGATGATTATTTGAATCAGGTGAAATCAGGTCGGGAAGTGTCTTATCAGTATGAATTTCATGAGTATCACGAAAAATAATTTTCAGGCAGCCTGAAAATGAAAACCGTGCGGAGAAGTTAATCCGCACGGTTTTTTGCGTTTTCAGGCTGCCTGAAATAAATATTTCGCATGAAACGCCATATGTTCGCCAATAAAACTGCTGACGAAATAATAACTGTGATCGTAGCCATCGCGCATTTGCACATCTACCGCAAAACCTTTTTCCGCCGCCACTTTTGCCAACGGCTCAGGGCTGAGTTGGTTTGGGAAAAATTCGTCTGCCGTACCTTGCTCAATTCGCATCGGCGGAATGCGCTCGGCATAGCGCAACAAATCCGTGCTGTCGTATTGCGACCATGCGCTTTGGTCGTTGCCCAAATAGGTGCGGAATGCCGCTTGCGCCCACATCGATTGCGTTGGCTCGGTAATTGGCGCAAACGCGGAAACCGATTGATAGCGGTCAGGATTTTTAATCGCGATTTGCAACGCGCCGTGCCCGCCCATGCTGTGTCCTGCAATGCTGCGGATTTCGCTAACGGGGAAATGTTGCTCAATCAAATCAGGCAATTCTTTCACAACATAATCATACATTTGATAATTTTTCGCCCATTCGCCCTGTGTCGCGTTCACATAAAAACCTGCGCCAAAACCGATATTTAACACATCTTGATTGGGTACATTTTCGCCGCGTGGCGATGTGTCGGGCATGATAATCGCGATGCCATGCTCGGCGGCGTAGCGTTGTGCGCCAGCTTTGGTGGCGAAATTTTCATCGGTGCAAGTCAATCCCGACAGCCAATACAAAACAGGAACACGGCTGCCTGAAAGAGCTTGCGGCGGCAAATAAATCGCGAAAATCATTTCGCATTGCGTGGTTTCAGAAAAGTGTTGATAACGGCGATGTGCGCCGCCAAATGATTTGTATTCATTGAGTAATTTCATGTTTTTGCTTTCAAAATATTTTCAGGCTGCCTTTGAGTACACGACAGAAATTGACGTCCTTCCCTCCGTGAACGAAGGGAATTCCTACTGCGGCTAGCAATGTTTTGCTGACTCGCTTCGGTGGGTTCGTGCTGCTGACAACCTGACTGCATTGTTCACTTCACACGCGCTACGGACACGTCCTGCCCTGATTTTTGTTTTTTCAGGCAGCCTGAATGGCTTGCCCACGTTTTAATATATTGATTGCGCCTACTACATCGGCATTGTTTTGATAGCCACACTCTACGCATTCAAAATTCGCCTGCGTTTGGCGGTTGTCTTTTGTCGTATGTCCGCAATTCGGACAACATCGGCTGGTATTTTGTGGCGGAACGGCAAACAAAGAACCACTATTCCAAGCCAATTTATACGCCAACTGTCGCCTAAATTCCGCCCAAGACTGGTCTAAAATCGCCCGATTTAAGCCTGATTTCTGTTTCACATTTTTGCCATGTTGTTCAGCATTACCTTTTGCCGATTTAGACATATTCGCCACTTGCAAATCTTCAACATATACAATCGCGTGGTTTTGGCTGATTTGGCTGCTGATTTGATGCAAGTAGTTTTTACGAATATTGGCTATTTTGTGGTGCAATTTTGAAATTTTGGCTTTTAACTTTTGCCAATTTTTAGAAAATTTGGTCTTGTTTTTGAAACGTTTTTGTAGTTTCGCTAATTTGCCTTTTAGGTTCTTAAATGCGTTAATCGGCTCAAAATATTCGCCATTGGACAAAGTAGCAAAACGAACGATGCCCATATCAATACCGATTTCTCCGCCGTTGGGTTTTGGCGTTTCCGTCTCAAATTCTGTTTGAATAGAAACATACCACTTACCGCATTTTTGGCTGACGGTTACATTTTTCAGGCTGCCTGAAATAGCTCGGCTATTGCGATAACGCACCCAACCCATTTTTGGTAAATAGATACGATTATTTTGTTGTTCCAATTTGCAACCTTGCGGAAAGCGAAAACTGTCTTTTTCACCCTTGCGTTTAAATTTTGGAAAGTCTGAACGTTTGGCGAAAAAGTTTTTGAAACTAGCTTCTAAATCTTTCAAAGATTGCTGCAAAACCTGACTGTGGCAATCTTTTAGCCAAACTAGCTCACGTTTCCATTCAGGCAGCAAATTCGCAATTTTGGCGTAACTGAATTTGAAAGAGTTATCTTTTTGATATTGTTCATTTTGATACGCCAAAGCACGGTTGAACACAAAACGCGAACAACCGCAAAATTGTTTCAGTTTGCGGATTTGTTCTCCGTTGGGTATAAGTTCAAATTTGAACGCTTTGAGTATCAACATTTTTAGGTTTCAGTTTTAAAAAATTGGCTAAATTTTAACATTGATTGGACTGCTTCGCAGTCCGCGCCTGATATTTCCGCCGTAAACGGCGAAGTTTTACGGCGCATTCGGATAAATCTGAAAATGCAATGAAATCAATATCGTCAGGTATATTTGTGGTAGGGCTTACCACGCGGATAGCAATGTCAAAATACCAACCGCCCAAACGATATAGCAATAAATAACGCGCTAAATCGGCTTGGTAGGCAAAAGGCTTCAGTTTATCAAACGCTTTGAGCATTTCTGCGCCGTATTCTTGGTTAATCCACGCGCGTAGCGGTTCTTTCAGATAAATGGTGTGCTGCGTGTGCGCAACATTGGCTAATACGCTTTTTACGCTTTTCACGGCAGTGTCTAGCGCGGTTGGCAATTCGGAAATGGGTTCATCGCTGATGAAGATTTGACTGATGTTCATGGTGTTTTTCTCGTTTTCAGGCTGCAAATACATTTCGTTTATTTTGACGGTTGCGCATGGCGTTGCGCCGCCATACCCACGCTTTAGGTTTGTGAAAGGTTACTTGTCGCAGCCTGAAAAACAGAACCTTGTAGGCTACGATTTTCGTAGGTTGGATTCTTGAATCCAACCTACGTTTTCAGGCTGCAAATGCCACAATCCGCGTTTCATCAACCCAAACGCGACACGTTTCCCCAGCAAATGCCTGTCCCACCAAGCAAGACAATTCGCCATATTTCGGGTGCGACACGGTTACACGCCAACCCAAAGGCAGCCTGAAACACGACAATACGGCGCAATCCACACCGCGCTCGTCTGCCAACACAATCGCTTCGGGCGGCACATAACGCGCCGCGTTCACATTCAAGCAGCCGAGCAATTTCGCCACGTTCATGGATTGCGGACGCGCCAACACATTGGTTGGCGTGTCATGCTGCAAGATTTTGCCGTCCGCCAGTAAAACCAGTTTGTCCGACAGGGCGCAGGCTTCGGCTGGGTCATGCGTAACCAGCAGTGCAGGAATTTGGCGGCGGCGCACAAGTTCGCTGGTGAGCGATTGCAGTTGTTCGCGCAAATGCGTGTCCAAGCTGGAAAACGGTTCGTCTAGTAGCAGCAATTTGGGTTCGCCTGCCAACGCACGCGCAAGGGCTACGCGCTGTTTTTCGCCGCCTGATAGTGCGTCAATGCGCCGCTCGGCTGCGTCTGCCAAACCTACTTCGTCTAGCAGCGATAACACGGTTTCACGCGTAATTTTTTTGCTTGCCCCGCGCATGCGTAGCCCGAATGCGGCGTTTTGCCAAACATTTAAATGGGGCAGCAAGGCGAAATCTTGAAACATCATGGCGATGTGGCGTTTTTCAGGCTGCAAATGGTTTTGTAATGCGCCGTTGAGACGGACTTCGCCGCTATCGGCTGGCAATAAGCCTGTGATGATGTTGAGCAGCGTGGATTTGCCACTGCCGCTTGCACCGAGTACGGACGTGATGCTGCCTGCTGGCACTTGAAAACTGATGTTTTGCGCGACGGTTTTGTGGTTGAAGGATTTGTTGATGTTGATGAGTTCTAGCATGGGTTTCAGGCTGCGATATGGGTTGGGAATGCAGCCTGAAAATGGGGTTTCGGTTGTCGGATACGAGTATCCGACCTACGTTTTCAGGCTGCAAAATGGTTAATAAAAACGCAGCCTGAAAAACATTTTCAGGCTGCGTTTTACTGTGATTAACCGTGAATACGCTCAATCTTCGCGCCCACACCGCCGAGTTTTTTCTCGATGTATTCGTAGCCGCGGTCTAAGTGGTAAATTCTGTCCACAATGGTTTCGCCGCTTGCCACCAAACCCGCAATCACCAAGCTGGCAGACGCGCGCAAGTCGGTCGCCATAACGGTTGCGCCTGACAATGTTTCCACGCCTTGCAACAACGCGGTGTTACCCTCAATCGTGATGTTAGCGCCCATGCGATTCAATTCTGGCACGTGCATGAAACGGTTTTCAAAAATGGTTTCGGTTACTTTGCTTACGCCTTCAGCCACCACGTTCAACGCCATAAATTGCGCTTGCATATCGGTTGGGAATGCTGGGTGTACGGCGGTGCGAATGTTTACCGCTTTCGGGCGTTGCTGCATATCGATTGTAATGGAATTGTCGGTCGTTTCAATGATTGCGCCTGCTTCACGCAATTTGTCCAACACGGCTTCCATGGTTTTTGGCGCGGCGTTTTTCAGAGTTACTTTGCCGCCTGTCATCGCTACGGCGCACAAGAATGTGCCAGCTTCAATGCGGTCTGGGACAACGCAGTGTTCGCAGCCGTGCAATTCTGCCACGCCTTCAACGGTCATGGTTGCTGTGCCGATGCCTTGGATTTTCGCGCCCATTTTTACCAAGCATTCTGCCAAATCCACCACTTCAGGCTCAACGGCGCAGTTTTCCAAAATGGTTGTGCCTTCTGCCAAAGTGGCAGCCATCAGCAAGTTTTCTGTGCCGCCAACCGTTACCACGTCCATCACCACGCGCGCGCCTTGCAATTTGCCTTTTGGTGCAACGGCTTTCACATAGCCGTGCTCAATCGTGATTTCCGCGCCCATGGCTTCCAAGCCTTTTAAGTGTTGGTCTACAGGGCGCGCACCAATCGCACAACCACCCGGTAAGCTCACTTCTGCTTTGCCAAAACGTGCCAAAGTCGGGCCCAAAACTAAGATAGACGCGCGCATGGTACGTACCAAATCATAAGGGGCGCAAGTGTTGTTTACGGTGCCGCCGTTGATTTCAAATTCACTCGTGTTGTCGGTTAAAACGCGTGCGCCCATGCCTTGCAGCAATTTTTGCGTGGTTTTCACGTCTGCCAACATGGGTACGTTTTTCAAGCGCAATGTGCCGTTAGTCAGCAAGCCTGCACACATTAAGGGCAAGGCGGCGTTTTTTGCACCTGATACCACGATTTCGCCGTTTAATTTGCCGTTGGCAACGATTTTTAGTTTATCCACAATAGTCTTTCTTCAAATAATGATTGAATTTAGGTTTTCAGGCTGCCTGAAAAAGATTGGGGCGGATTATACCTAAAAACTTGGTTTAACGTGTATTTCAGGCAGCCTGAAAATTTTGTTTTCTCACCCCCTATTCTTTGGGCACAACACTTGCTTACAATTATGATTTTTACAGTACACCATGAAAACTAGGAGAACATCATGGCAGAACAGCGCAATCCCAGCGTAGAACGATTTGAACAAGAAGTTGCCGCAAAAAATTACGAAGCAGCTTCTCAAGAATTATTGAATATTTTGTCTAAATTAGATGCTAACTTTGGTATGTTACACGGCATTGAAATGGAATGTCCAAAACAATTGGCAAACTTGGAATACCAAATCATCACTCATTTCTGTACGCGCATGGCGAATGCGATTACACAATTGTTCAGCGACCCAAATCTGAGTATCAACGAAGCAGGCTTCCAGCGTTTTATGCTGTTGCAACGCTGGATTAACATGGTGTTTGCTTCTTCTCCATACGTGAACGCTGACCACATCTTAGCCAATTACAACCGCAACCCAGAACCAAATTCTTTGTGGACAGCCATCAGCTTAGACAACAATGTTTCAGCATTCTACAAATTCGCGATTTTGTATTTGCCAGAATCAAATGTGGATTTAGATTTCCAAATGTTGTGGAATGCTCTACCAGAAGTATGTGCTTCATTGTGCTTTGCCTTGCAATCACCACGCTTTATCGGCACAGAAACCGCATTTGGCAAACGTGGCAAAATCTTGCAATGGTTCCCACAACATTTAGCCACTATTGCCAACTTAAACCGCGTGCCAAGCAACATCAGCCACGATGTGTATATGCACTGTAGCTACGACATTGCAGCCAACAAACACAATGTCAAACACGCATTGAACCAAGTGATTCGTCGCCACATGCTGACCGACTGGAAATGGGAAGATTTACCAGCCAAAGAAGTGGGCACCAAAAACGACAAACCTGTGATGGTTGTGGTGTTGGAGCACTTCCACGCATCACACTCAATTTACCGCACCCACTCAACTTCAATGGTTGCCGCACGTGAACACTTCCACTTAATCGGTATCGGCAACCATGCCGTAGACCAAAAAGGTCGTGAAGTATTTGACGAATTCCATGAAGTAGAACGCAATTCTGTTTATGAACGCATGAGCGCTGTTCGCAAAATCTGCGAAGAAGTGAAACCAGCCGTGTTGTACATGCCAAGCATCGGCATGGACATGTTGCCAATCTTCGTGAGCAACGCACGTTTTGCCCCAATCCAAGCCATCGCCTTAGGTCACCCAGCCACCACACATTCAGAATTTATTGAATACGTGATTGTGGAAGACGACTACGTGGGCAGCGAAGAATGTTTCAGCGAAAAATTATTGCGTTTGCCAAAAGACGCGTTGCCTTACGTGCCATCAGCACTCGCACCAAAAGAAGTGAAATACAATTTGCGCAAAAACCCAGAAGTGGTAAACATCGGCGTGGCTTCAACCACTATGAAACTGAACCCATACTTCTTGAAAGCCTGCCAAGCCATTCGCGACCGCGCAAAAGTGAAAGTACACTTCCACTTCGCCATGGGTCAATCAAGCGGCGTAACGCACCCATACGTTGAACGCTTCCTGAAAACTTATTTGGGCGACGACGTTACCGCGCACCCACACCAAGGTTACGACAAATATCTAGAAACCTTGAACAAATGCGACATGATGATTAACCCATTCCCATTTGGTAACACAAACGGCATCATCGACATGGTTACTTTAGGTTTAGTGGGCGTCTGCAAAACAGGGCCAGAAGTACACGAGCACATTGATGAAGGTTTGTTCAAACGCCTAGGCTTGCCAGAATGGTTGATTACCAAAACCGCAGATGAATACGTAGATTGCGCGATTCGTTTAGCAGAAAACCACGAAGAACGTTTGGCATTGCGTCGCCACATCATTGAAAACAACGGCTTGAAAACCCTGTTTACTGGCGACCCACGCCCAATGGGACGCGTGTTCTTGCAAAAACTGCAAGAATGGCAAGCTGCTCAAGCAACTGCACCAGCAGCACCTGCTGAAGAGAAAACAGAAGCTGAAGCACCAAAAGCCAAAGCAACGAAAACCGCAAGCAAAGCCAAAAAGCCAGCAGCGAAAAAAACCACAGCACGCAAGTCTAAACAATAAGATAAGCCTGTTGTGAGAACAAAAAGCCAGCATACGAAATATGCTGGCTTTTTTGCAGCCTGAAAACTTTTTCAGGCTGCCTTATCTGATTTCTTCTGAAACAACTTCTCTCCCACCGCCGCCAAAATCGCGCCAGCCACCACCACAAACGCCCCAGCGTAACTCAGCGCATTCATATTCAACGGCGCAAAAGTTTCAGGCTGCAATTTATGCGCCAACAAGGAAAACAACATCGTAAAAATCGGAATCAGCGTCGTAATCACGCTCACTTTAGACGCGTCCCAATGGTTCAACGCTTCGCCATACGAACCATAACCCACCAGCGTATTCAAGCAACAATAAATCAGGCAAACCAACGGAAAACCACGCAACGCCAGCAATTCACTTGGGCTAACAATCGGGCTTAAAAACAGCGCGCACCCTGCATAAATCAACATCAAAATTTGTTGCGAAGACAAAACGTGCAACAAAAATTTCTGTGCAATCCCATAAATCACCCAAATCATACTCGCCGAAGCCCCCATCAAAATGCCCAACGAATACGAATTAAACTGCAAAATTTCCGCAAAACGATCGTTAAAAAAACCAATCAAACCCACAATCAGCAGCACAAATCCGATAATCTGAAAACGATTAATGCGTTCTTTAAACAGCAACACGCTGCACCCAATCATCGTAAACGGCGCAAGCTGCCACAGCACTTGGTCGGTGGTGGGCGAAATATAATTTAACGCCTGCGCGAACAGCACAAAATTGCACGACAGCCCTACAAACCCCATCACCACACACGCCCAATCGCGCTTATTCATTCGCGACCAATCAGGCAAACGCCGCCGCGCACACAGCAGCACAAACAACACCGCACCTGCCACCACAAACCGCGCCCAAACCAAAGTTTGCGCGTCTAACGCTTTTAAGACTTGTTGCGCCGCCAAAGGGAGCGTGCCCCACGTCATCGTTGCCAGCAGCGCAAGCGAACCGCCAAGAAGAGGTTTTTGTTGCATGATTAACTTTCTGTATTTCTCAACTTTCAGGCAGCCTGAAAACTATTCCGTGCCATTTTCATCAGCCGTGTCATACGCTTCCACAATTTTTTGAACTAATGGGTGGCGAACCACATCTTCACTGGTAAACACATGAAAATACAGCCCGTCCACGCCGTCCAATTTCTCACGCGCATCACGCAAACCCGATTTGATGTGGCGCGGCAAATCCACTTGGCTCAAATCGCCCGTAATCACAGCTTTTGTGCCAAAACCAATGCGCGTTAAAAACATTTTCATCTGTTCGGGCGTGGTGTTTTGCGCTTCGTCCAAAATCACATACGCGCCATTCAACGTGCGCCCACGCATATAAGCAAGCGGCGCAATCTCAATCAAGCCTTTTTCCATCAATTTGGTTACGCGGTCAAAACCCATTAAATCGTAAAGCGCGTCATACAATGGGCGCAAATAAGGGTCCACTTTTTGCGCCAAATCGCCTGGTAGGAAACCCAATTTTTCGCCTGCTTCTACCGCAGGGCGCACCAAAACAATGCGTTCAATTTGATGTTTGTCCATAGCGTCCACAGCCGCCGCAACCGCCAAATACGTTTTGCCCGTACCAGCAGGCCCCAGCCCGAACACAATATCGTGATTGAGCAAGGCGCGAATGTAACCGTTTTGGCGCGGCGTGCGTCCGCCAATACTGCCACGTTTGGTGTGGAAATAATAGGCGTGATTTTCGTCTGATTTTTGAATGTGTTGCGCGTCTGATGTTTTGGCTTCAATGGCGGCTAGGTTGATGTCGTCATCGGATAATTCGCCCTGTTCGGCGATGTCCATGAGCGCAACGAGTGCGTTTCGTGCGGCGTGGGCTAGGCTGCCTGAAAACGTGAAATGGTCAAATCGGCGGCTGATTTGCACGTCTAGGCTGTGCGCGAGTGTGTGCAAATTGTCGTCTAATGCGCCGCAAAGTCTTTGTAGGGCGATTGGGTTGTAGTCTTCAAATTGTAGGTGTACGGTGTGGGTCATCTTTCGGTCTTTCTGTTTGTGCGTAGGGTGTGCCGTGCGCACCGTTTTCAGGCTACCTGAATTTTGGTGCGCGGGGCGCACCCTACGGTTGTTTAATCTTTCGCTAATCCGCCGCCAATCATCACGTTTTCCAGTTGCAACACGCTGCTATCAATCAGCACCGCCCAATTTTCAGGCAGCCCAACTGGGGTAATGCTGCCAAATTCCATACCAGTCGCGGCAATCACTTCGGGCAACGGTGCAAAGGAAACTTTCTTCGCGTCCAACGCTTGTTTGGCTGGGCTGCCTGTGTTGGCGCGTTTGCCGTAGGGCAACACAATCGCGGCAAATTTGGTTGTTTCGCCGCGTGTGCCTGCCACCACGATGCAGTTCAGTTCCATTTCTAGCGGTACATTGTATTGCTCATGCAAAAGTTGTCCGTCTGCAGAATCGGGATTAATTTCGGCGACTTGGATTGTATCGGCGATTTCAGGCTGCGTGAATATTCTCTAATGGAGCGTTGGTGGCTCACTGACACATTTTTAAACTCATAAAAATAAAATCGTGATAATTAACGATTATGTCGGCAAGCCGCCGACGCTCCATTTTTCAGGCAGCCTGAAAATTAATACTGATACTGACTCAAAGCCGCCTTAATCTGTGGCAATGCCGCTTGCGCCGCTTTTTCGCCGAGCAAAATCGCCTGTTCTTTTTGGTCAAAACCGCCAATCGCACCAAGCTGCTGCACTTGCGGTTTAATCACCACATTCGCTTTTGCCAACTCATTATTCAGCGCAGCCGTACTCATAATATTCAAACTTTGGTCAAGATAGGAAAAAAAGCCACTGCTTTCACCCAACTTCGCAGGACGCGCGGAAATGTCCACCGCAATCACAAAGTTCGCACCCATTTTCTTCGCCGCAGAAACAGGCACAGGCGCGGACAAACCACCGTCCACATATTGCTTGCCGCCAATTTGCACGGGCTGAAACACGTTGGGAATGCTGGCACTGGCGCGAACCGCTTGCCCTGTGTTGCCGCGATTGAAGACGGTCATTTTGCCTGTGCCAAACTCAGTCGCTACCGCCACAAATTTAATCGGCAAGCGTTCAATCGGGCGGTTGCTCACTTGCGTGTTCACCCAGTTTTGCAATTTCTCGCCCTTGATAAAGCCTTTTGTGGACAAGGTTAAATCCACCACGTCTGCTTTGTTCAATTGCGCGGCGACTTGCTGCAAACGCGCTGGACTCATACCTGCGGCGTATAAACTACCGACGATTGAACCTGCGCTTGTGCCTGTTACGATATTCACAGGGATATTGTTTTCGTGCAGCACTTTCAAAACGCCAATATGCGCGAAGCCTTTGCTTGCGCCACCGCCCAATGCCACGGCAATCACAGCGCGTGGTTTTTGTTTTGGAGTAGGTTGGGTTGGCGCGGTTGAAGTTTTGCATGCGCTGAGTAATAACGCTGTGGTGAGCAAGAGGAAATGTCTGCGGTTGAACATGTATCGTCCTTTGAAAATAGGTTTTCAGGCTGCGTTGTGATTTCACCACATGCAGCCTGAAAGATTTTTTGATTGTAAAACAAGTCCGCATAATAAGCCTTTTCTACTCTTGTTTTCAAACGCAAATGCAGCCTGAAATTACCTTCATCGTCCCAGTATATAACATCGCCCCGTATTTAGCCCAATGCCTCAACAGCATACTGCAAGTGCCCGTTGCCAAAGAAATCATCATCATTGACAACGGCTCCACCGACCAAACTGCCCAAGTCGCAGAAACATTTTTCAGGCTGGATAAAGAAATCATCTTCCTGAAACAACCCAATCAAGGTGTATCAGCCGCCCGCAATCGCGGTATCGATTTAGCACGTGGGCGTTATATCTAGTTTGTTGATGCAAACGACATGCTGCACAACCAACACCGCTATCCCACTTGGCTACAATTTGCCCAGCAAAATAATATCAACATCGTGAAAGTGATGATTCGCTGGCTCAAAGACAACGAGATTATCGCTATACAAACACCTTACCTCGCCTTCACTGGTGAAGCCTATGCTGCCACCAGTTACGATTACTGGAAACAAAATATTGTTAAGAACTGGTTTCCCGTATCATGGAACGGCTTTTATCGCGCCAGAATGGGTGGCGCATCACACACCGAACACAACAACGTAAAAGGTTTTATCGGCACGCTAGAGATGGTCAAAATACTGTGGCAACGCATGGAAAGTGCGGAAATCAAAAAATCCACGCAGCCTGAAAATTTAGAACACTGGCATAGCGTTCACCACTGCCTAAGATGCACCATCTCCGCGCAAATCATCTATCTGCACGACCAGCATTACACACGCTTCACCGAAGCCGAAAAAGCCTAAGTACGCCACTATTTCACCCCAGAACTCATGGCATTGATAGAACCCTTTTGCGTCAAGCCCCTCATTTTATAAAGTATTCCGGGCAACGTACCTACTCTAAAAAAAATAACCTGAAAAACAAAAACACTATATAATCCGCCATCGCAGGTTGAACAGACAATCGCCGCGTATCGCGTAAGGCATACGGGGAGGAAAGTCCGGGCTACGCAGAGCAAAATGCCAGCTAACGGCTGGGCGTGGTAACACGACGGAAAGTGGAACAGAGAGCAGAACCGCCGATGGCAGCCTGAAAATGGCTGAACAGGTAAGGGTGAAAAGGTGCGGTAAGAGCGCACCGTGCGGCTGGCAACAGTTCGCAGCAGGCTAAACCCCATTTGTAGCAAGACCAAACAGAACACATTGACGCTGCTCGCCGAGTGTTCGGGTAGGTTGCTTGAGCGTGCTGGCAACGGCACGCCTAGAGGAATGATTGTCCAACGACAGAACCCGGCTTATCGTTTAACCTGCACTTTAATTTTGAGAAGTTAAGCTGCTGTATTTTTTAAATGGGGGAACAGTTTTATGCTTTTAAAACTGCCTTATTTATCAAAATACAGCAGCTTTCTTTTTGCAACTTCTCGTTTTTTATCTTCACTCAAATCAAGGTATAAAAATGAAAAAACAAACATTATCTTTATTGGTTGCCGCTGCTTTCGCTTTAGTCGCTTGCGGTGATAACTCAGCACAACCAACTCAAAGCACCACACCATCAACACCAGCTGCCTCAGCAGCACCTTCAGCAGCCGCTAACCCAAGCTGGGAAACTTACCTAGTTGGTTCAGAATTAAGCTACATACCATTTGAATACTCAGGCGACAAAGGTCAAGCAGAAGGTTTTGAAATTGACGTATTACAAGCCGTAGCGCAAGCTGCCGAATTTAATATCTAAGTAGTAAACACCCCACGCAATACCATTGAAAGCAGCCTGAACAATGACAGCCGCCAAATCTGGGCATCATCATTGTCTATCAACCCAGAGCGTTTAGAAAAAATGGCGATGAGCGACAGCTTCCTGAGCTACGAATCCGCTATGTTGGTATTAGATACCCCAGAAAATGAAGGCATTAAAAAGCCTGAAGACTTGGCAGGCAAAACCATTGCGTACAACAAAAGTAGTTATTTAAATGCAGCCAAAACCAAAGAGTTGGGCGCAAATGCAGACGAAGCCACTTCATTCTACTTAGCATTGAAAGACGTATACTCAGGCAAAGCCACTGCCGTTATTGGCGATACACGCGTGTTCCAGTATTACCAAAAACAAGCAGATGCGCCCAAATCACGCATCATTCCGTTGAGCACAGAGTCTAATAAACTGGGCTTTGCTGTGAAAAAAGGCAACGCAGAATTGCTGAAAAAAATCAACGCAGGTTTAGAAAAAATCAAATCTGACGGCACGTTAGATAAATTGATTGCTAAATGGTTTGGTGAAGCAAATAAATAATTTTTAACGTTATCGCCTGATTTATCAAACCTCGTTTAATAAATTGGGTGATTTTTGTTTTTTACACATAGAGGACAAACATATGAAACGAGCTTATTTATCTCTATTCATTGCAGCAGCTTTAGCCCTATCCGCTTGTAGCGACAATTCTGCCAAAACAGCCCCACCCGCAGAGCACCCCACTGCCAGCGCACAAAACACCAATCTGCCCACTTACGTAGTCGGCTCAGAGTTGGGCTACATGCCATTTGAATTTATCGGCGACAAAGGTCAAGCCGTAGGTTTTGAAATGGAAGTGCTGGAAGAAATCGCCAAAGTGAGCGGTTTCCAACTGCAATTTATTAATTCACCACGTAACGCCATCGCCAGCACCTTAAACGACGGCAGCCGTCAAATCTGGGCATCAGCCTTGTCTATCAACCCAAAACGCTTGGAACAAATGGACATGAGCGAACCCTTTATGGACTTTGAAGCCGCGATTGCCATTGCAGACACACCTGAAAACGCCAACGTGCAAACCTTGCAAGACTTATCAGACAAAAAAATCGCCTTCAACAAAGGCGGTTCAAGCAACGCAGAAACCGTAGAAAAACTCAAAGGCGAAGCCGTACCAGCAGATACGTTCTTCCTAGCGTTGAGATCCATGCGCTTGGGCAAAGCCGATGCCATTGTGGGCGACGTGCGCGTATTCCAGTATTACAAAACTCATGAAAACGACAAAATCCGCATTATTTCAATGGGACAAGGCGCGAAACCGTTGGGCTTTGCTGTGAAAAAAGGCAACGCAGAATTGCTGACAAAACTGAACTCAGGTTTAGCCAAAATCAAAGGCGACGGCACTTTGGATAAATTGGTAACAAAATGGTTTGGTGAAAACCAAGTTGCCAGCCAACCAGCTAAATAAACATTTTCAGGCAGCCTGAAACACATTATTAAGGACAAAATTTAGCCGCTCTAATCGCTACCACTTTAATCGCTAGCCCAGTTTACGCCGCCCCAGCAAAAGCTAAAGCCGCACAAACCAAAACGCACGCGAAAAAAAGCACCGTAGCACGCAACAAAGCCAACGCTTTAGTGTTCTATGAATTGGCGTTCAACAAACACAAATTAAACGAAGCTGTGAGCAAATATGTCGGCAAAACTTACTTGCAACACAACCCAACCGTAGCAGATGGCGGTCAAGCATTTATTGACGCATTTGCGCCATTCTTGAAAGAAAACCCACAATCTCGTGCCGAAGTGAAACGTGTGATTGCTGAAGGCGATTTGGTGATGTTGCACGTGTTCAGCCAAGTGAATCCGCAAGACAAAGGTGAAGCTGTGGTCGATATTTTCCGCTTTGATAAAAACGGCAAAATCGTGGAGCATTGGGACGTGATTCAAACCATGCCTGATAGCACTGTAAGCGATCGCGGTATGTTCTAATATTAAAAAGTCGCGGTATGTTCTAATATTAAAAAGCAGCCTGAAAATATTTTCAGGCTGCTTTTTTTGCCAAACATGGGGCGTCGGTGGCTCGCCGACATACACAGTTAAATTTCTTGTTTTGCCAAAATTTGTCGGCGAGCCGCCGACGCTCCATGTTTGATTATTTCAACCAAACCACCACTTCTTCCGCAGATTTACGCGCTTTCTCTGCAATATCTTGGCTGCGATAACCAAACGTAGCCGCTACAGACACCCCCCACTCTTCAGGGTCAAACGCGCCTGCCTCCGCCAAGGCTTTGTTCATTTCATCGTAATTGAAACCTTCAATCGGGCAGCTATCAATGCCGACCAAAGCCGCGCCTGTCATCATGTTCGCCAACGCGATATAAGTTTGCTTGCTGCACCAGTCAAACAACGCACGTTCATTGCCTGCAGTTTTCATATCATTCACTTGGAAATCGTGATATTTCGCGATGGTTTTTTCCACCATTTCAGGGTCGGTTACGCCACGGCGTTTAATGCTTTCCACCAACAATTCGCTGTTAGCAGTCACGTTTTTCTTCGCCAAAATCACAACGATATGACTTGCTGTGTCCAAAGTCGCTTGCATGCCCCAAGAAAATGGTTTGATTTTCTCACGCAATTCAGGGCTTTGAATCACCACAAATTTCCAAGGCTCAGAACCCACAGAGCTTGGCGATAAACGACCCAAGTCTAAAATAAAGTTGAAATCTTCATTGCTGATTTTTTTGCTCGCGTCATAATAACGGCAAGATTTGCGGTATTTATAAGCCGCTAAAACTTCATCGCGATTGAAAAATTGAGACATAATCATTCTTTCTGTATGTGTTAATAGGAAACCGAATTATAGTTGATGCAATCATTTTTTAATACAAGGCGACAACGCCCGCCGTGTACAAAGAGTACATAAGGGCGTTGGCAACGCAGTATTAAAAGATAAGTGCATTAACTATATACGATTTTTCAGGCTGCGATTGCATTCTTCGCAGCCTGAAAACTTACTCTGCCAATTCCGATTGTTCATGCGACATCAATTCTTGTCCCACGTCGCCCAGTAACGATAAATAACGCTCATACTGCTTCAAAATATCCGCAATCAGCTCATTTTGGCTCATATAGCCCACGTCATAGCCTTGTCGTCCGTCCGAAAAATACGTTATCGGTTCATACGTTACGGCATTTTGGAAATTCGGCAAATGCTCGTCTGCCACCAAATTTTCTGCCACTTCTTTCGCCACAGAACGAATCCCATACACAAAATCGCGCATGGTTTCTTTATGAATGACCAACTCCACCGCAGGCACTTCATCATCAAAATGCTTGACTACTTGCGCATGAAAACCATAATTTGAAATCAACTCATTCTGAAGTTGATACATCGCAGGCAACGCCGTTCGTTTCAAAAACAGCAAAATATCTTTCTCTTCCGCCTGATTGAGCATATGCGCCAAACGCTCGCGCCATTTCTCGCCCGTCCACATGCTTGAACTAGGCGTAAATTTCGCCGCAAAATATTTCTTGTCCGCCGATAAACCCATCAGCAAACTCACGCACATCAGCAACATCAACAGCGCAAAAGGCAACGCCGTAATCAACGTCATCGTTTGCAACGTCCCCAAACCGCCCGAACGCAGCAACGCAATCGCCACCACCGACATCAACACCGACCACATTACCGCCTGCCAACGTTTCGCCGCCAAACCCTTATCGCGTGAAGCAATATTATTCAGCACATAAATGCCCGAATCCGCCGACGTTACAAAAAACAGCGCAATGCTGATTAACGCCATCACACTGGTCAAACCCGACCACGGCAAATAATGGAAAAATTGAAACAGCAATTTTTCAGGAGCAGAAGTCGCTGCTGATAACGCGCCATTTGCTGTGTGCGTGTCGAACCAAATCGCGCTGTTCCCAAATATGGTAAACCACAACAACGAAAACAAAGTCGGAATCACCAACACGCCAAACACAAATTCACGAATCGTCCGACCACGCGAAATCCGCGCAATAAACAAGCCCACAAATGGTGCCCAAGAACACCACCAAGCCCAATACACAATCGTCCACACATTAAACCATTTCACATTTTGCGGCTCGTAAACATAGGTTTTAAAACTCAATGGAATCAACTGGCTCAAATACGTTCCGATGTTATCGCTCAACGCCGAGAGCAAATACAAAGTCGGCGCGGTACACAACACGAACACGAGCAAACTTAAAGCAATGCCCAAATTCGTTTCGCTCAAAATTTTCACGCCCTTGCCAACGCCCGAAATCGCCGACAACGTCGCCATGCTCATCACAACAATAATCACGCCCACTTGCAGCGCAAAACTGTTTTCCGACACCCAGCCCAGTTGCACCAAACCCGACCCCAGTTGCGCCGAACCAAAACCCAATGTCGTGATAATCCCGAATAAAGTCGCGATTAACGCCACAATATCCACCACGTCGCCCATTTTGCCGTTGATTTTATCTTTCAACAGCGGATAAAAACACGAACGCAATGCCAACGGCAATTTATAGCGAAACGCAAAATACGCCAACACCAAGGCAATCGTGCCGTAAATCGCCCACGCATGAATGCCCCAGTGAAACGCCGTATGCACAATCGCCTGCTGCGTTTTCACGTCCACGCTGCCTGAAACCACGCTTGAATTGAAATGCGACAAGGGTTCAGCCACGCCAAAAAACATCAGCCCCACGCCCATGCCTGCCGCAAACAACATCGCCAACCACGACACAAAACCAAATTCAGGCTCTTCCTCATCTGCCCCTAATTTGATTTTGCCAAAGCTGCTGCCTGAAACAAATATTAAGAAAAACAAAAACAGCGAACAAGCAATAATATAAAACCAACTGAAATGTTCAAAAATGCCCAGTTTCGCGACATCTAAAATGGATTGAGTGGATTGCGGTGCAAACAACACGCTCGCCACCAGTAATAAAACAGCCACCAGCGTCGTGCTGATAACCAAGGGATTGAAATTGGAATGGTTATGCCAAAATCGGGATAAATTCATGGGAACGCCTCCGATTGAATTGAAGATTGAAAACAGATTTTCAGGCAGCCTGAAAGATAAAAATTTGATGAAATATCAGATTTAAAAAAAACAGAAAAATATCGAAGAAATTTCTGATTTCAGGCAGCCTGAAAAATCAGCAAAAGATTGATAAGCACAAGGCTTGTTGTAATATATTGATTATTATAGCATAAAATAAAAATCCTCACAAATCCGCCTTTTTTGCAGCAACAACAAAGACTTTTAGGCTGCATTTTTACGTTAAAATCCCCCATTTTTCACGCCACACCATGCACCGCCATTTCACCACCCTACTCATCGCCACAATCCCCATTGCCTTTCTCATCACGCTCGTTGCCGCGCCACTTTGGGCAATGCTCAACTACCAAGCCGCCGCCCCCCTGTGGGCAGAAATGCTGCACGACAGCTACTACACCCAAAAAATCCTGTGGACAACCCAACAAGCCGCCTACACCGTGCTACTCACACTCACGCTCGGCATTCCCACCGCATACGCGTTGGCACGGCTGAAATTTTTCGGGCGCAAACTCATTTTGCGCTTACTCATGCTGCCGTTCATCATGCCCACTTTAGTTGCAGGCATGGGCGTTTTAGCCCTGTTTGGCGAACACGGATTCTTGTGGCGCGGCTGGGCAGACACGGCTGCGCTGCTGTTATATGGCAACGTGTTTTTCAATTTGCCCGTGATGATTCGCACCGCCTATCAAGGCTTTCTCGCCGTGCCAGCCAACCGACTTGCCGCCGCGCAAACCTTGGGCGCAAACGCTTGGCAACGCTTTTGGCGCGTAGAAATGCCCGTTTTGCGGAACTGGTTAGCAGGCGGCGCGTGTTTGGTTTTCCTATATTGCTTTTCAGGTTTTGGACTAGCGTTGCTGCTGGGCGGACAGCAGTACAGCACGATAGAAGTGGAAATTTATCAACTGATTGCGTATGAATTGAACATGGAAAGCGCGGCGGTTTTGGTGTGGCTTGTGTTGGGGATTACAGCGATTGCTGGCGCGTTATATGCGTGGATTAGCCGCCAAACCGATGCCGCCGAAATCCGTTTCAGGCTGCCTGAAAAACCGAAAACGCTGCCTGAAAAATTGTTGTTGCTGTTTGCGTTGGCGGTTTTACTGCTGTGTTGCGCCTTGCCCCTGTTCGCCGTGGTTTTTCAGGCTGCAAAGGCTGGGGACGCGTGGCGCGTGTTGTGGGACGAAGAGACGTTGGCGGCTTTGTGGAACACATTGCGGTTTTCAGGCTGTGCGGTGGCATTGGCGGCAGTTTTAGGCTTGCTGCACGCGGCTTTAGCACGGCGTTTGGGCGTGATGCGTTCACTCACGTTTTTGTCATTTATGGTGTCGCCTGTGTGCTTGAGTTTTGGCGTGTTGCTGCTGTATCCCGAATGGGCGGCGACTTTGCCGATGTTGATTGCGTTGTACGCGTTGCTGGCGTATCCGTTTGTTACCAAAGATATTTTGGCAGCTTGGGACGCGCTGCCTGAAAATTACACAAAAGCGGCGCGTGTGTTTGGCGCAACGCCGTTTCAGGCTGCATGTTCGGTTACATTGCCTTTGCTGCTGCCTGCGTTGCGGCGCGGTTTAACATTGGCGGCGGCAACGTGTATCGGCGAATTTGCGGCATCGTTATTCTTGTCGCGCCCCGAATGGACAACGCTGACGACGTTGATTTATCGTTATTTGGGCAAAGTCGGCACAGAAAACCATGATAGAGCGATGGTGCTGACTTTGGTGTTGATGGTGCTGTCTTGCGCGGCGTTTTTGGCGTTGGATACGAAAGAAAAGCAGCCTGAACGGTAGGTTTCAGGCTGCAAATGATTTATTTTTGGTTGTATCAACCTTTTCAGGCTGCGATTATAATAGCAACCTTGCTGTTTCGGCAGCAAACTAGTGGCAGGGGAACACAAAATCCCTGCGGCAACAGGGTTTTTTGTGTAGCACCTGCTGTGTGATAAACACTTACAGGAGCAAGCTATGCGAATGTTAATCCTCAAGCGCAAAGGTACATTGCTGGTTTCAGTCAAAATTGACCTAAGAATTATCTTAGCGTTAATTATGCTGTTCAGTCAAAAAGCACATATAAAAACGCAGCCTGAAAAACATTTTTCAGGCTGCGTTTCTTATTTCAATCAATCAAATTGGTCTTCAATTTTGTCTTTCAAGCGTTCCCAAAAGCTTTTCTGACGCGGCGTTTGACTGCGGTCTAAGCCTGTGGCAATGCTTTCAAATTCTTCAAGCAATTCTTTTTGACGGTCGGTTAAGTTGATTGGGGTTTCCACAACAATGTGGCAATACAAGTCGCCAACCAAGCTGCTGCGAACAGATTTCACGCCTTTGCCTTTTACGCGCATACGTTTGCCTGCTTGTGTGCCTGCTGGAATAGTGAGTTTCACTTTGCCGTCTAGCGTTGGCACTTCTACTTCACCGCCCAATGCTGCGGTGGCGAAACTGATTGGCAGTTCGCAATGCAAATCAGTTGGCACATCTGGGTCGCGCTGGAAGATTTTGTGTTCTTTCACGGTAACGTGAATATACAAATCGCCACTTGGTGCGCCATTTGTGCCTGGTTCACCCTCGCCTGTTAAACGGATGCGTTGTCCGTCATCAATCCCTGCTGGAATGTTCACTTCTACGGTTTTGCTGGTTTTCACGCGACCTTCGCCGTGGCATTTCACGCATGGGTCTTTGATTTCTTTGCCTGAACCGCCGCAAGTTGGGCAGGTTTGTTGAATCGTGAAAATGGCTTGGCGTACGTGAACCGTACCTGAGCCATGGCATGTGTGGCAAGTGCTGGCTTTTGTGCCTGGTTTGGCGCCTGAGCCGTGACAAATGTCGCATTCTTCATACGTTGGCACGGTGATTTGACGTTTTACGCCTGCTGCGGCTTCTTCTAATGTGATTTCTACTCGGTAGTTGATGTCTTCGCCTTGATAGCTTTGCTGACGTGCGCCACCTGCACCTGCGCCACCAAACATTTGGCTAAAGATGTCGCCAAAATCAAAACCTTGCGCGCCGCCGAAACCGCCGCCAAAGCCTCCAAAACCACCTGCGCCACCTGCTCCGCTAAAGCCGCCTTGTTCAAAGGCTGCGTGTCCGTATTGGTCGTATGCGGCTTTTTTCTGTGGGTCGGAAAGGGTGTCGTATGCTTTTTGGACTTCTTTGAATTTGTCTTCTGCTTCTTTGTTGTCTGGATTGCGGTCTGGGTGGTATTTCATCGCCAGTTTGCGATAGGCTTTTTTAATTTCGTCGTCGCTGGCGGAACGTGCTACGCCGAGTGTTTCGTAAAAATCTTTATTGCTCATAACTGTTTATTTATTTGTGGGTAATTTTGAATGGGAACGTATATGGTGGCAGCCTGAAAAAATTCAAGGTTTTTTCAGGCTGCGTGTTGTTATCAATCTTTAATTTTAAAATGTAACCAGCTTACGCCTGAATTGAGTAATGGACGGAAGTCTTCATCATCTACAATAGGAGGCATATGGTCGCCCACAATCATCACTTCCACGCCTTTCATTTCAGGCTGCTTGATTAAATCAGCAATACCATCCATGGTTTGCGCTTCTAATTGCATATTGTGGCACAACTGTCCATTAGGATTCATGCCGAATCGTGTACAGTCTACACGTTGTTTGTTCACAATATCTTCTTCTTCATAAGGTGCGTGAGCGGTGAGTGTGAGCCAATAGAAAAACAGCTTATCATTTTGATGTTGCTGGAATTGTTTGGGAATCACGTGTTGTGTCAATTCTGTATCACAAATGCCTTTAAATGCAGCACAGCGTTTTAATTCTAAGCCAAGTAATTGTTCTGCAAATATAGTTTGCTGGAAATCTGCTTTGGGATACCAAGCATATCGGTCATACAATCGTCCGCTTGAGCCATGCATGGCAATCGTCTTATAACCTGATTGCGTCAATTTATGCGGCAAGCAGCCTGAAAATGATCGGCTATCTAACTGACCTAAACCAAAGCCATATCGCACGTCCATGCCACATAATTCGCGTAATTCCCCTTGAACAGTCGCACCCAAAGCATAATTTTTACCCATTTCTACAAAATCTAATTTATCGGTTTGCGCTGTAATATTTTTAAACAACTCTTGCTGCAATTCAGGCTGCTTTGGTGCGCCCAAACTCTCCACTACAACAAACAATATTTTTGAAGCATACGGCGTTTTTAAATGGCGAGAAGCACCTTGTTCATCTGCTTTCAATGGTACAAGTTGCGCTTTTTGCGTACTTGCTGCCACAAAAGCACTATTCGTTAATTCATAATATAACCATGCTTGGCTATTGGTGTAATAATAATTTGTGCGAGCTAAAACACCATGTTGGTCACGATATTTAAAATCGCGAACAACCGAACCCACTAATATCATCACAATAGAAACAGCGCACAAATAAAAATAATTTTGCTGACGAAACACCTTTTGCAAAATCAATGGCAAACCAAATGTCAATATTGTCCCAAGCCCCATCGCAATTAAATACATTTTTGGAGCAACCCAAATAAACGGCATAAAATAGCGAATCGCTGATAAATCCATAAACGGAAAAATTTGGATAACCAACATCAAAATATCAAATAAGCAAGACAAGATAAACAGCAAAAAACCAACCGCTTTAAGCCCTTTATTTCGTGCAAACAAAAAAGCAATCGCAACAAAATAATCCAAATTTACCAATGGGCGAGCCAAATTCAAATATCCTGCCAATGACAAGAAGATCGCATTAGGAATAACAAATAAAGCAATTAAATTAATCGTTTCACGTCTATCAATATGCGGTAATTTATAATCCTTACTTAAAGACATATTTATTCCAACAAAAAAATAATCATTATAAAACGAACAGATACAAAACGCAGCCTGAAAACCATTTTCAGGCTGCATTTTTCGTCTATTCAGCAGCCCTAATGCAACTAAACAAACTTTCATATAAAATTTAGTCATTCACAAATAACCCAACTAAGGCAGCCTGAAAATGTATCTTTGGCTCAAATTTGCCCACATATTCTTCATCATTTCATGGTTCGCAGGACTATTCTACCTACCCCGAATCTACGTCAATCTCGCCATGACCGACCAAGCAGATGAATACAACCGCCTGCTACTCATGGCAACCAAACTCTACAAATTCATGACCCCGTGGGGCATTGGCGCACTCATCTGCGGCATACTCATGCCCCTCACACAAATCGGTTTCCCCGCATGGGTACACGGCAAAATCTTCGCAGGATTGCTGCTGCTCGGCTACCAGCTATGGTGTCGCAAAATCCTGCAAGACTTCACCAACCACACCAACACCAAAAGCCACAAATGGTATCGCGTCTTCAACGAACTACCCGTATTCGCCTTATTATTTGCCCTATATCTCGTTATTTTTAAACCTTTTTAAGGCAGCCTGAAACCATGTCCAACATCGAAATAGAACGTCGCTTTCTCATCAAAAACGACATCTGGCGACAACACGCCAGCGCACCCAAAAGCCTACAACAAGGCTACATCAACGTAGAAAAAGAGCGCACCATCCGCGTCCGCATTATCGGCGAGCAAGCATGGCTCACCATCAAAGGCTACATTTCAGACGTGAGCCGCAGCGAATTTGAATACCCCATTCCCCTCACAGACGCACAAACCATGCTTGCCACACTCTGTCCGTTCAAAGTACAAAAAGATCGCTATCTCGTGCAACACAACGGTTTCACATTTGAAATAGACGAATTTTTTGGCGACAACGCCCCCTTGATTTTGGCAGAACTCGAACTATCCAGCGAAGAAACCCAATACCCCACACCCGATTGGCTAGGCGAAGAAATCACATCAGACGGACGCTTCACAAACGCCTATTTAAGCAAACATCCATATAGCACATGGCAGCAATAAAAATCTTTGCATAACAACAACAAACCTTGTATAATCGCTCGTTTTTACAGACAAAACTTGTTTGCTTCAAGCCACATTTCAACGGGACAATCCACATTGAAATGCAGCTAAATCACTGTAAAGATTGCCCAATTTGCGTGATTTATGATATAAAACACGTTTTCAATTTTCACTAATTTTTAATTAAGTTTGGAGACCAATCATGGCTAAAGTTTGCAAAGTAACTGGCAAACGTCCAATGTCTGGCAACAACGTATCACATGCCAACAACAAAACCAAACGTCGCTTTTTGCCTAACTTGCAATCACGTCGTTTTTGGGTAGAGAGCGAAAACCGTTGGGTTCGCATCCGTGTAACTAACGCAGCATTGCGCACAATCGACAAAAACGGCATCGACGCTGTTTTGGCTGACTTGCGTGCTCGCGGCGAAGCTATCTAATAATAAAGGATTTGAATCATGCGCGATAAAATCAAATTAGAATCATCTGCTGGTACTGGTCACTTCTACACCACTACTAAAAATAAACGTACAATGCCTGGCAAAATGGAACTCAAAAAATTTGACCCAGTTGCTCGCAAACACGTTATCTATAAAGAAACAAAATTGAAATAATTTCAATCTATCAAACCTCTGTATTTAATACAGAGGTTTTTTATTTTCAGGCAGCCTGAAAGTTTAAATATAACCACTCCCCTATTATTCAATGATAGAATACGCCCTATTTTATTTTTATTTCCCAAACAAACCGTTATGAAACTGTCTAATATTCGCCCGTTTCCACTTGCCATTTTACTGGCAACCAGCATACTTTCAGGCTGCCCTACTTTGCCTAAAGCAGGCCCAAGTTTACGCACCGTAAGCAAAATGCCAACGCAGCCAGCCGTGCAAACCGAAACAGAACAAACCGCAGAAGCCTTACCAAAAGTAGCCATTGTGGACATGAATGACGCAGTTTCACTAAACTTAGCGCGTGGTACAGCCAACCAATCTTTAGCAGATTTAGCAGACGGCAGAACCTCAAATCCCGATTCTGTCGGCATGGGTGACGTATTAGAAATTACACTTTGGGAATCGCCACCAGCCGTTTTATTCGGTGGTGCAATTAACTCATTAGGTTCAGGCACCTCTCAAACCGTGCGCTTGCCTGAACAAATGGTCGGGTCAAACGGCACAATTTCCATTCCCTTTTTAGGAAACATCAACGTGCGCGGCAAAACACCACAACAAATCCAAGCACAAATCGTGTCAGGATTGAGCCGCAAAGCGCATCAACCGCAAGCCTTAGTGCGTGTCGTGCAGAATAATTCAGCCAACGCAACCGTGATTCGCGCAGGCAGAAGCGTACGCATGCCATTAACTGCGCACCGTGAGCGCGTTTTAGATGCAGTGGCAGCAGTGGGCGGCGTGGAAAGCGGCGTGCAAGACATTTCATTGCAACTGACTCGCGGCAACCAAATGCGTACTGTTGCACTGGAAAATGTTACTTCAGACCCAACACAAAACATCGTGTTGCGTTCAGGCGATGTTTTAACCATGCAATCCAATCCTTTAAGTTTTACGGCTTTGGGTGCTGTGGGCAAAAACCAACAAGTTAATTTTGCTGCAAAAGGCATGAAGTTAAGCGAAGCATTGGGCGCAATTGGCGGCTTGCTGGACGGACGTGCAGACGCGCGTGGCGTGTTTGTATTCCGTTATCAAAAACTGAACCGCTTGCCTGAAGCCGAACAAATAGCGTGGCGTAATGAAGGCTATTCAGATTTGATGGATATTCCCGTGGTTTACCGTGTAAACTTAGCTGAACCACACTCAATGTTCTGGTTACAACGCTTTGCAATGAATGATAAAGATGTGATTTATGTGGCGAATGCGCCTGCATCTGAAATGCAAAAATTCTTGCACTTATTGTTCTCGCCAGTGGTTAGCGGTGTGAATAGTGTGAATAATTTAACCAACTAATATTTTCAGGCTGCCTGAATAGTTTTTCAGGCTGCCTGAATATTTAAATGATTGCTTCCGCAAAGGAAACGAAAAAAATGTCTGAAAATCAAGAAAATCCAGTAGCACAAGAAGAACAGCCTAAAATTCTGCCAACACCTGCGCCTGAACCTGTGATTGAGAAACCCGTGAAAAAATCCAAACCATTCAACTGGTTGTTATGGGTCAGCGTGATTTTACCAACTGTTTGCTCTATCACTTATTTTGGCTTTATCGCTGCCGACCAATACGTTTCCGAATCTAGCTTTATTGTTCGTTCTGCCAACAACCGTTCTGGTGGCTCAGGTTTAGAAGCCCTATTCCAAAACGTCGGCATGTCGCGCTCACAAGACGATTCTTATGCGGTTCAAGAATACATGCGTTCTCGCACCGCACTGAACGAATTGTCTAAAACCATGAAAGTACGCGATTTTTACGAACAAAAAGGCGATGCGTTCAGTCGTTTCAACGGCTTTGGTTGGGAAAACTCTGAAGAAGCGTTTTACCAATATTATCGCGGCAAACTGGGCATTAACTTGGACTCTGTTTCTGGGATTACTACTTTGCGTGTGCAATCGTTTGGTGCAGATGAATCGCAAAATATCAATGCAGCTTTGTTGAAAAAAGGCGAAACATTAATCAACAGCATCAATGAACGCGCTCGCAAAGATACGGTGAAGTTTGCAGAACAAGCGGTTGAAACAGCTCAAGAAAAAGTGCAAGAAGCCTCTTCTGAATTGATGAAATTCCGCACCACTAACGGCGTGTTGGATTTGAAAGAACAGTCGGGCATGCAATTGTCGTTGGTGTCTAAACTGCAAGATGAATTGATTGCGATTCAAACGCAGCTTGACCAAGTTCGCGCCGTAACGCCTGATAACCCACAAATTTCAGGTTTGGAAACACGCGAAAAAAGTTTGCTGAAAGAAATTGCGCGTCAAACCAAAATGATGACGGGCGCGACAGGTAAATCTATCGCCAATAAAGCAGCAGAATATCAACACCTTGTTTTAAATAACGAATTGGCTGAAAAACAATTAACCATTGCGATTAGCTCATTGGAAACGGCAAAATCTGAAGCAGACCGCCAACAACTTTACTTGGAAGTGGTTTCACACCCAAGTAAACCTGATATGCCACAGTTGCCTAATCGTTTGTATAACATCGTTGCCACCTTTATTATCGGCTTGATGGTTTACGGCATTTTAAGTTTACTGTCTGCCAGCGTGAGAGAGCATAAAAACTAATGAAACAGCCGCCATACGCTGCGGAGGAGAAATCACTGCTTACGTTCAAACAGATTGTTGGCATGAAATTAGCATTATGGTGTGTCTTCCTGCAACAATCTGTAAAAAACGTATGGCGTACTTCCCCAAAAAAGCAGCCTGAAAAAAAGAAAACTCAAGTTTTCAGGCTGCCTGAAAAGGGCAAACCTCGTTTCACACGCATTGTTTTCTCAAATACTTCGCATTCTTCACAACCTTTATTACAAGAGGTGGTGCTGGATAAAACGCAACGGTGGAAAATGAAATTAGCCCTGCATTGGCTAGGAATCACACAATCTCCGCGTTATCAAACACCCGCACCACCGCCTTCTAAAAAGCCCAATCCTATGTCCCACACACCAGTGAAACAACTGCACAATACATCATTTTGGGAATCCCTGATGATACAAAAACGCGTAATCGGTGCGCTGCTGATGCGCGAAATCATTACGCGTTATGGTCGTGCCAATATTGGTTTTTTATGGCTGTTTATTGAACCATTAGCAATGACTGCCATGATTGTCGCCATGTGGAAATTCATGCGTGCCGACCAGTATTCATCATTGAATATTGTCGCTTTTGCATTGACAGGCTATCCCATGGTGATGATGTGGCGCAATGCTTCCAACCGTGCGATTGGGGCTATTTCTGCCAACCAAAACCTACTGTATCACAGAAATGTGCGCGTATTAGATACCATATTTGCTCGAATGCTATTAGAAGTAGCTGGAGCGACCATCGCACAAATCGGTATCACCATCGTGTTAATCCTGATTGGTTGGATTCCTTACCCAGCAGATGTGTTCTATATGTTGCTCGCATGGATACAGATGTCCATTTTTGCTTTTGCACTTGGATTAATTATTTGTTCTATTGCATTTAAATTTGAAGTATTCGGTAAAATTTGGGGGACTGTTAGTTTTGTACTGATGCCTATATCAGGTACATTATTTTTCGTGCATACCCTGCCGCAACAAGCACGTGATTTAATGCTCAAAATACCCATGGTTCACGGTACAGAAATGTTTCGCCACGGCTATTTTGGCGCATCAGCCATCACGCACGAAAACCCCTATTACCTATTATTATCCAATCTCATTTTGCTCTGGCTAGGTTTAGTCCTCGTCAATAACTTCAGCAAAGGAGTAGAACCTGAATGATTATTGTAGACCACGTCAGCAAACGCTATCCCACCCGAAACGGCATGAAAACCGTCCTAAACGACATCAATTTCTCCATGCAAAAAGGCGATAAAATCGGCATTTTAGGACGAAATGGCGCAGGTAAATCCACACTCATTCGCCTGATTAGCGGCGTAGAACCCCCAACAGAAGGCGAAATCCGCCACACCATGAGCATTTCATGGCCGCTCGCCTTTTCAGGCGCGTTTCAAGGCAGCTTAACAGGCATGGACAATCTTCGTTTCATCTGCCGCATTTACAACGTAGATATTGACTACGTTTGCGACTTCACCGAAGAGTTTTCCGAACTCGGCAGCTACCTAAACGAACCCGTAAAACGCTATTCCTCAGGTATGAAAGCACGGTTAGCCTTCGCACTCTCATTAGCCGTAGAATTTGACTGCTATCTGATTGACGAAGTGATTGCCGTGGGCGATTCCCGTTTTGCCGCCAAGTGTAAATACGAACTGTTTGAACGCCGCAAAGACCGTTCCATCATTCTTGTATCGCACAGCCATCACGCCATGAAAGAATACTGCAACAACGCCATGGTTTTAGACGAAGGGCATATGCACCAATTTGAAAACATGGACGATGCATACGCGTTCTATCATTCCAAACTGTAAACACAAAACGCAGCCTGAAAACCATTTTTCAGGCTGCATTTATATAATCGACCATGCAACTAGACAAAATCGCCAGCCACAATCCCCAGCTCAATAACCTACTACAACTTTCCCGCTATTGGCAGCAGCTAGACACCCAAATCAAACGCCTATTGCCAGCCAACTTGCACCCCCATTTTCACATCGTTTGTATTGAGCAAGACACGCTGATTATTCACGCCAGCGCACCCATGGCAGCTTCACGCCTCAAAATGCTCATGCCTACTTTGTTGCCCCAAATCCAAAAAATCAACCAGCAAATCGGCAAAATCCAAATCAAAAATCGCCCCAAAAACACCGCACCTACGCCACCCAAAAATTTCCACATCAGCCCCAAATCACTCAGCTATTTTGAACAAACCGCCCAGCAACTCAGTCATCACCCAGAACTTGCCCAAGCCATACAAAAATTAGTTGAACACAACCGCTAACGCAGCCTGAAAATATCAAAAAGTTTGACGTGAATCAAAATAACAGTCCCCTGTATCAGCGCATAATGATACCGTTTTAAAACACGCATCTATTGCAAATATTTGACTAACCTAACAGAAGGAAATGATAATGAAACGTTATTTAGCTTTGATGACAGCCGCAACTTTAGCCTTGAGTGCATGTGGCGATAAACCAGCACCAGAAACATCTCCTGTGCCAGCAGAAGCCAGCGCACCAGCCGCTTCAGAAGTAGCCCCAGCAGCAGAAGTATCAGCAGCCACTTCTTCAACGCCAGCAGCCGCAACCAGCGATTGCTCAGTCGTAGTCAACAGCAACGACGCTATGCAATTTGACACAAAAGAAATCGCCGTTAAATCAAGCTGCCAACAATTCACCATCACCCTAAAACACACAGGTAAAGCCCCAGCCGCTGCCATGGGACACAACATCGTTATCAGCAAAACAGCAGATAAAGACGGCGTTGTTTCAGACGGCTCATCAGCAAGCCAAACTAATTACGTGAAACCAAACGATGAACGCGTGATTGCAGCAACTAAAATCATTGGCGGCGGCGAAGAAACCAGCGTAACCTTGAACCCAGCTAAATTAGCCAAAGGCGAAGCATACGATTTCTACTGCACATTCCCAGGTCATTCTTCATTAATGAACGGCAAAGTAACTTTAGTTGATTAAAACAAAAAGCAGCCTGAAAACTTTTCAGGCTGCTTTCTTTATAGAGAATCCAAATATTCCACAATTTCCGCCGTGTTATTCAACACAATCGCGCCAGCTTCCAACATCTCACGCCAAGCCATCGCCACTGTTTCGTGCTCAATGCCACGGCATGCTGCGCGGTTCACAATCACCTGCCAATCACCATTTTTGAGCAACTGCAAAACCGTTTTCTTCACGCAATAATCGGTTGCTAAACCGCCCACAATCAGCGTGGTCGCGCCTTTCACTTTTAGCCACTCAATCAGCCCTGTGCTGAGCTTTTCCTGCAAATCATGGAAACACGCGCCATACGGGTGCATATCCAATTCCACCCCTTTCCACACACAATAATCATATTCCGTAACCGCAGGCAAACCGTCCAGCAACTCAAAACCCATGCTGCCGACCATCGCATGAGACACCCAAGTTTCCCGCGCATTGGGTAAACCCGTTTCCTGTAACTGTTCGTCTTGATTTGCACACAACCAGCGAGCTAACGGACTGTGCGCGTCCTTACTCATCACGCGAAACTGCGCCAATTTTGCCTGCGCGTTCAGCTCATCAACAATCAAATGCCCGTCAATCACAGGCAATTCATCGGGGCAAAGTGGCGTAAAAGTTTTTTGAGCATCAATATCAAGGGAAATAATCATAGCAATTACTGGGAAAAGTGAGGTTTATACAAGCTGAAATTTTATCACGCAGCCTGAAAACGAAAAACCCGCTTTAAATAAAGCGAGTTTCTCATCATAACCAAATTAATGGTCGCTACCCATGCGCTCTTTCACAACCAAGTTAGCTTTTGTTTGTTCACCAACATAAACCAATTTTTGTGCATCGTCGTTTTTATGTGTGAAAGCAGATTGGTTGGCAGAAGTCGCTTGCAATGCTGGGATTTCATTGTGGTCTGGTACTTGACGGTTGTAATGGTCAATATCGCGAGCCATTGCAGAAGTAGAGATAACAGTTGCCAATGCGATAAGTGCTAATTTTTTCATTTTGTTTTTCCTTGTTTGGAGTAATTTGTTAAAGTGAATGCAGTATAGTGCTTTACCCAAGATGAATAAATAGCCATTTAATTGAATCAGTTTTTACCAAAAGTTAATAATTGCAGCCTGAAAGTCCCTATCCACTTTTCAGGCTGCCAAAATTCTTTTAAGATAAAACACTTAATCACTACAAGATTTCGCCTCATGGACAACAGCATTATTGAACTCCGCCACTTACGCACCCTATTAGCATTAGAAGAAACAGGCAGCGTATCCTTGGCAGCAGAACGCGTATTTCTCACACAATCCGCCCTATCCCACCAAATTCGCGTATTAGAAACCTATTTCGGCACGCCCTTATTTGAACGCAAATCCACTCCCATTCGTTTCACACCAGCAGGCGAACGATTGCTCAAATTAGGGCGCGAACTATTGCCCCGCGTTGCCCACGCAGAACGCGATTTAATGCAAATCGTGCAAGGCGAGGCAGGCGAACTGCGTTTAGCCGTAGAATGCCACACCTGTTTTGATTGGCTCATGCCCGCCATGGGCGTGTTTCGCCCGCAATGGCAACAAGTGGAATTAGACATTGTGTCAGGTTTTCAAGCCGACCCAGTGGGTTTATTGCTGACCAATCGCGCCGATTTAGCCATTGTTTCCGAAGACACACCGCAAGCAGGCATTGTGTATCAACCCCTGTTTTCCTATGAAATGGTCGGCATTTGCGCCCCAGACCACCCTTTAGCGCAAAAACTGGTTTGGCAGCCTGAAGACTTTATCCATGAAACCTTGATAACCTACCCCGTGCCAGATGATATGCTGGACTTGCTACGCAAAGTCTTGTTCCCGAAAAATATCCACCCTACTCGCCGCAACAGCGAACTAACGATTGCGATTGTGCAACTGGTCGCCAGCCGCCGAGGGATTGCCACTTTGCCGCATTGGGCGGTTATGCCGTATGTTGAGAAAAATTATGTGGTTGAACGCAAAATCACAGAGCATTCGCTGCAAAGCAAACTCTATGCAGCCATGCGCGAAGAAGACAAAGATTTGGCGTATTTGAATGATTTTTGTGAGATTATTCGCAGCGAAAGTTTTGCGAATTTGTCTGGTTTGAGCGTATTAAAATAACAGAAAGCAGCCTGAAAACTATTTCTCAGGCTGCTTTTATATTGTACGAATTAAATCGCCATCAAATCTTCTTCTTTGGCTGCCAAAATTTTATCCACTTCAGCAATCGTTTTATCCGTCAATTTTTGGATGTTTTCTTCTGCACGACGTGCATCATCTTCAGAAATTTCTTTGTCTTTCAACAATTTTTTGATGTGATCATTCGCATCACGGCGCACGTTGCGGATTGAAACGCGACCGTCTTCCGTTTCGCCACGCACCACTTTAATCAAGTCTTTGCGGCGTTCTTCGGTCAGCATTGGCATTGGCACGCGAATCAAATCGCCTACTGATGATGGGTTCAAGCCCAAGTTTGAATCGCGAATGGCTTTTTCAATTTTCGCAGCCATATTGCTTTCAAATGGTTTCACGCCAATCGTGCGTGCGTCCAACAAAGTTACGTTACCCACTTGGCTCACTGGCACTTCGCTGCCCCAGTATTCCACAGTAACTTGGTCTAACAAACCTGTGTGCGCGCGACCTGTGCGCACTTTTGCCAAGTTTTCTTTCAACACTTCTAATGAGCGTTGCATTTTGCTTTCTGCTGATTTTTGAATGTCGTTAATCATGTTTCTCTCTTTAAAATGGTTTTCAGGCTGCCTGAAAATAAAAAACAAAATTATAACAGAGTTAGGGTATGTGGACATTTCATGTCGCGGTGTCTTTTTAGCGCAAATACGCGACTACTGCGTTGAAAATACGCGTAAGGTGTTCAACCTTGCTTGTATTTTCGCCTTGTATTTGCGTATTTGCGCTAAAAAATCCAGCACTCGAATGAAATTGCCCACACGCCCTAATTATTTTTCAGGCTGCGTTATTTAGACGTGCATGCTTTCATTACCTCAATACACTGCTGAATATCATCAAACGGTAGCTTTTTCAGTTCAGACAGGGGTAAATCCCACCATTTCAATGCCAGCAATTGCTCAATGGTTTTGTCATCAAAACGCATTCGCATGACACGCGCTGGCACACCAGCTACCACAGCATAAGGTGGCACATCTTTGGTAACCACTGCGCCTGCGGCAATCACTGCGCCATCGCCCACATTCACGCCGTTCAAAATCATGGCTTTTGCGCCAATCCACACATCGTTACCAATACTGACGGATTGATGAAATTGCCATTTTTTGCGCTGAATCTCGGAATATTCAGGATAGCGCGTAAACAGGGAATTGGACGTAACAAATGGGTGTGTACTTAAATATTCCATTGGGTGCGAAGCCAAACCAATTTCCACAGAACGCCCAATCGAGCAAAATCTGCCAATACTCACATTGGAATACACCACGCAGCCTACGTTTAGATAGGAAAATTGCCCAATGCTCACATTGCCATAAATGGTGGAATTGTCTGCAATATCAACAGGGTGTTCAAAGCGCACGGTGGGTGCGAGATAGGTGGATTTGGCAATGCGTCCACCTTTGGCAAACACTTCTTCTAAAGTGGTGTCTGCTCTTTTAATGTATTGTCGTTTCGGCATATCAATCTACCATTTATGCTTGAATAAATACTGCAACAGTCGTACCGATAAATGTTTAGAATCGGCAAAGAATAGGCGTGGATTGTTTACCAATTTACGCATTTTGCGATTGCTTACGTTGCCGTTCAAAACCAGCGACACGTTTTCTGAAATTTTGATTAATGTGCAGCTGCTGGTCATCGGGGCAGGCAAGTTGCTTAAACCTGTTTGCACTTGAACGGGACCGATGTTGGCGCTCACAATAGGTTTTATCTTTTCCACTTGCCTGAGATGTATTTCACCTGTGGCATTCGGTTTGGTTTTCACGGCTGGCGGTTCAACCAATGGAATGATATTCACAGGTTCAAAGATATGGCGCAGATTGAGCAAACCTGAATTGTGAATAGAAACGGTGTGTTTTTGCAGCAAAATCGTAATAAATTCTTCAAACAAGTCCAATTCTTTCAGCGACAAAATGCCGTTGAGTTTGTTATCGATTAAATCGCAAACCAATTGGTCGATTTGCGTGATGCCGTAATCGTGCGTGAAGCCTTTTTTACCATAAAACGCATTGCCGAGCTGAATGGGTTTCAAGCCTTCAAAGGCAGCTTCCAGCAAACCTTGCGAGTTCAAGCCCAAGATATAAGTGGCTTGGTTGAACAATTGTTTGATTGAGTAATGGTCCACAATCACAATGCGGTTTTGCAATTCTGGGGTTAGGGTGCTGACGAATTTCATCAACACATCTTTTGTGAGCGATGTGCGGATATTGGTTTTCTTTTCTTCCCATGGGTGGGTTTTCAACACCACGTTAAAGCCTGCTGATGTGAGTTTTACCAGCAATTCTTTGTAAACCTGAATGGTGGAAATGCCTAAATTGCGGTATTCCAACACAGAAAAATCGTTCACCACTTGCCCGATAATGGCTACGGTTGGGTTGTTTTCATCAAATTCAATTAGTTCGGAATACGCTGGCTGTTGCACATTCTTGTTTTTCATCATCAAGAACTTGTTAATCGCTTTGGTGCGCTCTTTGTCGTACAAATCGCCTTTTTCCAGTTTTTTCTGATAGCTTTGGTAAACGGCTTTGTGCTTGATGTCGCAATTATTGGCAATGCCTGAATAGCGTTCTTCGCAATAATATTCGTTACCTGTGAACAGGCTCTCCATTACTATCACTTTGGTGGGGGTGTATTTGAGCAGGGAAATCAGTGATTTTTGATAAATCAGGCTGCCTGAAAATACGCAGCAATGTGAAAATTGCTTAAATTCTGCTAGTCGTTTTTTCCAAAAATCCACCCAATACCAAGCGGCTGCCATGTTTTGCAGTAATTCGGTGCGATTGCGTTTGTATAATTTTTCAACCACGCCCGCTAACGTGGTGGGATAGGCTTCGTTGTACCAAGTATCTTTCACAGAAACATATGCCAATAATTCGGCACGACTGGTTTCAAATAAATTGATTTCGTGAATTTTAAATTCAAACAATTCTGCTTGATTTAAATGAGACAACACTTCAATTTTTTCACTCAGCAAAGGCAATTTGCTGTCATACACGCCATAAAGGGCAATCCAATCTTTATGGCTGTCTTCAAAATGCACGGTGGCTTTTTGTTGTTCAACAAATGTGAAGAACGAACCAAAATTTCGTTGGTTAATGTGCAGCGAATCTGCAACCAAAATAGATAACGCCATTAAATCTCTCCCGCAATGATTTTACGGTAAACCGCTAAGTTGCCTTCCACGCTTTGTTGCCAAGTAATCGCCAATTCAGGCAGCGTGTGGGCATTGTCCAAAATAACTTGAAATTGTGCTGGGTCATCAATACAAATTTCGTGGATTCGTTCCGCGTCCGCATCAGCGTCTAATGTTAAGAACAAGCCGTTTTCGCCATCTTGAATCACGTCTTTTGGAATGCCGAGTTTGGACGAGAAAATCGGGGTACCTGTTGCCAAAGCTTCTGGAATATTAGCTGGGCCGCCTTCGTGGCTGCTGCACATCAGCAACACGTCAATTTCATCATAAAAACTTTGGAACATGCGATAGGGCAAGCGTTCATAGGCTTTGGCTTCGTAGCCGAGTTCACGCATGGCAATTGCACTGAATGTGCGGTCTTTGCCAACAAAGATGAAATCAAAATAATCAGGGTCTAGGCGTTTGGCGAGTTCCAGCAAATACGCTTCGCCTTTCACGCGGCGACCATAACGGCGTGATGCGATGCCGAATGTGATTTTTTCTTTGTCGCGCGCTTTGGGGTGGTATTGCAACACAGAGTCGTTGTAGCCATGCGGCACAACAAATAACCTTTCAAGCTGCAAACCTTGTTGAATTAAAACTTCTTTTTGTGAATGATTTAAGCAAACAATACCTGCGGATTCCATATAGCGCGGAATAAAACGAAATTTGGCATGCCAAGGGTCGGGGTCGTTCAAATCGTGATGAACGGTGCAAACGGAATTGGGAAGCAGTTGCTCTTCCAAATGGGGGCGGTGATAATGATAAACCGCAGCATTTGGCAACGGTGTTACGCTGACGATATGGTCAAATTCTTCTGAACCAAATTGCGTGAAGTAATCCACAATCGCGGAGAAAATGCCGCTTGCAATATCGCGCGACATTACATGATTGATGATTTTTTTGGGTTGTGGGACGCTAGGGGTTTGTTCGGTTTCCATGTTGTTTCGCTTAAATCAAATCAAGATGCTGGGAATTTTTGAAAAATTATAACAGAGATTGGTTTATTTTCAGACTGTGTTTCAGACTAATTTTTCATATTTCAATATAAAAACAATCATGTTGTATTTTCGCTATTTAAAATAATGCAGCCTGAAAATCACTTTCAGGCTGCATGAATATTTAATTGTGTACCAAAGTACCTTCGTCTTTACCCAGAACCACGTCTTTCAACGCACCTTCTTTATGGATACTGAACACCACAATATTCAAATGACGTTCTTGGCACAACGTGAACGCTGTTGTATCCATCACTTTCAATTTTTTCTGAATCGCTTCATCAAACGTAACCGATTGATAACGTGTTGCAGATGGGTCTTTTTTCGGGTCAGCCGTGTAAACGCCGTCCACGTTTGTCGCTTTCAACATTACTTCACAGCACATTTCCGCGCCGCGCAATGCCGCCGCCGTGTCGGTTGTGAAGAATGGATTGCCTGTGCCGCCAGCGAAAATCACAATTTTGCCCTCTTCCATATATTGAATGGCTTTCGGACGTGCGTACATTTCCGCCACTTGTTGCATTTGCAATGCCGTTTGCACACGCGCTTTTGCACCTGCGCTTTCAAAAGCGTCTTTCAATGCCAACGCGTTCATCACAGTCGCCATCATGCCCATGTAATCCGCCGTTGCTCTGTCCATGCTGCCAGCTTGTGAAGACACACCACGGAAAATGTTGCCGCCGCCAACCACAATACCTACTTGTACGCCCATGTCCGCAATTTCTTTCACTTGCGCCACAATTTTCATAATCGTTTTGCGGTTGATACCAAAAGCGTCTTCGCCCATCAAAGATTCGCCTGATAATTTCAACAACACACGTTTATATTTCACATTTTCCATTATTTTGCCTTTGCTACTGTTGGGTTAATTCGGGGGCGGATTATACACGTTTTCAGGCTGCCTGAATGATGAAATGCAGCCTGAAAACGTGTACACTTCGCGCCTTTGCAACCGTTTCTCTTTGATTATGAATTTACTTTCGGTTTTGGCGCGATTGAGCAGCATGACCATGCTTTCACGCATTATGGGGTTTATCCGCGATGCGATTGTGGCGCGATATTTTGGCGCAGGCGCGGCGATGGACGCGTTTGTGGTGGCTTTCAGGCTGCCTAATTTATTGCGCCGTATTTTTGCAGAAGGCGCGTTTTCACAAGCATTTGTGCCGATGTTGGCGGACTACAAACAAAACAAATCGGACGAAGAAACGCGATTATTCGTGCAACACGTGGCAGGTATGCTGACGTTTGCGCTGTTCATCATCACGGCGATTGGCGTGTTTGCCGCGCCTGCTGTAATTTGGGCAACGGCAAGCGGTTTTGCGAAAGACGGCACGCGCTTTGATATTGCGGTAGCGTTGTTGCCGATTATTTTTCCATATATTTTGCTGATTTCGCTGTCGTCTTTTGTGGGCAGTATCTTGAATACGTACAATAAATTTTCCATTCCTGCGTTCACGCCTGTGTTGCTGAATGTATCGTTTATTGTGTTTGCGCTGTTTCTCACGCCGTTTTTCAATCCACCGATTATGGCGATGGCTTGGGCGGTGTTGGTTGGCGGTTTGCTGCAACTGGGGTTTCAGTTGCCGTGGTTATACAAGCTGGGATTTTTCAGGCTGCCAAAACTGAGTTTTCACGATATGGCAGTAAACCGTGTGATGAAACAGATGATTCCGTCCATTATCGGCTCTTCCGTGGCGCAGATTTCGCTGGTTATCAATACGACTTTCGCATCTTATTTAGCGGTGGGCAGCGTGTCTTGGCTGTATTATTCTGACCGTTTGATTGAGCTGCCTTCGGGCGTGATTGGTGCGGCTTTGGGAACGATTTTGCTGCCGAGTTTGTCCAAACACGCTGCGGCGGATAATGCACAGGAATTTTCTGCGTTGCTGGACTGGGGTTTGCGCTTGTGTTTGGTGCTGATTTTGCCTGCGGCGGTGGGGCTGATGGTGGTCGGTTATCCGTTGGTGGCGACGCTATTTATGTACCGCGAAGTGTCGGTGCATGACGCGCAGATGATTCAGTATGCGTTGATTGCGGCGGCGGTGGGTTTGCCTGCGATGATGATGGTGAAGATTTTTGCGCCGGGGTTTTACGCGCGCAAAAATGTGAAAACGCCTGCGAAAATTGCGATTATTTCGCTGGTGTGCACGCAGTTATTTAACTTGGTTTTGGTGTGGAAAATGCAGCACGTTGGGCTGGCGTTGGCGGTGGCTTTGGGGGCGTGTGTGAACGCTGGGTTGCTGTTTGCGATGTTGCGGATTCATGGGATTTATCAGCCGAAAGCTGGGTGGCAGAAGTTTTTGTTGCGCGTGTTTGCAGCATTGGCGGTGATGGCTGGCGGTTTGTGGGCAACGCAATATTTTGCGAACGTGAACTGGGCTTCGTTGAGAGGTCATCATCGTGCAGCGATTTTGTTTGGGCTGATTGTGTTGGCAATGGTGTTGTATTTTGGGACGCTGATTGGCTGCGGTATGCGTCCGCGTGAGTTTAAGCGTAGTGAAGCGCATTAAGTTTTCAGGCTGCGATTAGGTTCGCAGCCTGAATTTTTTAATTTTAATTATTAACTAGTAGTAAAAACTTATTCAATAAAATTGCTATTTATTCATCTTGAGCAAAAATTTATACTGCACTCACTTTAACAAATTATCCAAACAAGGAAAACGAAATGAAAAAATTAGCACTTATCGCATTGGCAACTGTTATCTCTACTTCTGCAATGGCTCGCGATATTGACCATTACAACCGTCAAGTACCAGACCACAATGAAATCCCAGCATTGCAGGCCACTTCAGCAAACCAATCAGCATTCACGCACAAAAACGACGATGCACAAAAATTGGTTTACGTTGGCGAAACAACAAAAGCTAATTTAGAAGTAAAAGAACGCATGGGCAGCGACCACTAATAAAAAAATATCAGAAAGTAAGCAAAACCAGTTTGATTCAGTCAAACTGGTTTTTTCACGCAAAAAAGCAGCCTGAAAATCACTTTTCAGGCTGCTTAAACGTTTACCGGCAACTGGAAACGTTCGCTCCCCTATAATTATTCATTAATGATGACTATGCCCCACTTGGAAAGTCAAAGTCGTGTAATTTGCAATTTTTTGACAAACTTTTTGGTCTGGATAATCTGATTTGTGTTCCACATTCGCTTTCCAGAAACCTTGTCGCAACGGAATGATGGAAACTGTGCCATCATCAGCCGTAGTGTCTGAAAACGCTTGAGCTTCCACTTTGTGCGTTTTACTGCGGTCGCTGTTATCAAAACCGTCAAAAGTGGCGGTTAAGGTTACGTTTGGCAACGGTTCGCCATTGAGCAACACTTTCACTTTAAACGGTTCGCCAACGTGAATATTGGCTGGATTGTCTAGCGGCACAATTTCCAACATTTGCCCCACTTGTTTGGTAATCACAGCCGTGTCCGCGCTGTCATGCCCCACGTTCACAATATTTTTGCCGTACATACGTGTTTGTTCGCAGTATGTCGCGTCTTTCATTTGCTCCATGCTTTCACGTTTCCAGCCTGAAGCGTTTTTTGACCAGAATGTTGGCTGATATTCCGCCACAACTAAATAGCTGCCCTCAGCCACAGGCTTTGCACTTTGATATTGATAATTGTGCATGCCTTTTTGTAGCAAATTTTGTTTGCCTTTTTCCGTAATCAGTTGTAACGGTTTAAAGATATTCAAGCGTTCTTTAGCGATTGGCTCAAATTCTGGAAATTCGCCGTAGCCCAATTCCGCTTTTAGAATTTCGCCGCCGTGCGTGTGGTCGGTAGAAACCCAAACGCGGTGTGCTTGTGCAGAAAAAGTCGCCGCGCACAATAATACTGCCAACAATGTTTTTTTCATGTTTTAAAATCTCCCTTGCTATTAGGGTTGCTATGTTATGGTGTAACATAAATTTTGTAAAGTGATTTTTACATTCTGTATAAAATTAAAATTGCACTATTTTATTTTGAATTTATAGTGAATTCACTTCAAACTAGTACAGCGTTACCAACGCCCTTATGTACCACGCGTACACGACGGGCGTTGTCGCCTTGTCCTAATTTGAATTGAATCCACTATACTATATTATGAAATGATACAAGCCAAAAAATGGTCGTTAGCCATGCAACCCATTTAACTCACAAAAAAAAGGCTACCTAAAAAAGTAGCCTGAAAATCTTGATAAAGGAAAGAAATATGTCAATGAAAAAACAGTAAGGAAATTATACACTAAATTTACATAAGCATACGAATATTTAATATTTAATGTTTCACTGTAATTGATGAAACAACAGAAGTTGCCGTATTCGCAGCAAGGCTGGCTTTCAGATAAGAGCTAGCCAAATCAGCACAACTGCCGCAGCAAGTTGCCACACCCAGCTGATTTTTTAAATCCGTTAATGATGATGCACCTGCGGCTACAGCCTCTTGAATTTTGCGGTCAGAAATCGCGTTACAAATGCAAACAAACATGATGTGTTCCTTGTTCAAATATTATTGAGAATTAGTATTGATACGATTCCGAATGATAATAGCATTCATTTAAGTTTGCAATAAGAATTTGCGCCGTTTCCCCAGCCGTAAAAATCGCCTACAATTCAACCCTATTTTTCAGGCTGCAAATATCATAAAACGCAGCCTGAAAATCCCGTAGGGTGGATTCAACCCACCAAAATTTTCATCTATTCAACAAATTGGTGGGTAGAACCCACCCTACAGATAACCGCAGCCTGAAAGTCCCCACAAAAAATGTTCGCACCCCAAGAATCCCACTCATCACTCTTAAACAATCTCAACCCTGAGCAACTCGCCGCCGTTACCTACCCACCGCAATCCGCACTCGTGTTAGCAGGCGCAGGTTCAGGCAAAACACGCGTGCTGACCACCCGAATCGCATGGCTTTTGCAAAACAGCATGGCAAACGTCCACAGCATTATGGCGGTAACCTTCACCAACAAAGCCGCCAAAGAAATGAAAATACGGCTGAGTGCCATGCTGCCCACCAATCTAAACGCCATGTGGCTCGGCACATTCCACGGCTTGTGCCACCGTTTTTTGCGACTGCACTACCGCGACGCAGGTTTGCCACAAACTTTCCAAATCCTAGATTCCGCCGACCAACTTACCCTCATCAAGCGCATGCTCAAACAAATGAACATCGCCGAAGAAACCCTAGCCCCACGCGTGTTAATGGGTTTCATCAACGCCCAAAAAGAAAGCGGCTTACGTTCAGGCAGCCTGAACAGCAACAATCCGCACGAAAACCGCATGATTCAATGCTATGCCGAATACGAAGCCATTTGCCAACGCGAAGGCGTAGTTGATTTTGCCGAACTCATGCTGCGTAGCTACGAAATTCTCAATGCCAACGAAGTGTTACGCACCCACTACCAACAGCGTTTCAAGCACATTTTGGTGGACGAATTTCAAGACACCAACAAACTCCAATTCGCATGGCTCAAACTCATGGCAGGCGAACACAGCGCAATTTTTGCCGTTGGCGATGACGACCAATCCATTTACCGTTTCCGTGGCGCAAACGTAGGCAACATGGCAGATTTTCTGCGTGAAAACCACATCGCCGCACCGATTAAGCTAGAGCAAAACTACCGCTCAGTTGGCAATATTCTCGCCGCCGCCAACGCAGTGATTGAAAACAACGAAGAACGGCTAGGCAAAAACCTACGCACCGAAGCCGAAAACGGCGAAAAAATCCGTTTTCTCTCTGCCTACAACGACTTAGAAGAAGCCAGTTTCATCGTAGAAGAATGCAGCAGCCTGAAACGCGAAGACGTACCGTTGAGCCAAATCGCCGTTTTGTATCGCAGCAACGCCCAGTCTCGCGTGATTGAGCAGCAACTTTTTCAGGCTGCGATACCGTATAAAATCTACGGTGGCTTGCGATTTTATGAACGCCAAGAAATCAAACACGCGCTGGCGTATTTGCGTTTAGCCGTGAACCCTGATGATGATAACGCCTTGTTGCGCGTGATAAATTTTCCGCCGCGCGGCATTGGTGCGCGTTCGATTGAGAACATTCAGGCTGCCGCTTTAGAACAAGGCGTGTCTTTGTGGCAAGCCACTTGTGGCATGGGCGGCAAAGCAGCCAAAATCGCCGCGTTTGTGCAACTGATTGACGCATTGCACGAGCAAGTTGGCACGCTGACTTTGCCTGATATTTTGCAAAACGTGCTGGATATGTCGGGCTTGTATCGCCATTACCAAACGCAAAAACAAGTGGCGGAACAAGAGCGCACGGAGAACTTGGACGAGCTGATTAACGCGGCACATTTTTTCAAACCCGAAGACAGTACGTTTGAAACGCTGCCTGAAAATGCAGCGGACAGCCCTGAATTTGCGATTTTGGCATTTTTGAGCAACGCATCTTTGGAAAGCGGCGAAATGCAGGCTGGCGAAGGACAAGAAGCGGTGCAACTAATGACAGTTCACGCGGCGAAAGGCTTGGAATTTGATGTGGTGTTTTTGACGGGATTGGAAGAAGGGCGTTTCCCGAGCGAATTGAGTTTGAACGAGCGTGGCGGTTTGCAGGAAGAACGCCGCTTGATGTATGTGGCGATTACGCGTGCGCGCAAGCGTTTGTATTTGACGATGGCGCAGCAGCGTATGCTTCACGGCAGTATGCAATTTGGGGTTCAATCGCGATTTGTGGAGGAAATTCCTGATGATTTGCTGCGGTATTTGTCTGCACCGAAAAAAGCGGTTTCTGCGTTTTCAGGCAGCCTGAAAAGTGATTTGCAGCCTGAAAAAGATATTTATCAGGAAAATACGCGTGAATATGATGGCTTTAAGTTGGGCGATAATGTGCACCATGCGAAATTTGGCATGGGTGTGATTGTGGCGGCTTTGGATAAAGGCAAAAGCGCGAAATTGACGATTAATTTTGGGGCGCAGGGAATGAAAGAATTGGATAGTGCGGTGGCGAAATTGGAGAAGGTGTGAGCATTTCAGGCTGCGATGATTTTGCAGCCTGAAAAATACACAAATGCAAAAATGCCCTGCGGCGTAGACCACAGGGCGTTTTACATAATTAGTTAAACTAACTAGTTAGAAGTACCTTGTTTAGGTTTAACCTTATGCAGCTGCAGGAGTACCTGTGCATTCAGCTGGCAAGAATTTAGCTTTGAAACCGCTTGTTTTTTGGCTAGCAGTACATGTCCATTCACCAGTAACTTTACGAGTCATAGTCAAAGTAGAGCCATTCAAAGCTGAGTTAGCATTTTTCTTGCCACCAGATACGAATGTGTAAACCAAAGTACCAGAACCAGTAGCTTTCAAATCAGCTTTCAAAGTACCCAAGTTAGAACCATTAGAAGTAACACCGATGTAACCAGGGTCGCTATCTTTCAAGCTAGGAACGCGACCTTCGAACAACTCAACGTCAGCCAAGCGAACTGCGTTTTTCAATTCTGAGTAAGCACGAGTAACTTGTGATTTAGTGATGTAGTCTTGGTACATAGGCAATGCGATAGCAGCCAAAATACCGATAATAGCGATTACAATCATCAACTCGATCAATGTGAAACCTTTTTGCATAGTTTTCATGTGTTTTATCTCCAAGATATAAATTAAATCAGCACATGGGGTTAATGAATATGCGCTTACCTTACGTGCTGTAGATTGTGGGGTAAGTGCCTTGTGTGATTGTTATTGAGCATAGGCGGTGCCAGTTGCACAATGTTATCAAAATATCTGATTTTTAAATAATTTTTAAAATCTGACATTTTTCATCAATGACACAAACATCTATTTTACACAATTTTCAGTTTTCAGGCTGCCGTATTTTGTCAGATTAAACGGGCTTTGCAGCCTGAAAACCTTAAAAATCGATTATTCTCGGTTTCGCGCTTGCCAAAAATAGCGCCACACATAAGCAGGAAATGCAAAAACCAAATATAAACTAATCGTGATTGCATAAAATTGCCACGTTTGCGCGTGAATGCTGCCTGAACGGTTCTCTAATATATAAGCGATGCCGCCAATCATCAGATAACCCAGTGCAAGTTCAGCTAAATGGTGCAAAGGTGTTTTGCGTTTGAGGGGTATCACGCCAAAACCGCGCGGGGTGAGAAACGGAAAATTGGCAATGATAAAAGTGAGCAGTAATAAGGTATACATTGGTGCAGTCATGATTTATCTTTAATATATGTATTTCGATTGGGGTATTTTAGCGGAAGTTGGCAAGATGCAAGGAAAATCTTTCAGGCTGCATATTTTTATTTGGAGCGTCGGTGGCTCGCCAACATAAACGCAGCCTGAAAACTTGTTTTTCCCCAAAACCACCCCATCTAAACGCAATCTATTTTCAACAACGAAAGACTACCATGCAAAACGACACTCTACTCAATCTCGCACATGAACCTGATTACCGCGCCATTCTCGTGGACGATATCAAACCCGCGCTACAAACCGTGATGACCGAAGCGCGTGAGCAAATCGCGCAAATCAAAGCGCAGCCTGAAACCACATGGCTCAACACCGTAGAACGCTTAACCGACATCACAGAACGTGTCGGCAGAATTTGGGGCGTGGTGGCACATTTAAACAGCGTGGTAGACACGCCCGAACTTCGCGCAGCATACAATGAAATGATGCCTGAAGTTACCGTATTTTTCAGCGAAATCGGGCAAGATATTGAACTTTACGCGCGTTTCAAAGCCATTAAAAATGCGCCTGAATACGCGCAATTAAGCCCAGCACAACAAACCAAATTGGCGCATGATTTGCGCGGTTTCATGTTGAGCGGTGCAGAATTGTCGCCTGAAAACCAAGCGATATTCGCGCAATTACAAACGGAATCGGCGCAATTATCGGCGCAGTTTTCGCAAAATGTGTTGGACGCAACGGACGCTTTCGCGCTGTATTTTGACGATGAAAGCAGCCTGCAAGGTTTGCCTGATGATGCATTGGCGATGTTTCAGGCTGCCGCGCAAGCTGAGGGCAAGTCGGGCTATAAAGTCGGTTTGCAGATGCCGCATTACATCGCCGTGATGCAATATGCGGATAATCGTGAGTTGCGCGAACAGCTTTACCGTGCGTATTGCACTCGCGCGAGTGAGCTGGGCAAGGCGGAATGGGATAACACGCCGATTATCAATCGCACGTTGGAAATTGCGCTGCAAGAAGCGAATTTGTTGGGCTATGAAAATTATGCAGAATTGTCGCTGGTAACGAAAATGGCGGAAACGCCTGCGCAAGTGTTGGATTTTTTACGCGATTTGGCGAAACGCGCTAAACCATTCGCGGAGAAAGATTTGGCGGAAGTTCGCGCGTTTGCGGCGGAAAAATTGAGGCTGCCTGAAATTCAGTCTTGGGATTTGAGTTATGCGAGCGAGAAATTGCGTGAGGCGAAATATGCGTTTTCGGAAACGGAAGTGAAAAAATATTTCCCTGTGAGCAAGGTGTTGGCTGGTTTGTTTGCGCAAATTGAGCGTTTGTATGATGTTCATTTGATTGAGAAGTCTGTGCCTGTTTGGCATGATGATGTGCGTTATTTTGAGCTGGAGAAAAATGGGGAAATCATCGGCGCGGTGTATATGGATTTGTATGCGCGTGAGGGCAAGCGTGGCGGTGCGTGGATGAATGATTATCGTGGTCGCCGCCGTTATCTTTCAGGCAGCCTGAAAGGTCAAATTCAAACGCCAACGGCTTATTTAGTCTGCAATTTCACGCCGCCTGTGAATGGCAAGGAAGCACGTTTGTCGCATGATGAAATCATTACGTTGTTCCATGAAACGGGGCATGGCTTGCATCATTTGCTGACGAAGATTGATGAATTGGGCGTGAGCGGTATCAATGGCGTGGAGTGGGACGCAGTAGAATTGCCGAGCCAGTTTATGGAAAATTTTGTGTGGGAATTTGATGTGCTGCGTGAGATGTCGGCGCATGAAGACAACGGCGAGACGCTGCCTGAAAGTTTGTTTAACAAAATGTTGGCGGCGAAGAATTTTCAGCGCGGTATGTTCTTGGTGCGCCAAATGGAATTTGCGCTGTTTGATATGTTGATTTACAGCGAGAGTGATTCAGGCAGCCTGAAAAATTGGGCGGACGTGTTGCAAGCGGTTCGCGCGGAAGTGGCTGTGGTGCAACCGCCTGAATATAATCGTTTTGCGAATGGTTTTGGGCATATTTTTGCTGGGGGCTATTCGGCTGGCTATTATAGTTATGCGTGGGCGGAGGTGTTGAGCGCGGACGCTTATGCGGCGTTTGAGGAAAGCGATGATGTTCGGGCAATGGGGACGCATTTTTGGAATGAAATCATTGGCATGGGCGGCAGTCGTAGCGCGATGGAGAATTTTAAGGCGTTCCGTGGGCGTGAACCGAGTATTGAGGCGTTGTTGCGTCATTCGGGGTTTGATGTGAATTGATTTTGGGTTGATTGATGTCTTTGTTTTAGATGTGTCTCGATATTAATAATTTCCGATATAAATAGAATTTTAAAATTCAACAATATAGCTAATTTTTAAAAATTATTTTGCAACAATGCTTGACGGTTTTTAGTTTGTTCTATATTATGTCGGTCTTTCGGGTCGTTAGCTCAGTCGGTAGAGCAGCGGACTTTTAATCCGTTGGTCGAGCGTTCGAATCGCTCACGACCCACCAAATTTAAAAAACCAAGTTTCTTTTGAAACTTGGTTTTTTTGCGTTTCAGGCTGCAAATATTGTGCAGCTAACCTAAAACCAGTATCCTTGTTCCCTTTTGTTACAAGGTTACACACAACATGAATGCGTTACACAAAATCAGCCACTTTGTCTGCAAAACGTTTGCACTTTGGGCAACTTTATTCGCGCTGGCTGGCTTGTTTTCTCCCGAAACATTTAAATGGGTGCTGAAAATCGTCCCCTATTTGCTGGGCGTAATTATGTTTGGTATGGGCTTAACGCTCACCCCGTCCGACTTCAAAATTATTGGCACACACCCCAAAGCCGTGTTGATTGGTGTGATTGTGCAGTTTGTGATTATGCCCACCACAGCATTTATCTTGGCGAAAGCGTTTAATTTGCCGCCAGAAATTGCCATAGGTGTGATACTAGTTGGCTGCTGCCCAGGAGGAACAGCCTCCAACGTGATTACTTATTTAGCCCGTGGCAACGTAGCATTATCCGTAGCAGTAACTTCCGTTTCCACATTGCTAGCGCCATTAGCAACGCCTGCTATTTTCTATTTGTTGGCGCACCAATGGTTAGAAATTTCCGCATCTGCCATGTTTGTGTCTATCGCGCAAATGGTTTTATTGCCGATTGTGTTAGGCGTATTGGCGCATACGTTCTTCAAAAAGCAAACCGAAGCGGCAGCAGAAGCCTTGCCATTGGTTTCCGTGGTGACGATTGTGTTGATTATTGCGGCGATTGTGGGTGCAAGTCGCGACAGAATTTTGGAAAACGGCTTGATGATTTTGGGCTTGGTGATTTTGCATAACGGCTTGGGTTATTTGCTAGGTTTCTGGGCATCGCGTTTCTTGAAACTGCCTTACGATGCGCAAAAAACGCTGGCGATTGAAGTGGGTATGCAAAACTCAGGTTTGGGCGCGGCATTGGCAGCGACACATTTTGCTGCTGCGCCTGTGGTGGCTGTGCCGAGTGCGTTGTTTAGCGTGTGGCACAATATTTCTGGCTCAATCTTGGCGGCTTATTGGGCGGCAAAAGCAGAAAAAAAAGAGCAAGCGAAACAAGCTGAGTGATATGAAACGCAGCCTGAAAATGTTTTCAGGCTGCGTTTTTATTAGTAATGTGGGTTGGATTCTTGAACCCAACATTTCCCAAATGTTCATAATTGCAGCCTGAAACTCTTTTTCAGGCTGCATTTACGTTTTTTAAAAATAACAGGCGTACAATTTCCTTTTTTTCGTTTCAGGCAGCCTGAAAGTCGGGCTGGCTGAATTTTTCACAAACTTGATACTAAGGAACAATCATGTGCGGTATCGTTGGCGCCATTCGCGCTCATCACAATGTAGTCGATTTTTTAACTGACGGCTTAAAACGCTTGGAATATCGTGGTTACGATTCTTCAGGCATCGCCGTTTTGTCTGAAACAGAAGACAAAATCAAACGCGTTCGCCGCGTGGGTCGCGTGTCTTTCATGGAAGATGCGGCAAAAGAAAAAGGTGTGTTTGGACACATCGGCATTGGACACACGCGCTGGGCAACGCACGGCGGCGTAACCGAACCAAACGCGCACCCTCACATTTCGGGTGGCAAAATCGCGGTGGTTCACAATGGCATTATTGAAAACTTTGAAGCAGAACGCGCTCGTTTGCAAGGTTTGGGTTACGAGTTTGAATCGCAAACGGACACAGAAGTGATTTCCCACAGCGTTCGCCATGAATACGACCAAAACGGCGGCGATTTGTTCGCGGCGGTTCAGGCTGCGTGTACGCGTTTCCAAGGGGCTTACGCGATTGCAGTTATGGCGCAAGACAATCATGAAAACATGGTGGTGGCACGTATGGGTTGCCCGTTGTTGGTGGCGTTTGGCGAAGATGAAACGTTTATTGCGTCTGATGTGTCGGCAGTTATCGCGTTTACACGCAAAATCACTTATTTGGAAGATGGCGATATCGCGTTGTTGAGTGCCAACGGTTTGGTGAAATTGTTGGACAAGTCAGGTCAGCCAGCAGAACGCAGCCTGAAAGTGTCTGAATTGTCTTTGTCTTCTTTGGAATTGGGCATTTACAGCCATTTCATGCAAAAAGAAATCCACGAGCAACCTCGCGCGGTGGCGGACACGGCAGAAGTGTTCTTGGACGGTGGTTTTGTGCCACAAAACTTCGGTGCAAATGCAGAGCAAGTGTTCCAAGACATCGACAGTATTAAAATTTTGGCTTGCGGTACGTCTTTCTACGCGGCTTCTACCAGCAAATATTGGTTGGAAAGCATTGCGAAAATCCCAACTGATGTGGAAATCGCCAGCGAATACCGTTATCGTGATGTGATTGCGAATCCGAAACAGTTAATCATCACAATCTCTCAATCGGGCGAAACTTTGGACACTATGGAAGCGTTGAAATACGCGCAATCTTTGGGGCATAAACACAGCTTGTCGATTTGTAATGTGATGGAATCGGCTTTGCCACGCGCCAGTGAGTTGGTGTTCTACACACGCGCGGGGGCGGAAATCGGTGTGGCTTCTACCAAAGCGTTTACCACTCAATTAGTGGCGTTGTTTGGTTTGGCGGTTACGTTGGGCAAAATGCGCGGTTTGGTTTCTGATGAACGTGCGGCGGAATTGCGTCAAGAATTGCGCGAGCTTTCAGGCAGCATTCAACACGCGTTGAACTTGGAACCACAAATTGCAAGCTGGTCGCAAAAATTTGCTAAGAAAGATAATGCGTTGTTCTTGGGTCGTGGTATTCACTACCCTATCGCGTTGGAAGGTTCTTTGAAACTGAAAGAAATCACGTATATTCATGCAGAAGCCTATCCTGCTGGCGAATTGAAACATGGTCCATTGGCTTTAGTTGATGAAAATATGCCTGTGGTGGTGATTGCGCCAAAAGATAATTTGTTGGACAAAGTGAAAGCAAATATGCAGGAAGTGTCTGCGCGTGGTGGCGAATTGTTTGTGTTCGCGGATTTGGACAGCGATTATGAAGGCAATGATACGAATATTCATGTGATTCGTACGCCGCGCCATGCGGGGGTGTTGTCGCCAATCGTGCATACGATTCCTGTGCAGTTGTTGGCGTATCACACGGCTTTAGCGCGTGGGACTGATGTGGATAAACCGCGTAACTTGGCGAAATCGGTTACAGTGGAATAAAGCACAATAAAACGCAGCCTGAAAGGTTTTCAGGCTGCGTTTCTTATGCTTCTAAATCAAATACTGCTACTGCTTCAATGTGCGCCGTATGCGGAAACAAATTCATCACACCCGCCTCCCGAAACCGATACCCTTTTTCCACCAACACCGCCGCATCACGCGCAAAAGTGGCAGGATTGCACGACACATACACAATCCGCTTCGGCAAAAACGGCGCATGCAACGCCTGCACCACCGCATAAGCCCCAGCGCGTGGTGGGTCGAGCAACATCTTGTCAAAATAACCCAATCGCTCAATCGTTTGCGGCGTGGTATCAAACAAATCCGCCGTGGAAAATTCAATATTCGCCAAACCATTGGCTTTCGCATTGTTCATCGCCCGTTTCGTCAAAAAGTCCGCGCCCTCAATCCCCACTACTTGCGCCCCACTTCGTGCAATCGGCAGCGTGAAATTGCCCAGCCCACAAAACAAATCCGCAATTCTTTCATGCGCTTGCGGCTGCAACAAACGCAACGCACGCGATACCATCACTTCATTCATCGGCAAATTGATTTGCGTGAAATCGCCCACGCGAAACGGCATACGCAAACCAAATTCAGGCAGCCTGTAACTCAATTCAGGCGCATTTTTCGGCGCAACGGCTTGCGCGGCACGTTTGCCAATTTGCTGCCAAATTTGCCAGTTCCCCATTTTCAGGCTGCCTGAAAACTGCGCCAACACATTTTCAGCCAGCGATTTGTCCGCAATAATATTCAGCACCGTGATTTCATCGCCCACCGAAATTTCCACGCTTTCCAAACGTACTTTTGGCGCGGCTTCATGGATTTGCTGCAAACCGTCCCGAATGGTTTTCAGGCTGCCTGAAACGTGTTCAGGCAAAACCGCGCATTGCGAAATCGGCACAATGCGTTTGCTGCGTTTCGCCTGATAACCAATGTTCACGCGCCCCTGTTTGTCCACAAAAATAGATAAGCGCGTGCGGCTGCGATAATGCCATTTCACGCCATAAATCGGCGGCAACAGGTTTTCAGGCTGCACTTTGCCAATGCGTTGCAGTTGCTCTTCAAAAATGCGCTGTTTCATGGCGACTTGTGCGCTAAATTCCAAATGCTGCAACGCGCAGCCGCCGCATTCGCCATAATGTGGGCAACTGGGTTCACGGCGATATTCGGACGCTTGCAGAATTTGCGTGGCTTCGGCTTCGGCAAAACTGCCTTTGTCTTTTGTGATTTGGATTTGGGCTGTTTCTAAAGGCAGGGCGTTGTGAATGAAAACGGTTTTGCCGTCCAATCGGGCAACGCCGCGTCCTTCGTAGTCTATGTTGATGATTTTGGCTGTGTTCATAATGATATTTTCAGGCTGCGTGGAAGGGTTGTTTTACTACAACAATTCTGTGTTTATTTTGGTAAAAATCGGCATTTTCGCATAATTTTGGTTATTTTACGGTATCATGCGCGTTTGACTTTTGAACACACATATCTCGTTCTATGAAAAAAACTTTATTTGGCGCATTGTCGCTCACTGTTTCGGCTGCGGTTTTCGCAGGTCAAACTACTCCTGTTCCCGATGTTGCCCCTGTTGCTAAGGGTCAGCAAGTCGTTATCAATATTCCGCAACAACGCTTATTTTTATACGAAGACGGTATTTTGCAAAAAGTGTACCCCGTTGCTGTGGGCAAAGCGATGACGCAAACCAATTTGGGTCAGCACAAAATCGGCGCGAAGGCGTTTAACCCAACTTGGCATATTCCGTTATCTATTCAAAAAGAATTGAACAATGGCGTGAAAACCATTCCGCCTGGTCCTAAAAATCCGTTGGGTCCCGTATTTGTGCGCTTGGGCGACCCGAAATTGGGCTTGGGTATTCACGGTACCAATGCGCCTGCAAGCGTTCCGGGGGTTCGCAGTCACGGCTGTGTCCGCATGAAATCGCCTGACGCGCTGGAATTTGCGAAACGCATCACCACAGGTTCGCCTGCCACAGTCAGCTATGAAATGGCAACGTTGAACGAAGATGGCGCAGGCAATTTGTGGCTGGCAGCGTTTAAAGACCCGTACAACAAAAAGAATTTGAAAGTGGATACGCTGAAGAAAAGTATCGCAGCATGGAGCAAAGACAATAACCGCACCATCAGCACGGCGCGTATCGACCAAATTATTAAAGCGCGTGCTGGCACGCCTGTTTGTTTGACTTGCAAAAAAGGCTCAAACAAAATTGTGGGCGATTTCACGTCTATCGCGTGGAATAGCGGCTCTTCTAAATTTACTACGCCTGTTGGCGGGGCTTCTGTTCGTCCAAGCAAAAATGATGTATTGCCTGAAGGCAGCGAAGTGGAAACTAATCCGCTTGATGACAACACTTCTGCGGCTGAATTGACGAAAAACGCCAACAGCAAAAAAACGGAAAACAAAAGCAAAGAAACTCTATTAACACCTTTGGAAGCCAGTAGCCCTGCTAAAGCGAAAGCCGCAGAGAAAGCCGCCAGACTCCCAAATCAGGAAACAGCACCAGTAGCAAAAACCAACCCAACATCTAACAAGTCGCAGGGAAAAACCCTCAAGCCAACCAGCGTGGACGAGGGCTTTAAAGGCGGAGGTGTTTTTGATGAATACGAAAACATCAAGCCGTTACTGAATGCTGAACCTAAAATTGAGTTGAAAACAGATAACTGATTTCACTCTTCACGCAGCCTGAAAATGATTTTCAGGCTGCTTTTTTATTGTGGATAATCTTGGTATAAAACAGACTTATCCACACGCCCTCCCCATTTTCCGCTATAATCTCGTTCCCCTGTGTACAAAATTTCTGAAGTACACAATTAACCCATTGTATTAAAACATCTTCGCATAGAGATAATCATGACCCTAGCCGAATTTTGGGCGCAAGCACAGCGCCGTTTATCCGATGAATTGAGCGAACAGCAATTCAATCTCGCCATCGCCCCGATTACTGTGGGCGAAGAGAATGGCGCGTGGGTAATTTATGCGAAAAATCAATTTGCAATCAACCTATTGCGTTCACAATACGCCAACAAAATTGCCGCGTTGCATGCCGAACTTGCACCACAATCGCCCGAAATTGCCTATAAAGTAGGCACAGGTGAGCGCATTGAAATGGCACAAACCAGCATTTCAGGCAGCCTGAAAACTGAACAATCCACAGAAACCCAATCTATTCAAGATAATAAAACTGTGGAAGAAATGCCAGCAACCGTGTCGCGCAGCAAAAAAACATCCGCGCAAGACATCTTGGCACAACGCATGAACAATCTTCGTCCTGCCAAAAAAGCAGACGAAGAAGCCCCAGCGCAAACCGCCAAATCACGCAGCGCGATTGAAGAAGAACGCGAGCGCGAAGAAGCCGAGCAGCGCCACACGCAAACCAACCTTTCTGCCGACTACACATTTGAAACATTGGTAGAAGGTAAAGGCAACCAAATGGCAGCCGCCGTTGCCAAAAGCATTGCCGAAAAACCAGGTGACAGCATGTATAACCCGTTTTTCGTGTACGGCAGCACAGGCTTGGGTAAAACCCACTTGGTGCAAGCCATCGGCAACGAATTATTGCGCCTAAATCCCAAAGCCCGCGTGCGTTACATGCACTCAGACGAATACCTCAAAACCTTCATGGCAACCGTCCGCAACAAAACTTGGGACACGTTCAAACAACAATATTTGCATTACAACCTATTGATTATTGACGATATTCAATTCATTCAAGGCAAAGACCGCACCATGGAAGAATTTTTCTTCCTGTTTGAACACTTCCATTCGCGCAACCAGCAAATTATTTTGACGTGCGACCAGTTGCCCAGCAGCCTAGAAAACATGGAAAAACGCCTGATTTCGCGCTTTTCATGGGGCATGACCATTCGCCTAGAACCGCCAGAATTAGAAATGCGCGTGGACATTTTGGAACGCAAAGCGCACACCGCAGGCATTCGCTTGGAAGAAGACGCTGCCTTGTTCATCGCGCAAAACGTGAAACAAAACGTGCGCGAATTAGAAGGCGCATTAAACCGCGTGTTGGCGCGTTGCCGCTTTGAAAAACGCAGCACGATTGACATCGATTTAGCCACAGACGCGCTGCAAGACATCGTTGCCAGCAACTACAAACCGATTACCGTAGAGCTGATTATGAAAGCCGTTGCCGACCATTATCACATCACCATTCGTGATATTTTGGGCAAAAAACGCAGCCGAAATCTCGCCCGTCCGCGCCAAATTGCCATGGCAATTACCAAAGAGCTGACCAATTTAAGTTTGCCAGCCATCGGCGACGCATTCGGCGGACGCGACCACACCACGGTTATGCACGCCGTGAAAACGATTGCCAAATTGCGCTTGGAAGACCAAGAGTTGAAACAGGATTATGATAAGTTGTTGATTGTGATACAGCATTGAGTTTCTCAGGCAGCCTGAAAATGAAGAACATATTGACAACCTTATTATCCACATTGATTTGGTGCGGCATAACCTATGTGCTAAATGAATTGAACTTTATTCTTGCACTTGCTTTTATTATCTTTTCACTTTTCGCTTATGCGATTAAGTGTTGGCGAAAACGGATTGGTTTCGTCCAAGCAATATTGCCCTTGTCTTTGCCGATTGCGTTTTGTTTATTGGGTTACGGTTGGATTACGCTACAAAATAGCCAACGCCAACAATACGTTGAGCAAAACATGATAAAACCCGTGCAACAATTTTATGCACAACATCAGCGTTATCCGCACAAAGATGAAATGCCCAAACCCAATCAAAGCGAAGATAGTTTCAGCGTTTATGCTTACAATCGTAACAATGAAAGTGCCACAATAGAAACTGCGCAATATCGTGATGCAAAAAGAATAGATTGTTTTTATGAATATTCATTTCAGCAAAAACATTGGCAAACTTATTGTTGGTAGTTTTCAGGCAGCCTGAAAAATAACTGCTTCATTATAGTGAATTAAAATAAAAATGAAACAAGGCGACAACGTCCGCTGTGTGCGTGTGGCACATAAAGAAAATGTATTTACTTTATGTAGATGAATCAGGCTCAACCACCGACCCCAATCAGCAGTATTTCATATTGTCCGGGATTGCCGTTCATGAAAAACAAACCTATTGGATTGAAAACGCAATGAATGACATTGCCGCCCGTTTTTCTACCGAAACCCCTATAAACTTGAATTGCACGGTTCGCCCATGCGTTCAGGCAAAAGCAAATCGTGCGGCATAGATTTTGAAGCGCATATGAACGCCATGAAAGACTGTTTAAATATCATCAAAGAAAAGAAAATCCGTGATTGAGCGCGGTTATTCAAGCGGTCAAGACGCCGTTACCGAATGCTTTGAACAGATTGCTTCGCGATTTGATATGTATTTGTCGCGATTACATAAAAAAAATAGTCAAACACATCGTGGCATTGCCATTTTTGACAAATCGTCCACAGGAAAAAGCCATTCAATTATTGGCACGAGAATTGGTGGTGTCCTGAAAAGTGTGCTGTAAAACTAAACAATGCCAAAATGAATATCAAAGAAAGCCAAATCAAAAACTTTCTTGTGATAAAACATACTTTTAGAAAAGCAACACGTTTTTCTAAACGCTCGCCTTACTTTGTGCCGTAAACGACAGTTATTACCCTCAATGCCAACTGTGTGTTGCTTACCAACTAGATGCCATTCTTCATTTGAAAAGACATTTAAAAATGCAGCCCAGTCGTCGGTCGCAATTCTGTCATAGGTTACACGCAACTCTTTCAAACGCCGTTTGAGTGCTCGCGCTGTTGCTAAATCGCGCTTACCCCAAACGTAAGCGACAATTTCGTCACTTTCTCTGTGATAGGCATAGACTAGCCATACTTTATTAGACTTGTTACCGACAAATGTCCAAAACTCGTCTATTTCAAGTGTAGAGTAATGTTTTTGTTTAGGAAATGGCTCAAACTCATGGCGTTTTAAGGCAGCCTGAACTTTGTCTTTGCTGTAACCCGTAATTGCTGCAATATCGCGAATGCCACAACCTCTAACGGTCATTCTCCAAACCTGTTCATCAGCTTTGGAATGACAACCCTTATAGGTAAGGTTATGGTCGCCAATAAAATTACGGCAGCAATCTTTACAAAAATACTTTTGTTTACGATTGCCAGAGTAGCCATTTTTCTTTATATTTTGTCCTTGGCAGCGAGGACAAATTAGAGTTATTTCTGTTTTCACACACTCAAATATACTCTGTTTTCGCTGCTTTTTTATTGCTTATTTTTTACAGCACACTTTTCAGGACACCACCCGAGAATTTAAAAACGATGGGCATTCATACGGCAAACTACGCAATTTCGCAGAAGTACCCTTATTTTTAGACTCGCAATCATCGCGGTTAATTCAGTTGGCAGATTTGGTTTCCCACGCCATTTATCGCCAGTTCGCGCACGATGATGCAGTGTTATACGACATCATCAAAGACTGTTTTGATGCCCACAATGGCTACACACATGGCTTGTTTGTTCGCCATAAAATTTCAGATAATTCAAACGATAAGGAAACCCCATGTTAATCCTACAAACCCCACGCGACAGCCTATTAAAACCGCTACAAGCCGCCACAGGCATTGTGGAACGCAAACACACCCTGCCCATTTTGTCCAACGTCTTGCTGGAAAGCAAAAACGGTAAAATCCACATTTTGGCGACCGACCTAGAAATCCAAATCCACACCCAAGGCGCGGATAACGACAAAGGCGATTTCCGAATCACCACCAACGCTAAAAAACTACAAGACATCTTGCGCGCGCTGCCTGAAAGCGCAGACGTGCAATTAGATTGGGCAGACCACAAACTCACGCTCAAAGCAGGCAAATCACGCTTCAACTTGCAAACCCTGCCCGCCGAAGACTTCCCAACCATGAGCGTAGGCGAAAAAACACAAGCTGCGTTTTCATTAACGCAAGAAGCATTCAAAAACATGATTTCGCAAGTGCAGTACAGCATGGCGGTGCAAGACATTCGCTATTATCTCAACGGCTTGCTGATGCAAGTGGAAGGCAACCAGTTGCGCCTAGTCGCCACAGACGGACACCGTCTAGCGTTTTCCGCCACCGAAATCAACGCAGATTTACCCAAAACCGAAGTGATTTTGCCACGCAAAACTGTGTTGGAATTGAACAAATTACTCAACCAATCCAAAGAAAACATTTCCGTGGAATTGCTCGACAACCAAGTGCGTTTTCAATGCAACGACACCGTGATTGTCAGCAAAGTGATTGACGGCAAATTCCCCGATTACAACCGCGTTATCCCAATGGACAACGACAAAATTTTCATGATTAGCCGCACCGCATTGTTAAGCGCATTGGAACGCTCTGCCATTTTGGCAAACGAAAAATTCCGCGGCGTGCGTTTGCAATTATCCGCAGGCAGCCTGAAAGTGTCTTGCAGCAACAACGAGCAAGAAGAAGCCACAGAAGAATTGGAAATCGCGTATCAAGGCGAAGAATTGGAAGTGGGCTTTAACATTCAGTTCCTGATGGACGTGTTACGCAGCATGAATTGCGAAGACATGCAGTTAGCATTTGGCGACGCGAGCCGCTCTACGTTGTTCACGATTCCGAATGAAGCAAACTTTAAATATATTGTGATGCCAATGCGGATTTAATGAATTGCCGTAGGTTGGGCATTCATGCCCAACAAAATCACGCAAGTTAAACGAGTGTCGGGCATAAATGCACCAACTTACCCCATACTTTTAAATTTTGCAGCAAGGTTAATGCTGTTTCAGGCTGCTTGATGTTTTTCAGGCAGCCTGAAAATTTTAATATCGCAGCCTAAAAACAGGTTCACAGAAAGAAACAAATGATTAGCAGACTAACAGGCGTGTTGATAGAAAAACAGCCACCACAAATTGTAATTGACGTGCAAGGAGTAGGCTACGAAGTGGACGTGTCCATGCAAACCTTTTACGCCCTGCCAGCAGTGGGCGAAAAAGTGCAACTGTTCACCCAGCTCATTGTGCGTGAAGACGCGCATTTACTGTTCGGTTTTGCCGACAAAACCGAGCGCACCACGTTCCGCCAACTGGTTAAAGTGAGTGGCATTGGCGCAAAAACCGCACTGGGTATTTTGTCCGCGATGACGGCAGACGAATTGGCGCAAGCGATTGCCCAAGAAGACGTGAAACGTTTGTCGTCCGCGCCAGGGATTGGCAAGAAAACGGCGGAACGTATGATGTTGGAATTGCGCGGTAAATTGGTGCATTCAGACGGCGCGGATTTGAGTTTGTTTGCGGCGGCTGCGCCTGCTGATGAAAGCGAAGATATTGTCAGTACATTGTTGGCGTTGGGTTACAGCGAACGTGAAGCGCGTGTAGCGATTAAAGGCATTCCTGCGGGTACAGATGTGAGCGAGGGCGTACGCTTGGCGTTAAAGAATTTGCTGAAATAGGTTTTCAGGCTGCAAATTATATTGTGATGGAACGTCTGTGGCCTGTCGACACATTTTGGTGTAAAAATAATGCCAGTTTCTCAAGACTTGACGATGTATGTCGGCGAGCCGCCAACGCTCCAGAATTGCAGCCTGAAAAACCCATTTACCCATTTTTCAGGCTGCATTTGCCCCCCATTCACAAAAACAGAAAGCAAACCCATGACCCCCACTTGGCAAAACGGACGTTGGCAATCCGCCACGCAACTGGTTTCCCCAAACTGCTGCCCACGCCCAGAAAACGAAACCATCAGCCTGATTGTGCTGCACAACATTTCCCTGCCGCCCTTTGAATACGGCACAGGCGCAGTGCAAAAACTGTTTACCAATCAAATTGATGAAACCGAACACCCATTCTTCTCGCAACTGAAAAACTTACACGTTTCCAGCCATTTTTTTGTTACACGACTGGGCGAAGTGGTGCAATTTGTGTCGTGCGATGAAATGGCATATCACGCAGGCGTTTCACAATGGCAAGGGCGCGAAAAATGCAACACGTTTTCTATTGGCATTGAAATGGAAGGTTGCGATTTTGAGCCGTTTACCGAAGCGCAATATCACGCGCTGTTGCCGTTATTAGAAGCGATTTGCGCACAATACCCCATCAACAGCATTGCAGGACACGAACACATCGCACCCAGCCGCAAAACCGACCCAGGGCATTTTTTTGATTGGGAACGGGTTTTCAAAAACACTAGCTTCGAGCAGTTTTCAAAGCCATAGCAACAAAAAAGCGTGAATTTCCAAAACTTTCAGGCTGCCTGAAAATACATAAATCCGCTATAATGGCGCAAAATTACACCTTCCTTTGTCGGAATACATTGCCATGAACATCTTTTTAATTATCATCATTTTATTGCTTGCCGTAATCGCAGCCGTGATTGCCTACAACCTGTATCAAGAAAACCAATATCGCACCAAAATCCGCTCACAATTTGGGCATTCAGACCAAGACGCTTTACTCACCAGCAGCACACAATCCGTGCGCGACGGCAAAAGTTTCACATCATTATTGCGCCGTTCCAAGGTAGAAAAGCAGCCTGAAACACAAGCGGACGCGTTTGAAGAGATTACAAAAGTAGCAGATAACGAGCCAGCGCAAGATTTGGCTATCACGCCATTGAAATTCATCGCTGATGATATGGACAACATCGCTGAAGTGCCTGAAATCACGCAGCCTAAAACCTTAACAGAAGAAGAAACACGCGCAACCATTGCCGATATTAAATCCGCCGTTGCAGCCGCTTTAGAGCAATCTGAAGAGCCTGAAGAAAAACCTGAAACCATTGAAGATTCCATTATTGAGCCAGTTAAACCTGCGATTGTTGCCCCTGTTTTAGCGGCTGAACCTGAAGAAGATGAACGCCCATTGTTGGTGGAATTAACGGATTTGGAACGCAGCGAATTGTTGTGGTTCGACAAACGTTTTGATTTTATGGGCTATGTGGCATTGCGCGAGCCAAAAGAATTGCACGCCATTCCGCGTTTATCAGGTCGTCATCGCTTCCAGATTATTGGTTGCACGATGGACGGACGTTTTCAGGCTGCCGAACCTATCCCAGGTGTGGCGTATCAAGCATTTGTGGTAGGTTTGCAAGCGATTAGTCGCAGCGGTTTGGCTTCTGAAGTGGAATTGGAGTATTTTGCGCGTCAAGTGCAGTTGTTCGCCAACAAAATGGACGGTAAAGCCAGCACGGCAGATATTGAACCATTCTTAAGAACAGCGCGCCCATTAGATGAATTGTGCGCACGTGTAGACCAAACGATTGCCATTCACTTGGTTTCTCGTGCCAGCGTTTTGGGAACGGAATTGCGTTCTGCAGTAGAAAAAGCAGGTTTTGAATTGATGGCAGACGGTACGTTTGCACTTTCAGGCAGCAATGGCGATATTAAATACACGATTGCCGCATTAGACGGCAGCGCGTTCACAGAAGCGTTGTTGGCAAGCCAGCCTTATAAAGGCTTCAGCATGTTGTTTGATATTACGCGCGTGCCTGAAGCCGAAGATGATTTCAATGAATTTATGACGTTGGCGGTTCGCTTATCGGGCGAATTGGGCTTGGATTTGGTGGACGACCAAGTTCGTCAATTGTCGGCAGATTGGTTGAAAGAAGTGCGCTCTTATGTGGGTGCGCGTCAAAATGAAATGTTGAAAGTGGGAATTGAACCTGGGGGGGGCTTGTCTAAACGCCTCTTCGCATAATCCTCAAAAAGCAGCCTGAAAATAGTTTTCAGGCTGCTTTTTTTGTATCAATTTCAGACAATTACAAATTTACTTACAAAAATTTAAAAAACTTGATATACATCAATAATGCTAAATAACTACAGGCGTATTATTGCCATGTGGTTAAATAAAACCGCATAGATTCACAACAATACAATTAAGTTTGCTTTAATATTTCATATTTGTTTTACTTTTGAGCTGTTTACGCTACATTCAGTAAGAAACATTTATAGATTGTGGCGTAACATCTGATAAGGAGCATGTTATGTCTGACGCAAAATTGAGGCTGGGTTCACTCACAGCTCTGGTTATTGGTTCTATGATTGGTGGTGGCATCTTCTCACTACCTCAAAATATGGCGGCTGGCGCAGAAGCTGGCGCAATCTTAATAGGCTGGGTGATTACCGCAATCGGTATGCTTTGCTTAGCCTTTGTCTTCCAAACTCTCGCAAACAGGAAACCGAATTTAGACGCTGGCGTTTATGCCTATGCCAAAGCAGGTTTCGGCAATTATCTTGGTTTTTCTTCCGCTTGGGGCTACTGGATTAGTGCATGGATTGGTAACGTAGGTTACTTGGTCTTGCTGTTTGGTACTCTGGGTTACTTCTTCCCTATCTTTGGCGAAGGGAACACATTTCCCGCTATTATCGCCGCCTCTGCTCTACTTTGGGCAACACACGCATTAGTGTTGCGTGGCATTAAAGAAGCCACTTTTGTGAATACCATTATCACAATCGCCAAAGTCGTTCCCCTGATTACTTTTATCGCCATTGCCGTTATCGGCTTCAAAATGGATATTTTCACAACCGACTTTTGGGGGGCTAAAAACCCTGATTTAGGCAGCGTGATTGACCAAGTCAAAAGCATGATGTTGGTAACAGTGTGGGTATTCATCGGTATTGAAGGTGCGAGCTTGTATTCTGCACGGGCTGAAAAACGCAGCGATGTGGGCAAAGCGACTATCTTAGGTTTTGCAGGTGTGTTGGCTTTATTGGTACTGGTAAACGTGTTGTCTGCTGGGATTATGACGCAGCCTGAATTAGCTGCTCTGAGAAACCCTTCTACTGCTTATGTGTTAGAAAAAGTGGTTGGTTCTTGGGGTGCAGCGTTTATCTCAATCGGTTTAGTGGTTTCCCTGTTAGGCGCGTTCCTCTCTTGGGTGCTGTTCTGTAGTGAAACTTTATACGCAGCCTCTAAAGACGGCACGATGCCAGCGTTCTTCCACAAAGAAAACAAAAATGGTGTGCCAGCTAACGCACTGTGGATTACCAACGGTTGCATTCAGTTATTCTTGATTATCACCCTCTTCTCAGCAGGGACTTATCTGAAACTGATTTTGCTGGCGACTTCCATGATTTTAATTCCGTATCTGTTCTCAGCAGGTTATGCCGCTTTACTCACCGTTCGCAAAGAAACTTATGAAAACGGCGACAAAGATTTAACCAAAGACAGCATCGTTGCTTGGGTTGGTACGATTTACGGGATTTGGCTGATTTACGCAGCAGGTTTGGAATACTTCCTGTTGTCCACTCTTCTCTATGCCCCAGGTACATTCATCTACGTCTGGGCGCGTAAAGAAAACAAAGAAGTAGCATTTACTACAGCTGAAAAAGTGATTGTTGCGCTGGTGTTTATCGGTGCTATCGCAGCGATTATTGGACTGGCTCAAGGTAAATTGAGTTTATAAAGAAAGTTTGAAGTTTAAGTATGTTTTCCAAATACAGGTATTTATAAAACGCTTTCACGTTGTGAGGTATTTTCAGGCAGCCTGAAAGCAATCACTCAAGGAGTTTTATCATGTCTCAATTAGGTGTTCATTCAGAAGCAGGCAAATTACGCACAGTAATGGTTTGTGAACCTGGTTTGGCGCACGAGCGTCTGACCCCTGATAACTGTGATGGTTTGCTGTTTGATGATGTTTTATGGGTAGAACGCGCACAAGAAGACCACCGCGATTTTGCCAAAAAAATGCGCGAGCGCGGCATTGAAGTGTTAGAAATGCACCAAATGCTAGCTGAAACCGTACAAAACAAAGAAGCCCTCAAATGGATTCTCGACCGCAAATTCAGCCCAACCATGATTGCCCAACCCATTATTGGCGAACTACGCTCATGGTTTGAGGGCTTAAGCGCACAAGAGCAAGCACGCTACTTAATCGGCGGTGTCAGCACCTTAGACTTAACTCCAGAAAACTTCTCACAAGACGTGATTGACTTAGCAAGGGCAGCAGAAGGCGATTTAGGTTTCGTCTTCCCACCATTGCCAAACACCCAATTCACACGTGACAACTCAAGCTGGATTTACGGTGGCGTAACACTCAACCCAATGTACTGGCCAGCCCGTCGCCAAGAAACCTTGCTGACCGCAGCTATTTACAAATTTCACCAACGCTTTGCAGGACAAGTCAAAGTATGGTTTGGCGACCCAGATGCCAACTTCGGCAATGAATTCTTGGAAGGCGGCGACGTGTTCCCAATCGGCAAAGGCATTGTATTGGTCGGTATGGGTGAACGCAGCTCACTGCACGCCATCACCCAATTAGCGCAAAACTTGTTTAAAGAAAAAGCCGCAGAACGCGTCATCGTAGCCGCTATGCCAAAAACACGTTCAGCCATGCACTTAGACACCATCTTCACTTTCTGCGACCGCGATTTGGTAAACATCTTCCCAAAAATGGTAGACCAAATTATCCCATTCACTTTGCGTCCAGACGAAAGCAAACCAAACGGCTTAGACATTCGCAAAGAAAGCAAACATTTTGTGGACGTGGTTGCTGAAGCCCTCGGTGTTGGCAAATTGCGCACCGTAGAAACAGGGGGCAACAGCTACTCAGCCGACCGCGAACAATGGGACGATGCAAACAACGTATTCGCATTAGAACCAGGTGTAGTCATCGGTTACGACCGCAATAAATTAACCAACCAAAAACTGCGCGATGCAGGCGTAGAAGTCGTGTCCATCAGCTCATCTGAATTAGGACGCGGTCGCGGCGGCGGTCGTTGCATGACTTGCCCAATCGTTCGCGACCCGATTGATTATTAATGATTAGCCGTAGGTTGGATTCTTGAATCCAACATTCCACAGAAACAGGTATCCAACCTACATTTTTCCATTTTCAGCAATATTTTGTAGTACAGAAGTAAAAGACCTTCAGGCAGCCTGAAAAATCTCAGCCTGAAAAACACATTCATTCTTTTCAAGGAGTATTACCATGTCATTCAATTTGAACAACCGCCATCTGTTGAGCTTAACCAACCACACAGAAAAAGAAATCCGCTTCTTGCTGGATTTGGCACGCGATTTGAAACGCGCAAAATACGCAGGCACAGAACAACAAACCTTGCGCGGCAAAAACATTGCTCTGATTTTTGAAAAAACTTCTACCCGTACACGCTGCGCATTTGAAGTCGCCGCTTACGACCAAGGCGCAAACGTAACCTACATCGACCCAACATCATCACAAATCGGCCACAAAGAAAGCATGAAAGACACCGCACGCGTGTTAGGTCGCATGTACGACGCAATCGAATATCGCGGCTTCAAACAATCCGTGGTTGAAGAATTAGCAGAATACGCAGGCGTACCAGTATTCAACGGCTTGACCGACGAATGGCACCCAACCCAAATGTTGGCAGACGTTTTGACCATGATTGAACACAGCGACAAACCATTGAGCCAAATCAGCTATGTTTACTTGGGCGACGCACGCAACAACGTAGCCAACTCATTGTTGATGATTGGTGCTAAATTGGGCATGGACGTACGCATTGCCGCACCAAAAGATTTGCAACCAACTGCCGAATTGCAAGCACGTTGCGCAGAATGGGCAAAAGAATCAGGCGCACGCGTATTGGTAACTGACGATGTGGACGCAGCCGTTAAAGGCGTGGACTACGTTCATACAGACGTTTGGGTATCAATGGGCGAACCAATCGAAGCATGGGGTCAACGCATCGACAAATTGTTGCCATACCAAGTAAACGCTAAATTGATTGAACGCACAGGCAATCCAAAAGTGAAATTCTTGCACTGTTTGCCAGCATTCCACAACAGCGAAACCAAAGTCGGCAAACAAATCGCCGAACAATATCCACACTTGGCAAACGGTATTGAAGTAACAGAAGACGTGTTTGAATCTCCACGCAATGTGGCATTCGACCAAGCTGAAAACCGTATGCACACCATTAAAGCCGTAATGGTTGCTTCGTTGTCAGGTTTGTAATCTACAAAACCCCGTAGGATGGGCTTCAGCCCATCACAAACCGCAACCCGTTTTCAGGCTGCCTGAAAATATAGGCAGCCTGAAACATCAAAATTCAATTTTGACTGCCTCACTTTTTCAGGCAGCCTGAAAACTATTTTCGGGAGATTATATTATGCGTATTGTTATTGCATTAGGTGGTAACGCCCTGTTGCGCCGCGGTCAGCCAATGACTGCCGACAACCAACGTGAGAATGTTCGCATTGCAGCCGAACAAATCGCCAAAGTTCACAAAGGCAACGAATTAGTGATTGCACACGGTAACGGCCCACAAGTGGGTTTGCTCGCATTGCAAGGCGCGGCTTATCATCAACAAGACAGCAAAGTGGAAACCTATCCATTGGACGTTTTAGGTGCAGAAACCCAAGGCATGATTGGTTACATGATTGAACAAGAAATGGGCAATGTGTTACCAAAAGACGTTCCATTTGCCACTTTGCTCACTCAAGTTGAAGTAGACAAAGCTGACCCAGCATTCCAAAACCCAACTAAATTCGTAGGTCCTGTTTACGAAAAAGCAGAAGCAGAACGCTTGGCAGCCGAAAAAGGCTGGGCAATCAAAGCCGATGGCGACAAATTCCGTCGCGTTGTACCAAGCCCATTGCCAAAACGCATTTTTGAATTGAACCCAATCAAATGGATTTTGGAAAAAGGCGCAGTGGTTTGCTGTGCTGGCGGTGGCGGTATCCCAACTTACTTTGAAAGCGAAGGTAAGTTGAGTGGTATTGAAGCTGTGATTGACAAAGACTTGTGCTCATCATTGTTGGCGCGTGAATTGGACGCTGATATGTTGGTGATTGCGACTGACGTGGACGCAACCTACACCAACTGGGGCAAAGAAGACCAAAAAGCGATTTTTGAAGCGCACCCACAAGCCTTCCGCGATTTGAACTTCCCTGCTGGTTCTATGGGACCAAAAGTAGATGCAGCTTGCGAATTTGCTGAAAAAACAGGCAAAGTAGCGGTAATCGGTGCTTTGGCTGATATTGAAGCGATTGTGGCTGGCAAAGCGGGTACACGCATTAGCACTCAATTCAAAGACATCACTTATCGTTAAAAGATTGACATGGTAGTAAAAAAAAAGCAGCCTGAAAGCTATTTTTCAGGCTGCTTTTTTTGACTTTATTAAAGCAATATAAAACTGAGTATAAATTCAAAAATAACATTTTTTCTATTAACTTATACATTATAGTTAATTAAAATAAAAATAGGACAGTAACGCATCTGTGAAATTATCATAACTAGGCAAAATTGAACGCATATATTTCTTAATATTTGCCCATGTTTTTTCTATTGGATTTCATTCAGGCGAATAAGGTGCAAGCGGGAGCAACTAAAAATTTCAGCCATTTCATAGAGATAAGCATCAGGATTTTGTTCAATATATTGTTTGAGTGCTTGCGTATCCCATTTAGTGGCATTTTGCCCTTTGACTTGATGTTTCAGGCTATCTGTTTATTCTTCTATTCTTCTAATTTAATCCAAAGGTAAAGCGTATTTCTTGAGATACCATAGGTTTTGGCAACTTTACTTGCATTGTTACATTGCTTGTAACAATTTAATGCTTTTTCTCGTAAATCAATTGAATACGCCATTTTATGCACCTTAAAGATAAAATTAGAAGTGTACTATTTTATTTTGAATTTACTATACTACAATTTTTTTAAAGCAGTTATTCAGTGTTTGCGATAGATTAAACTTTGCTTAATTATTGTGCAAGTTTAAAAAACAACGGTGCTACAATGCGCCCGCATTATGGCTAATTAGTCAAAAGAATTCTCATCACAGCCTGAAACCTTGAATTATTTTGGGAGAAATAAAAATGAAAAAACAATGCTTGTCATTATTGGTCGCAGCCGCATTTGCGTTGGCAGCTTGTGGCGATAACACTGCGAAAACAGAAGCTACACCAGCCAAACCTGCCGCAACTCAAACCGCAGAAACCACCAACAACAATCCTAATTTGAAAACCTATGTGGTTGGTTCAGAACTGGGTTACTTGCCATTTGAATTTATGAACGACAAAGGCCAAGCCGACGGTTTTGAAATTGAATTGCTGACAGAAATCGCCAAAATGGGCGGTTTTAATGTGCAATTTGTAAACTCACCACGTAGCGCAGTAACCAGCACATTAAACGACGGCAGCCGCCAAATCTGGGCATCAGCCATCGCCGTGAGCCCTGCTCGTTTGGCAGAAGTGGACATGAGCGAGCCATTTATGGATTTTGAATCTGCCGTTGCCGTAGCAGACCGCCCTGAAAACAGCAACGTGAATGCGTTGAATGATTTAGCAGGCAAAAAAATCGCGTTCAACAAAGCCAGTGTGAGCAACACCGAATTGGTTGCTGCTTTGCGTGCGACTGCTGTTCCAGAAAATTCGTTTTTCTTGGCGTTGAAATCACTGCGTTCAGGCAGAGCCGATGCTATAGTGGGCGATACTCGCGTCTTCCAATACTACAAAAATCATCAAAACGATAAAGTGCGCATCATTTCATTGGGCAAAGGCCCACAACCTTTGGCATTTGCAGTGAAAAAAAGGCAATACGGAATTGTTGAACAAAATCAATTCAGGTATCGCCAAAATGAAAGCGGACGGTTCTTTGGATAAATTGATTGCGAAATGGTTTGGCGGCGAATAAAGCATAAGCCAGAAATTTTCAGGCTGCGTTTGATTGAATACAGCCTGAAATCTTTATTTCTTCGCAGGTTTTTCAGGGCGTACCCAACCTTCAATGGTTACCTGTTTCGCACGAGCAACCACCAATTTACCGTCTTCACAGTTTTTGGTAATCACACTGCCCGCGCCAGTGGTTACTTTATTGCCTACCGTAACAGGCGCAACCAAACTGGTATGCGAACCAATACGCACCTCATCGCCAATCACGGTTTTGTGCTTGTTCACACCGTCATAATTGCACGTGATTGTGCCAGCACCGATATTGGTTTTTGTACCAATCGTCGTGTCGCCCAAATAAGTTAAGTGGTTTGCCTTGCTGCCTTTACCAATTGTGCTGTTTTTCACCTCCACAAAGTTACCAATATGCACCTCGTCCGCCAAAACAGCATTCGGACGCAAACGCGCAAATGGACCAATCTGCGCATTTTCACCAATCACGCAATCTTCCAAATGGCTAAACGGCGCAATCACCGTACCAGCCGCAATCTTCGCGTTTTTGATGACGCAGTTCGCGCCGATGCGCACATCATCGCCCAGCTCAACTTCGCCTTCCAAAATACAGTTCGCATCAATAATCACATCTTGACCGTGTTTCAGGCTGCCACGCAAATGGAAACTGGAACTGTCCAGCAACGTAACGCCAGCCAACATCACTTCAGCCGCACGATGATTGCGGTAGATGTTCGCCAATTCGCCGAGCTGCAACTTATTGTTCACACCAGCCGCCAAATAATGCGCAGAAACAGGGTGTGGTGTTACGGCAACATTATCACGCACCGCCAAGCCAACCACGTCTGTCAAATAATATTCGCCTTGCGCATTGTTGCTTTGCAAAGCGTTCAACCAGTTGGCTAAATGCGCGTTTGGCAACACAAAAATGCCTGTATTCACTTCATTAATGGTTTTTTGTTCAGCGTTTGCATCTTTTTCTTCCACAATCGCGGTAACTTGATTTTGCGCGTTGCGGATAATGCGACCGTAGCCCGTTGGGTTGCCCATGATATCGGTCAGAATGCCTACGCCTTCGCCTGCTTGCGCCAACAGGTTCGTGAGGTTTTCTTTGTTGATGAGGGGAACATCGCCATACAACACCAGCGTTTTGCCGTTTTGCGGAATGTGTGGCAACGCCATTTTTACGGCGTGTCCTGTGCCGAGCTGCTCGGTTTGTTCTACCCAGTTCACTTGTTTGTGCGACAGTTGTTGCAACACCAAATCTTTGCCGTGTCCAATCACGACGTTGATGCTTTCAGGCTGCAAGGTTGCCGCCGTGTCAATGACGTGTTCCAGCATGGATTTGCCACCAATTTGGTGCAGGACTTTGGGGAGTTTGGAATACATGCGCGTGCCTTTGCCAGCCGCGAGAATGATAATGTGTAGAGACATTTTTGAGGATTTCCTTGAGGGTTATTTTTGGGGTTTCAGGCTGCGTTTTTTATCAGAATGCAGCCTGAAAATTATTCTGCGTCCTTGTTTGGCAAAATAGCGTGAGGTTGCGGACGGTTTTCATGGTAATGCGTGTTTTGGGACGCTGCGCCGTTGGTGTAATAAATACCTGTACCGTTTGGATAGCGTTGGCGAAAGTGTGTGCTGCCGTCTTCGATTTGGTAGGTTTCCCATGTGCAAGCGGATAGGGCAAGCGCGGCGAGTAGGCTGATGAATAAGGGTTTCATGGTGTGCGTCCTGAAAATGTGTGGAAAGTGGAATTATAGCGCGGTTTCAGTGTTTTCAGGCTGCCTGAATATGCGCGGCGATAATCTCCGCCATGCGCTCACTCGCCCCTTGATGCTGCGCGACAAACTGCGTGGCGTGTTGAGCAAAGTCGGCATATTGCTGCGGATTGCCAATCCATTGCGACACGGTTTGCACCAACTCTTCTGCGCTGTTCACTTGCACGGCTGCGCCTGCAGCTAATGCGCCTTCACACGCAGCCTGAAAATTGTAAACGGATTGCCCGAACAATACGGGTTTGCCGCAAGCCATTGGTTCGATGATGTTTTGACAACCTGTGTCTATCAAACTGCCACCCACAAAGGCAATATCCGCCGCTTGGTAATACGCAAACATTTCACCCATGCTGTCGCCAATCCAGACTTGGGTTTCAGGCTGCAAGGGTTGGTTGTCGCTGCGTTTTTGGGCGCGGAAACCGAGTTGCACGGCACAATCAAACGCAGCCTGAAAACGCTCTGGGTGGCGCGGCACAATCACTAACAGGGCATTTTGTGGGACGTTTTGCCATGCGCGTAAAATCAGTTCGGTTTCGTCCACGCCGTTTTTTTCGCGTGTGCTGGCGGCTAGGAATATGGGGCGTTCGCCAATTCGCTGCCTGAAAGTCTGCGCGAGTGTTTGGACGTGTTCGGGCGGCGTGATGTCGTATTTGGTGTTACCGCAAACTTGTACGTTTGCTGCGCCAATTTGGGCGAGCCGCTCTGCGTCTGCTGGGGTTTGTGCTAGGCAGCCTGAAAGTGTGGCTAGAGCTGGTTGCACTAGGCTTTGTGCTTTTTGATAGCCTTGCGCGGATTTTTGGGATAGTCGTGCATTGGCAAGAAATAGGGGGACGTGGGCTTGGTTGGCAGCCTGAAAAAGGTTCGCCCAAATTTCGGTTTCCATGATGATGCCTGCGATGGGTTGGTGTTCGCGCATGAATTGCTGTACCCAGTCGCGGCGGTCATAGGGCAAATAGCGGCATTGGGCTTGTGGGTAGAGTTGCTCTGCAGTGGCGCGTCCTGTGGGGGTCATTTGTGTGAGCAACAGAGGGGCGTTGGGAAAGCGTTCTTGCAGCGCGGCAATGAGGGGTTGCGCAGCGCGTGTTTCGCCGACTGATACGGTGTGCAGCCAAATGGGGCGTTGGACGGGATTGAGGTATGCGCTGCCGAAGCGTTCGTCCCAGTGTTTGAGATAGTCGGGATTTTTTTGAGCGCGTTTGCGCAGATAGTGTTTGATGATTGGGGGGGCGATGTGCCACAGGGCGTTATATAAGGTGGTGAGCATAGTTTCAGGCTGCTTAAAAAATTGAAATTATACCGTTTATATAGCAAATTCAAAATAAAATAGTACACTTCTAATTTTATCTTTAAGGTGCATAAAATGGCGTATTCAATTGATTTACGAGAAAAAGCATTAAATTGTTACAAGCAATGTAACAATGCAAGTAAAGTTGCCAAAACCTATGGTATCTCAAGAAATACGCTTTACCTTTGGATTAAATTAGAAGAACAAACAGGTAGCCTGAAACATCAAGTCAAAGGGCAAAATGCCACTAAATTGGATACGCAAGCACTCAAACAATATATTGAACAAAATCCTGATGCTTATCTCTATGAAATGGCTGAAATGTTTAGTTACTCCCGCTTGCACCTTATTCGCCTGAATTAAATCCAATAGAAAAAACATGGGCAAATATTAAGAAATATATGCGTTCAATTTTGCCTAGTTATGATAATTTCACAGATGTGTTACTGTCCTATTTCTATTTCAATTAAATATATTTTGAGATATGCAGTTTTTTGTAAATTTTCTTGTCGCAATTTGAAAATTTATTTTAGAATAGAGTTTATGTTCTAGAAATTATTTTTCAGGCTGCGAACTTTGCAGCCTGAAATTCATTGCAAGGGAAAATATGAAACATCATCTTTCAAAAGTATGCTTGGCATTGGTTGCTGGCGTATTTGCACAACAAGCATCTGCTTCAGGTTATCATTTTGGCACACAATCAGTCGGTGCGCAAAGCACAGCAAATGCAGCCGCAGCAGAAGCCGCAGACGCTTCCACTATTTTTTACAACCCAGCTGGTTTGACTAAATTGCAAGGACGCGGTGAATTTACTGCCGCAGCCAATATTGTAATGCCTTCTATCAAATATAGCGATGCAAAAATGACCACATTCCGTGGCGCACCTGCAACTGGCGTAACCAGTGGCAAAATTGCGGAAACCACTATCGCCCCTCATTTGTATGGCGCATACAAATTAAACGACCGTGTGAGCTTAGGTTTGGGTATGTATATCCCATTTGGTTCAAAAACTGAATACACAAAAGATTCCGTTCTGCGTTACAACATCAACAAATTAGGTTTAACTTCTGTTGCACTTGAACCAGTTGTAGCATTCAAAGCCAATGAAAAACACTCATTTGGTGTCGGTTTAATCGCCCAATATTCACAAGCTGAATTGCGCAAGTATTCAGACTGGAGCGCAAGTGGTAAATTAGGTGATTTGCCATCAGGTGCAGCAGACGGACACGCAGATGTGAAAGGTCATGACTGGGGCTTTGGCTACCACTTAGGCTGGATGTATGACATGAACGACCGCGTTCGCATTGGTGTGAACTATCGTTCAAAAGTGGAACACAATTTATCAGGTTCTGCCAAATGGCAACCAGATGGCGCAGTAGCTAAAGCATACTATGATAATGTTATTTCCCCAGTTTCAGGCTACGTTCCTAATGAGAAAACCTCAGTTAAAATTGTTACACCAGAATCATTGTCCGTTCATGGCATGTACCGTGCAAGCGACAAACTGAATTTATACGGCGATGTAACTTGGACACGCCACAGCCGTTTTGATAAAGCAGCATTAGCATTTGAACATAACAAGATTGTTGCCAAAACAGGTAAACCAGACGCATCAGGCAAAATAATTGGGAAATCCAACACCACTGTTATCACCCCAAACTGGCGCGACACCTACAAAGTAGCGATTGGCGGTTCATATCAATACAGCGAACCTTTGCAATTGCGCGCAGGTATCGCGTATGACCAAAGCCCAGTGAAAAGCTCAGCAGACCGCTTAAACAGCATGCCAGATGCTAACCGTTTATGGTTGTCAGTCGGTGCACGTTATACGCACAAAAAACGCCATGTGTTTGACGTAGCCTACTCATATATTGATATTAAAGATTCAGATTACACCGCTCCAGCAGCCACAGGCGACAGCATGGACAGCCGCGGCGCATCATCTGCAAAATTTAAAACGTCAGCCAGCATTGTAGGCTTGCAATACACCTACAAATTTTAATTAACACGCAGCCTGAAAATCGTTTTCAGGCTGCGTTTTTTTTGTTATAAAGACAACGTTTTTTTAAACCCCTAATAGATAAGGAAACCCAAATGGAACTCGTATTTATCCGCCACGGTTTGAGCGAATGGAATGCCAAAAACCTGTTTACAGGCTGGCGTGATGTAAAACTGTCAGAACAAGGCATGGCAGAAGCCGCAGCTGCAGGTCAGAAATTGAAAGCCGCAGGCTACGAATTTGACATTGCGTTCACATCTGTTTTGACACGTGCCATCAAAACTTGCAACATCGTATTAGAAGAAAGCGACCAATTGTTTGTCCCACAAATCAAAACATGGCGCTTGAACGAACGCCACTACGGCGCATTGCAAGGCATGGACAAAAAACAAACCGCAGAAAAATACGGCGACGAGCAAGTTCACATCTGGCGCCGCAGCTACGACACCTTGCCACCATTGTTAGACCGTAACGACGAATTCTCAGCGCACAACGACCGCCGTTATGCCAACTTGCCAAGCGATGTGATTCCAGACGGCGAAAACTTGAAAGTTACTTTGGAACGCGTATTGCCATTCTGGGAAGACCAAATCGCCCCAGCCATTATGTCTGGCAAACGCGTATTAGTTGCCGCACACGGTAACTCACTGCGCGCCTTGGCAAAACACATCGAAGGCATTTCTGACGAAGACATCATGGGTTTAGAAATCCCAACAGGTCAGCCATTGGTGTATAAATTGGACGACAACTTGAAAGTGATTGAGAAATTCTACTTGTAATTTCAATTCATCAATAAAAAGCAGCCTGAAAAAAGTTTCAGGCTGCTTTTTTATATTTTTCAGGCTGCATAAAAAATCGGATTTCTTATTTCTAAGAAATCCGATTTTAATTAAAGCGTATTAGCCTTTACGAGCTGCAGTAACTTCAGCCGCCACGTTCGCAGGAGCTTCCGCGTATTTCGCGAATTCCATAGAGTAAGTAGCGCGACCTTGAGTTGCAGAACGCAAGTCAGTTGAGTAACCGAACATTTCAGCCAATGGCACTTCAGCGCGAACTTTTTTGCCACCGATGCCGTCATCGTCCATACCCAACACGATACCGCGACGACGGTTCAAGTCGCCCATTACGTCGCCCATGTATTCTTCAGGTGTTTCCACTTCAACTGCCATGATTGGCTCAAGCAATGCAGGAGATGCTTTACGCATACCTTCTTTAAATGCTTGTGATGCTGCTAATTCAAACGCTAATTGTGAAGAGTCCACATCGTGTGATGAGCCGAATACCAAGCGTACACGAACGTCTACAACAGGGAAGCCTGCTACCACGCCGTTTGGTAATGTGTCGCGGATACCTTTATCAACAGACGGAATGAATTCGCGAGGAATCACACCACCTTTAATTTCGTCGATAAATTCGTAACCTGCGCCACCTGGTTCCATAGGTTCCATTTTAATCACAACGTGACCGTATTGACCTTTACCACCAGATTGTTTCGCGTGTTTGTATTCAGATTCTACTTCTTTGCGGATAGTCTCGCGGTATGCCACTTGTGGTGCACCGATGTTTGCTTCTACTGCAAATTCGCGTTTCATACGGTCTACAATAATTTCCAAGTGCAATTCGCCCATACCAGAAATGATTGTTTGACCTGATTCTTCGTCTGTACGAACGCGGAATGAAGGGTCTTCTTTAGACAAACGGTTCAAAGCGATACCCATTTTTTCTTGGTCAGCTTTGGTTTTTGGCTCAACAGCAACGTGAATCACTGGCTCTGGAAATTCCATGCGTTCCAAGATGATAGGAGCATCTTCTGAACACAAAGTTTCACCAGTTGTAACGTCTTTCAAACCGATTGCAGCAGCGATGTCGCCAGCGCGTACTTCTTCGATTTCGTCACGGTCGTTTGCAGTCATTTGCACCAAGCGACCAATACGTTCACGAGTGCCTTTAACTGAGTTTACAACTGTATCACCCGTTTTCAACACGCCTGAGTAAACGCGGATAAATGTCAAGTTACCAACGTATTTGTCGTTCATCATTTTGAACGCCAACGCTGAGAATTTTTCATTATCGTCAGCTTTACGAGATGATTTTTCGCCGTTTGGCAATTCACCTTGAACGTCTGGAATGTCAGTAGGAGCTGGCAAGAATTCTACAACTGCGTCCAACATACGTTGTACACCTTTGTTTTTAAATGCAGAACCGCACAACATTGGTTGAATTTCGCCAGCCAATGTACGCGCACGCAACGCACCAATGATTTCTTCTTCAGACAGCTCTTCGCCACCCAAGTATTTGTCCATCAATTCCTCGTTGGCTTCGGCTGCGGCTTCAATCATGTTTTGACGCCATTCTTCAGCGGTAGAAACCAAGTCAGCAGGAATATCGCCATAAGTAAAGGTTGTACCTTTGTCGGCTTCATTCCAAATGATGGCTTTCATTTTCAACAAATCTACAACGCCTTCAAAGCCTTCTTCTGCACCAACTGGGATAACGATTGGTACAGGATTCGCGCGCAAGCGAGTACGCATTTGTTCTACCACGCGGAAGAAGTTTGCGCCTTGACGGTCCATTTTGTTTACAAATGCCAAACGTGGTACTTTGTATTTATTGGCTTGGCGCCATACGGTTTCAGATTGTGGTTGTACGCCACCTACTGCACAGTAAACCATTACTGCGCCGTCCAATACACGCATAGAACGCTCTACTTCAACGGTAAAGTCAACGTGTCCTGGGGTGTCAATGATGTTGAAACGGTGTTCTTTAAACTGTTTCGCCATACCAGACCAATATGATGTTACGGCAGCAGAAGTAATAGTAATACCACGTTCTTGCTCTTGTTCCATCCAGTCGGTTGTTGCTGCACCGTCATGCACTTCACCCAGTTTGTGTGTCAGACCAGTGTAGAACAAGATACGTTCAGTAGTCGTTGTTTTACCAGCGTCAATGTGTGCAGAAATACCGATGTTACGGTACAAGTTAATAGGGGTTTTGCGAGCCATTTTATCAGCCTTTCAATATTAGAAGCGGAAGTGAGAGAATGCTTTGTTCGCTTCTGCCATGCGGTGTACTTCTTCGCGTTTTTTCATCGCGCCGCCACGACCTTCAGCCGCATCAATCAATTCGCCAGCCAAACGCAAATCCATAGATTTTTCGCCGCGTTTACGAGCTGCATCACGTACCCAACGCATAGCCAAAGCCAAACGACGTGAAGGACGAACTTCAACAGGAACTTGGTAGTTAGCACCACCTACACGGCGGCTTTTCACTTCCACGATTGGTTTAGCGTTAGCAATAGCTTCGTTGAATACTTCAATAGCTTCTTTGCCTTGTACTTTTTTAGCAATTTGTTCCAATGCGCCGTATACGATGCGTTCAGCAACGGCTTTTTTACCGTCAATCATCAATACGTTCATGAATTTAGTTAATTCTACGCTACCAAATTTTGGATCTGGCAATACGTCGCGTTTTGGGACTTCTCTACGTCTTGGCATTTTAATTCCTTAATGTTTATTCAGCTGGGGGCAATCCCATGAATGTTTATCCAAAACATTCACTTACTCGACTGCAATGATTTTCAGGCAGCCGACCATGCCATTTTGTTAATCAAATTATTTAGGGCGTTTAGCACCATATTTAGAACGAGCTTGTTTACGGTCTTTAACACCAGCAGTATCCAAAGAACCGCGAACAGTGTGGTAACGTACACCTGGCAAGTCTTTTACACGACCACCGCGAATCAAAACAACGCTGTGTTCTTGCAAGTTGTGGCCTTCACCACCGATGTATGAAATCACTTCAAAACCGTTAGTCAAACGAACTTTACATACTTTACGCAAAGCTGAGTTAGGTTTTTTAGGAGTTGTAGTGTAAACGCGTGTGCAAACGCCACGTTTTTGTGGGCATGCTTCCAACGCAGGTACTTTGTTCACATATACAGGTTTTTGACGACCTTTGCGAACTAACTGGTTAATAGTAGGCATATTTTTCTTTTCCTGTTGAATAAAATATCTTGCCGACACCATGCCGACAAGCCTAGCATTATAACTTTTTTGAGATTTTTCAGTCAATAAGCGTGTGATATTTTGCGGTTTTTTGCTTTCAACTATAAAATAAAATGCAGCCTGAAAATGATTTTAGGCTGCATTTTTAGGATTTTATTATGCTCTGCCCTTGCCAATCATCTTTATCATATTTCGAATGTTGCGAACCGTTCCATTTGCGCCAATCGCAGCCTGAAACTGCGGAACAACTGATGCGCTCACGTTATTCAGCGTATGTATTGCAACAAATTGATTATTTAGTGGCGACTACTGTTCCCGCGCAACAAAATTTGCTCAATCAGGCAGATATGTTGGCATGGTCGCAACAAGCGCAATGGCTGGGCTTAGCCGTTCATCAACACATTCCCAAAATCGGCAAACGCCACGCGCAAGTGGAATTTACCGCACGTTTTGCGGAAAACGGGCAAGCACACGAACATCTAGAACTTTCTGCATTCGTGCAAATTGATGGTGCGTGGTTTTTTATTGACCCAACCGTGCCGTTGCCAAGCATGAAATCATTGTGCTTCTGCGGTTCAGAAAAGAAATTCAAAGCCTGTTGTGGGCAGTTTTTCAAATAGCAAAAAGCAGCCTGAAAACTTTTCAGGCTGCTTTTTTTAAACAAATTAAATCACGTTTTGTTTCAGTTTTTCATGCGCTTCGTCCGCATGTTTTTGTTCTGTAAATGGGCCAACTTTTACCACATAATCGTTACCATTTTTCACCATAATCGCGCGTTGTTCCGCTTTGTTGCTGCTTAAATGGCTGCTGGCTTTTTTCATAAACGCTTTCGCATCGGCTTCGGTGTCAAACGTTTTCAAACTAAAAAAAATGCTTTTTGCGCTGCTTGGTTTGTCTTGCGCGATAGAATCGCCTGCTTTCAGCGTTTCAATGCGTACTTGCGTTGAACCTTGATTGATAAAGCCCAATTTCGCTGCGGCGCCTTTGGACAAATCCATCACATGATTAGAGTGGAAAGGCCCACGGTCGTTAATGCGAACCACAATGCTTTTGCCGTTAGACAAATTGGTTACGCGCGCATAGCTGGGGATTGGGAGAGTGGGATGAGCGGCTGTGAGTGCATTCATATTGAAAACTTCGCCGCTTGAAGTTCGTTTGCCGTGAAAGCCTGGTCCATACCACGAGGCTTTCCCTGTTTCGCTAAAATTTTCTACTTCTGTTTTTGGATAATAGCGTTTTCCAGCCACTTTGTAGCTGAGGTTTGCTGTGGGGTGCAATTTTTCGGCGCGAACCACTGCTGGCGCGGCGTGAACTGCTGCACTGGTAAACAAAGCGATAACACTAACCATCAACGCGTTTTGGATTTTAGTCAAAATAGAGTCCGTTCTTGAGTTAAAGATGTTTGACGTAATTTCTCAAGAGCCTAGTGAGCATGTCGGATACAAGTATCCGACCTACTTTACAATAGTTTTCAGGCTGCCTGAAAAATTACAAACCACCCTCATAACCCACTTGCCGCCATGCTTCAAACACGGTAATCGCCACAGTATTGGATAAATTCATGCTGCGGTTATTTGGCATCATGGGAAAACGAATTTTCTGATTTTCAGGCAGCGAGCCTAAAATTTCAGCAGGCAAACCGCGCGTTTCTGGCCCAAACATAAAAACGTCGCCCGCTTGAAATTGCACTGTATCAGGACGGGTTTTGCCTTTTGTGGTGAGCGCGAAAATGCGTCTGCCTGCCAACGCCGCCATGCAATATTCAAAGTTTTCATGCACAGTGAGCGTAGAAAATTCGTGATAATCCAGCCCAGCGCGTTTCATTTTGCTGCTATCCAGTGGGAAACCAAGTGGTTTCACTAGGTGCAAATCGCAGCCTGTATTGGCGCACAGGCGAATGATATTGCCTGTGTTGGGCGGAATTTCGGGTTGGTAAAGCACAACGGTAAACATGTTATTTCCTTACATATTTGTTTTTTATACATAAAAAAGATAAAAGACCGTTGCACGGCAAGCAATATGCCCCACACGGCTTTTTCTCGTCAAACGAATTTTCACAAATTACGCATGACTACACAAGCGTAAATCTCTGCCGCGCCCGATTGCTGTAGCGTTCGGGCTAATTCTTGCAAAGTTGCAGAAGTGCTTGTTACATCATCAATTATCAGAATTTTACGGTTCTTAACAGATTGCTGAACACTGAACGCATTGATGATATTTTCGGCACGTTCTGCTGCATTTAGGGTACTTTGTGGTGTTTTATGCCGCCTTAAAATCGTATCGGTTGGCAAAGTGGGGATTTTGTAGTTTTTTGTAATGACTTCTGTTAAATCATCGCATTGGTTGAAACCGCGCATAAATCGGCGTTTTCGGCTGATGGGCATGGCTAACACGGCATCAATTTGGGCTTCAGCAAGCCATGGCGGGGGGTTTTCTTGCAAAATGGTTTGGAAAATGGCGGCAAATTCGCCTTGTCGTGAATGTTTCCATTCGTGCAACAAGGCCGGCAATGGCGCGAGATAATCGGCGCATGCCCAGAGTTTTTGGTATGGGGGCGGATTGTTTTGGCAATCGGGGCAGATTTTGCCTGTGCCGTTCCATTGGGCGCATTGCGGACAGAATTGGTTGGCGTGATGATATAGGCGGCGAATGTCGTTCAGGCAGCCTGAACAAAGGGGTTTGGCAGCCTGAATGCTGGTTTCGCAGATGAGACAGAAAGAGTTGAAAAACATGGGGATTTCCTTTTTCAGGCTGCGATAATAGGGAAAATACAGCCTGAAAACAAATGGAGCGGCGGCGGCTCGCCGACACTTTTTAACTTTATATAATCTCTCAATTTATCAGTGAAATTTTGTCGGCAAGCCGCCGACGTTCCATAAAAAGGCAGCCTGAAAAATATCTTTCAGGCTGCTTTTTATTTACTTCGCGTCCTTAAACCCACGCTTCAAATGCACCATCAACAACGCTACCGCAGCAGGGGTAATGCCCGAAATACGACTCGCTTGCCCCACTGTTTCAGGTTTGTGCTTATTCAATTTCTGCTGCACTTCCGCCGACAAACCTTTCACTTTCGCGTAATCAATATTTTCAGGCAGCCTTAACGTTTCAATATCACGGCGCGAATCAATTTCATCATTCTGACGGTCAATATAGCCTTGATATTTAACCTGAATTTCCACTTGCTCCACCACATCAGCAGGCAATGGATTTTCAGGCAACGCATTCGGCAACGTCATCAAGTTCGTATAATCCAAATTCGGACGGCGCAACAAATCATGCAAATTTGCTTCACGGCTCAATTTTTGCCCGAATACGCGCTCTTGTTCGCTTTCAGGCAGCTTTTGCGGCGTGTACCAAGTGCCGCGTAAACGCTGAATTTCCCGCTCAATTTGCTCGCGTTTCGTTTCAAAATCGCGCCATTGCTGCTCGGAAACCAATCCAATTTGATAGCCCAATTCCGTCAAACGCATATCCGCATTGTCTTCGCGCAACTGCAAGCGATACTCGGCGCGGCTCGTGAACATACGATACGGCTCATTCACGCCTTTGGTAATCAAATCGTCCACCAACACGCCCAAATACGCTTGTTCGCGTCTCAACAACAAAGGGTCTTGTTCGCGCACAAATTGCACCGCGTTTGCGCCAGCCAATAAGCCCTGCGCGGCGGCTTCTTCGTAGCCTGTTGTGCCGTTGATTTGCCCTGCAAAAAATAAGCCACTAATCGTTTTGGTTTCCATGCTGGCTTTTAAATTGCGTGGGTCAAAATAGTCGTATTCAATCGCGTAACCTGGGCGCAAAATGTGCGCGTTTTCCAAGCCTTTCATGCTGCGAACTAACGCTAATTGAATGTCAAACGGTAAACTGGTTGAGATGCCGTTTGGGTAATATTCGTGCGTGGTCAAGCCTTCGGGTTCTAGGAAAATTTGATGACTGTCTTTGTCGGCAAAACGGTTGATTTTGTCTTCAATAGACGGGCAATAGCGCGGACCCACGCCTTCAATTTTGCCTGTGAACATTGGGCTGCGGTCAAAACCACTGCGGATAATGTCGTGCGTTTGCGTGTTGGTATGGGTAATCCAGCACGAAACTTGTTGCGGGTGCATGGCTGCGTTGCCGCGTACGGAAAACACAGGCACGGGCGAATCGCCAGCTTGTTCGGTTAATTGGGAAAAATCAATCGTGCGTCCGTCAATGCGCGGTGGGGTGCCTGTTTTCAGTCTGCCTTGTGGCAAATTCAATTCGCGCAAACGTGCGCCGAGCGTTTTCGCGGCAGGGTCGCCAGCGCGTCCGCCTTCGTAATTTTCCAAACCGATGTGAATTTTGCCCGACAAAAATGTGCCAGCCGTCAAAACCACTGCGCGCGCTTTAAATTCCACGCCCATCGCGGTTTGCACGCCTGAAATTTTGTCGCCGTCTAACGTAATATCGGTTACGGCTTGTTGGAATAATTCTAAATTTTCTTGGTTTTCCAACATTTCGCGAATGGCGGCTTTATACAAAATGCGGTCGGCTTGGGCGCGAGTGGCGCGAACGGCTGCGCCTTTGCTGGCGTTGAGTCGGCGAAATTGAATGCCCGATTTGTCGGTTGCCAATGCCATTGCGCCGCCCAAAGCGTCCACTTCGCGCACCAAATGCCCTTTGCCGATGCCGCCAATGGCTGGATTGCACGACATTTGTCCGAGCGTTTCAATATTGTGGGACAGCAGCAGCGTTTGTGCGCCCATGCGTGCGGCGGCGAGTGCGGCTTCCGTGCCTGCGTGTCCGCCACCGACTACAATCACGTCATATGTTTTGGGGTAAATCATGTGTGTACCTGTATCTCAATATTTCAGGCAGCCTGAAAATTATAGTTGATTAAAATTGCAATGATACTGCGTTGCCAACGTCCTTATGTGCCTCACGCACACGGCGAGCGTTGTCGCCTTGTCTCATTTTTATTTTAACCAACTATGTTTTTTCAGGCTGCCTTTAAGTGTTTAAAAATTGGGGCGAATTGTACGCGTTTTCAGGCAGCCTGAAAATTGGGTTAAAATAAACCTATACAGGTAAGTGTTTCCCTGTATTGAAATAACACGGCTTGCCGAAGAAACCCGCAATATAAATAATATTTTTAGGCGCTGCTATTAAAACGATGAGCGATGTTTCTATTTACAAAAACATCGCTCATCTATTTTCGGGCTACCTGAAAGATTAAAAGAAACGGTGCGCGGGGCGCACCCTACTATTTTCAGGCTGCTTTAGTTTTAACCAATTTAGTTTTAACCAATTAAGCAAACACACTTTGCGCATTCAACACCGACAGGATAAACACTCAAACGATAATTGCCACCACCGCTAAAACCGTCGTCAGCCAAGACGCTTTCTTTGTCATAGTTAATCGCATACGCAACAGCAACGGTTGCTGGCGGCGTTGCCAACATAATGGTTACAGCAAACACAGCAGCGTAGTTCAAGCTGAAACCCATGCCCCCAAACATCGCGTTGAACAAATACATAATCACCAAGAAAATCGGCGGTACAACAACCAATTTCATCACGGCGTAAATCCAAACGGCTTTTTCTTTCCCGGCTTCTTTGATTGAGATAGACGCTAAAGTCATACCAATCGCCAACCAAGCCAAAGGCGAAGACAAATCGCCCAAGTATTTAAAGCCTTTGAACACCCAAGGCAAAGTGCAAAGTTTGGTCGATACGGTAGAACGCCACTTGCGCTGTGGTAGCTGGCACTAATTCGCCTTTCACCACTTTCGCCGCAACCGCTACTTCCACTTTCGGCATATAAGGTTGCAACATCCACAAGATGAAACCAGCAAAAGTCGCAATCACAATTGGGTTCAAGAAAATCGTTTTCAGATGCTTTTTCTCGAACTTCGCGCCACTCATCACAATCAAAGCGTATGAATACAAGAATACGCGATAGGCAATGTTGAACAAGTTGGCGTACAAAGTGCCTGCTGGCAAAATCGCATTGATAATCGGCAAACCAAAAAACGTGGTTGAACCAAAAATCGTCAGCATACGCAACGTGTCTTTTTTGTCGCCTTTGTATTGTGGGTACAACACAAAAGACAGGGCAATCAACAGCAAACATGCAATAAAACCAAACACAAACACACTCAAACCATTTTTAAAAGTCTGGTCGTCAATTTTGGTCATAAACGCGTTGAACACCAAAAATGGCAACGTTACATTCAGCAGCAACGCTGCTCAACACTTTCGCGCCATTTTCCGCCACGATATTCGCTTTGCGAGCGTAATAGCCCAAGCCAATCACGAAAATCGTAGAGAACACCGCGCCGAGCAAACCATTGTCACTCAGAATTTTTAACATCATATCCCTGAGCTAACTCCCGATTATTTCAACACGCTGTTTGTCAAAGTGCCAGCCGTTAAAACTTCGTTCAAATTGTCGTAGCTGGTTTCAATCATGTTCGACAAGGCTTCATCGGTGTTTGAACCCACGTGCGGCGTAATCAAAACTTTTGGATACAAGTTAATCAATTCTTGAACGTCAGCATCTGGCACATCGTTCAAGCTATCAAATTTTTTGAAGAAGAACTTGGTTTCTTCTGGCAACACGTCCGTGCCGAAACCTGCCAATTTGCCTGATTTAATCGCAGCCACAATTGCCGCGTTGTCTTGCAATTCGCCGCGAGCCGTGTTCACCAAAATCGCGCTGTCTTTCATTTTTGCCAAGAAATCCGCGTTAATCATTTTATCGTTTTCGCCTTTGAAATACGGAACGTGTACGCTTACAACATCACATTGCGCCAACAATTCGTCCATTTCCAAGAACGTTACCACTTCTTTAGCGGCATCTGATTGGAACACGTCAAAGCCGTAAACCTCTGCGCCCAAGCCTTTAAACAATTTAGCTTCAGTCAAACCGATGCGACCTGTCCCTAAAATACCCACTTTGCAGTTGCGGATTTCTTTGCTGAACATGATTGGGGTTACGCGGAAATCCAAGCCGTGTGTGTGGTCTACGGTGTAAGCCACGTTACGCAACAAAGACATCGCCAAAGTTAAAGCCAATTCTGCAATCGCATTTGGTGAGTAAGATGGCACACGCGCCACTTGCAAGCCCAATTCTTTTGCGGCTTCTAAATCAATGTGATTGAAACCGACTGTGCGTGTGAACGCGTATTTGATGCCCCAGCTTGCTAGTTTTTCCAAGTTTTGGCGGTCGCCTTTACAGTTGCCACGGAAAATCACGGCATCGCTGCCTTTGGCTTCTTCAATGTTGTCGTGTGTGCAGAGGCTTTCAACCAGATTCAGTTCGTAGCCATATTTGTTCAATTTTTTGAAAAATTCGACTTCGTTTGGGCGTACGCCGTAGCAGGTTACTTTGAAAGTCATGATAGATTTCCTTGAATGGAGTGGTTAAAAAATTTTATGTAATTTTATACCAACTGTGCTTATTCATATAACATAAATATCCATTTATGCTGATGATTATCAAATTTTGCGCTATAAAATAGCGTGAATGGTTTTCAGGCTGCATTTAATTACTCTAAATACACAAGCAGCCTGAAAACTATTTTTCAGGCTGCTTTTTCTTTAATTCGACAAATCTTCAATCACATGAATGTGGTATTCGCATTTATCTTCTTTGCATTGCACCATTTTGGCTTCCACTTCGTATGTGCCGTCTTGTTTAATGGCTTGCGTAAACAATGGGAACACATCATCAGAAGTGTCTTCTTCAATCGTTTTGCCGTTTTGCGACAATTTCAAATCAATATTGTCGCATTGGATTGGCGCACAATCGGCGTAAAAACGGTATTTTTTATCGGCTTTCAATGGCACGCTGAGCGTTTTGCTTTCGCCTGTGGCTAAAGTGCTGCGGTCGTACACCACTTCGCCCTCGCTGCTGTTGCTCGCAGAAATCAAATTAGATGTGCGTTGTTGTTTCAGATATTCGTCTGGACTGAGTGTGTCGGGGTCTTCAGAAAATTCTTCGGCTTCTGCTTTGCCTAGATTCACGACATCTACATGATACGCGCAGCCGCTTTTGGTTGTGCAAGCTGCCATGGTGGCGTGAACGGCGTAGGTTTGGGTTTTGCTCGGTGTGATGTTGAGCATGGGAATGTCGTCATCGCCGTAATCTTTGTCAATCACTTCGCCATTAGCAAACAAACCCAAATTCAGGTCGGAACAGTTGTCATCACAATCGCCGTAAATGCGGTAGTTCGCGCCTTTGGTTAGGCGGACGGTATGCGTGGCGGTTTTGCCTTGCGCGAGTTTGCTGCGTTTGTAATACGCGCTGGCTTGTTTGGCTGGCAAGCTGCTGCGTGTGAGATTGGCTTGATGTTCGTGTGATAAATCATCTGCGGCGAATGCGGTTTGGCTGAATGCGCTGGCAAACGAAAACGCGGTTAATAATGCGATTTTTTTCATGTATTTGCCCTCTCGGTAGGCGATTAAAGTTATGTCATCTTAAGTTAAATATAGATAATTTGCAAAGTTTTCAGGCTGCCTGAAACGTGGTTTAAAATACGGTTTTTATGATGAATTAGAATGGTTTGTGATGAATTTTGTGAATACGAAAATTTCGCGGTGGATTCGTTATATTTGGGTGCATAAAGTGCGCCAATTTCATCGGCTGTCGCATAAGTGGGTGGCATTGTTTTATTCGTTTGTGGGCGCGACTTTGGTGGCAGCTTCGGCGATGTTGTTCGCACATATGGCAGAATTTGCGCTGGAATGGAATACGCGATTGGTGAAACAATTTCCTTGGTTTGCGTGGGTGGCGTTACCTTTGGGTTTGCCTGTGATTTTGTGGTTTACGCGGCGGTTTGCGCCTTACACTTCAGGCAGTGGCATTCCGCAAGTGTTGGCTTCGTTGGCGTTGCCGTATGGTCAGCCGAAAAAACGGGCGGTGCGCTTTCGGGAGACGCTCTACAAAATTCCGCTCACGTTTTTGGGTATGCTGGCAGGTGCGTCGATTGGGCGCGAAGGTCCTTCGGTGCAAGTGGGCGCGGCGGTGATGGCTTCTTGGGGGCGTTGGTGCAGAAAACGGCAGTTGGCGTTTATTGGTCTGCAAGACAATGATTTGCTGGCGGCTGGCGCGGCAGGTGGTTTGGCGGCGGCGTTTAATGCACCGTTGGCAGGCGTAATTTTTGCGATTGAGGAACTGGGGCGCGGCGTGATGTTGCGCTGGGAACGCAAAATTTTTCTATGCATTTTAATGGCGGGTTTTGTTCAGGTGGCGATGAATGGCAACAATCCGTATTTTTATGGGTTTTATGGCAAACCTATTGAAAATATGCTGATGTGGGCGGTGCTGGGCGCGTTGATTTGCGGTGTGGCTGGCGGTTTGTTTGCGCGATTTTTGTTTAAGGGCGTTACTTGGGTTGTGCCGAAAAAAAGCCGCGCTTGGGTGGGCAATCATCCGTTTATTATGGCGGCGATTTTGGGTGTGCTGCTGGCGGCGATTGGCACGCTAAACAGTAGCGACACTTACGGCACGGGTTATCAGCAAGTTTCTGCGGCGTTGCGTGGCACTTATGACGCGCCTGTGGGCGTGGCAGTCGGCAAATGGTTGGCGACGGTGTTTTCTTATTGGGCGGGGATACCAGGCGGCATTTTCACGCCGTGTTTGTCGATTGGCGCGATGATTGGGCAACAGTTGGCGGATTTGAACCAGTTGGGCGGTGCGTCTAATGTGTTGGTATTGCTGTGCATGGCAGGATTTTTGTCGGGCGCGACGCAATCGCCTTTAACGGCGAGTGTGGTGGTGATGGAAATGACGGGTAGTATTAACTTGCTGATTTGGTTGCTGCTGTGTTCGCTGATTGCAACGGTGGTTTCACGCCAGTTCTGCCCGAAACCGTTTTATCATGCAGCGTCTGTGCGGTTTCGTCAGCGTGTGATGACGGAATGTGAGAGTAAATAGTTTTTCAGGCTGCGTTAGAGATACAATAACGCAGCCTGAAAATATTTTGGGTGGTGTCCTGAAAAGTGTGCTGTAAAACTAAACAATGCCAAAATGAATATCAAAGAAAGCCAAATCAAAAACTTTCTTGTGATAAAACATACTTTTAGAAAAGCAACACGTTTTTCTAAACGCTCGCCTTACTTTGTGCCGTAAACGACAGTTATTACCCTCAATGCCAACTGTGTGTTGCTTACCAACTAGATGCCATTCTTCATTTGAAAAGACATTTAAAAATGCAGCCCAGTCGTCGGTCGCCATTCTGTCATAGGTTACACGCAACTCTTTCAAACGCCGTTTGAGTGCTCGCGCTGTTGCTAAATCGCGCTTACCCCAAACGTAAGCGACAATTTCGCCACTTTCTCTGTGATAGGCATAGACTAGCCACACTTTATTAGACTTGTTACCGACAAATGTCCAAAACTCGTCTATTTCAAGTGTAGAGTAATGTTTTTGTTTAGGAAATGGCTCAAACTCATGGCGTTTTAAGGCAGCCTGAACTTTGTCTTTGCTGTAACCCGTAATTGCTGCAATATCGCGAATGCCACAACCTCTAACGGTCATTCTCCAAACCTGTTCATCAGCTTTGGAATGACAACCCTTATAGGTAAGGTTATGGTCGCCAATAAAATTACGGCAGCAATCTTTACAAAAATACTTTTGTTTACGATTGCCAGAGTAGCCATTTTTCTTTATATTTTGTCCTTGGCAGCGAGGACAAGTTAGAGTTATTTCTGTTTTCACACATTCAATAATACTCTGTTCTCGCTGCTTTTTTATTGCTTATTTTTTACAGCACACTTTTCAGGACATCACCCAATAACGCAGCCTGAAAATACTTTGGGAGACCATAAATGACGACTTCTGTTTATTATCTATTGAATGCACTCGCGCGGCGTGGCGGCACTTATGTAATGTTCGACCATATCCGCACACTTCGCAAACATAACATCAACGCACAATTTTTATTTGTCGGCAGCGACTGGCCAGGCTTTGAAGAAAACTTACGCACACTCAATGCTGCCGATGTTCCCGTGGCACAAATCAACGAAGTCCACGTAAAAGGTGATTTTGAACGCGCATGGTTTATCGCCCCTGAAACCTTGTCTTACACGCACTATATTCAGCCTCTAAACATTCAAAACCTAGTCTTGCACAACCAAAATCCACTTTATACGCATTACTACGCTGACGACGCAAAACAGATTAACGCGCAACCCAATCTAAAACGAATAATTGTGCCAAGCCATTACACCAAATGGAAATTGCAAGACATGGGCATTAATAGACCGATTGATGTCGTGTTGCCCTATATTCCTGATATTTTTCAGGCTGCCGAAAAACCAAAAGATTGCATTAACATTACTTGCTACACCAGTAAACGCGCTGATGAAATCAAATTAATTCAGTTTTATTTTGAATCCTTGCGCGGCACATTGCCCATGCCTGTAAACTTCTTCAGCATTTCAGGTTCACGCGAAGACATCGCGCAAGCTATGGCAAAATCACACATTTTTCTGTCGCTCGCCAAAAACGAATCGCTGGGTTTAATGGCATTGGAAGCCATGGCTTCAGGCTGCCATATGGTCGGGTTTTCAGGGTTTACCGAATTTGAACGCAACGATTGCTTAAGCCCATCCAACGGCGATTGGGTGCAAGAGGGCGAATATCACGCCTTAGCCAAAAAATTGGAACAGGCGATTTTTCAGGCTGCGTCAGGTTTGCCCAACCCCATTATTCAAGCAGGACAAAATATGGTGAATCAGCGTTATCGTTATCCACAGTTTGAAGCAGCTTTGCTGCAAGCGATTGGGCATTTAGCCGCATAACTTTTCAGGCTGCATTTTGAAACTTCAGAATGCAGCCTGAAAAGTTAATTACATGTATCAACAGCCAAATAGTTCATTTGATTGATGCAAAATCACCATGTAGTCTATTGTAATAATAAGAAAATCAAGACTATACTAACGATACGGTTGGCAGTTTTTATTATTTTGTCTATCAGTGGTTTGAATGATAGTGGACGCACATCAAGGAGCAACATCATGGCAAAAGATTTAAGAACCTGTATTCACAAAAATGATAAAATATCTTTATGACTAGAAAATCCTACCCAACAGACTTAACAGATGCCCAATGGCAAGCGATTGAGCCACATTTTAACCAGCTACGCCACTACAAATGGGATAAACGTCAATTAGTGAATGCCGTTTTGTACATCACCAAAACAGGTTGCCAATGGCGTATGCTGCCCAATGATTTTCCACCTTATTCAACCGTATGGAGTTTCTATCGCAGAGCCAATCAATCAGGCTTATGGGATAGAATTCTTTTGGCATTGATTCAAAAAAACGTTTAATCCATCAAAAACAAGCAATGCCAACTTATGCCATTATTGATTCACAAAGTGTCAAAATAGCTTCTAGCGCACATGATAAAGGTTTTGATGGAGGTAAAAAAATCAAAGGTCGTAAGCGACATATAGCTGTTGATACGTTGGGTAATCTATTGTCTGTTGTGGTTCATGCAGCCAATATTCATGACACAAAAGCAGGTATTTTTGTAGCAAAAAAAGCGTTTGAGACCTATCCGAGTTTAAAAGGTTTCTGTGCGGACGCAGGTTATCGGAATACATTTGAGCGTGAAGTATCAGAGCAATTGGGTTTAACTGTTGAGATTTCAAAGAGAATTCAAGATATTTCTTGGCATATTCTGCCCAAACGTTGGATTGTAGAACGAACGTTTGCATGGTTAGGTTGGTCTCGACGTTTAGCAAAAGATTTTGAGCAGACGAATTTATCTGCTGAAAATTTTGTTAAACTAGGGTATATTTCACAAATATTAAAATTTATCAAATAGTTGTTTGTGAATACGGGTTCTAAATGTGTTTGACAAAGAATATGGTTTATTGATTAACGGCGAATGGAAACATGGCAGCGAATTGCTAACCGCGTACAACCCAGCCAACGGTGCAAAACTCGCCAAATTCGTGGACGCGAACGATGCAGACGTAGATGCAGCCGTTGCCGCCGCACAAAAAGCGTTCAAAACGTAGCGCAAAACCACCGTTACCGAACGCACCGCGATTCTGAACAAAGTCGCAGACGTGATTGACGAAAACGCCGAATTATTCGCGCTGCAAGAAACATTGGACAACGGCAAACCGATTCGCGAAACACGCGCGGCGGACGTGCCATTAGCTTCCGACCATTTCCGCTATTTCGCTGGCGTGATTCGCGGCGAAGAAGGCACTTGCAACCAGTTGGACGAAGAAGATTTATCGCTGGTGTTGCGTGAACCAATTGGCGTGGTAGGGCAAATTATTCCGTGGAATTTCCCATTTTTAATGGCGGCTTGGAAAATCGCCCCTGCTTTGGCGGCTGGCTGCACGATTGTGATTCACCCGTCTAGCAGCACATCTTTGAGTTTGCTGTCATTCGCACAGAAAATTAATCACTTGTTGCCAAAAGGCGTGTTAAACGTGATTACAGGCAAAGGCAGCAAATCAGGCGAATATATGCTGCACCACAAAGGTTTTAACAAACTCGCGTTTACTGGCTCAACTGAAATTGGTCGCAAAATCGGCATTACGGCGGCGGAAATGTTGATTCCATCCACATTGGAATTAGGCGGCAAATCAGCCAATATTTTCTTGGACGATATGCCATTTGATAAAGCATTGGAAGGCGCACAAAAAGGGATTTTGTTCAATCAAGGTCAGGTGTGCTGTGCAGGTTCACGCATTTTTGTGCAAGAAGGCATTTACGATAAATTTGTGAATGCGCTGGCGGCGGAATTCCAAAAAGTGAAAGTCGGTTTACCTTGGGAAGACGACACCCAAATGGGTTCTCAAGTAAATGGCGGACGACTGCAAACGATTTTAAAATAGGTGAAAATTAGCGAGCAAGAAGGCTGTCGCATCATCAGAGGCGGCAAAAAAGTGGAAAGCGGCGAATTGGCAAACGGCGAATTTTTAGAGCCGACCTTGCTGGAAGTGGACAGCAACAACGCGCGTGTTTCACAAGAAGAAATCTTCGGACCTGTTGCAACCGTGATTAAATTCAAAACCGAAGAAGAGGTGATTCGCATGGCAAACGAAAGTAAATACGGTTTAGGCGGCGGCGTGTGGACGCACGATATTAACCGTGCCTTGCGCGTGGCGCGTGCGATTGAAACAGGTTACGTGTGGGTAAACTGCTATAACCGTTTGCCTGCTGGCGCACCGTTTGGCGGCTACAAAACTTCGGGGATTGGTCTCGAAATGCACAAAATGATGTTGGCGGCTTACACGCAAGTGAAAAATATTTATACCAGTACACGTGAAGAACGTGAAGGTATGTATTAAACTTGCTGCAAAACTAGAAAAGATTGTCGTAGGCCAAGCTGGTAGCCCGACAAATCCATGTATATCGTGAAAGGTATCGGGCAAGAAGTCTGCCCGACCTACACCGATTTCGCAGGAAGTCTATTAAATAAACCGCCCGCATTACCGTATTTAACTAAATTATTCAGATGGTTTTATCCATTTATTCATTATTACCGCTAATTCACCTGATTTCCTTAATTCCATCAAGCCGTTATTAACTTTTGAGAGTAACTCTAATGAATCTGGTTGTGCTACAAATACTATATTATGCTTTTCAGGCATATCATTAATATCCTGAATAGAAAAAGGGAACTTTTCCAAAATATCATTACGAGCATAATAATTTAAAATAGTGCAGTCCCCTACAACAGAATCTGCTTCATTTTTCATAAGTGCAGACAACGCTAAATAATTAGAAGGGAACTCAATAATATTGCTATTTTGCACAACATTTTTTACTTTTTTAACGGCTTCCAAATCAGAAACTAAAACTGCTATGCGTTTCTCTTTCCACTTATCCGAACTTTTATAACGCAACTCCATAACACATTTTTTAGTTTCAGAATAAGGCAAACTAACTAAAGCATCTTTTTGCTTTTCTTTTACTTCAGTCTCATCAATCCCAGATGCCAATAATGAAACACCCTCTTTTTTCATATTACCTAAAATATCGTTATGTGGATCTAAAATATCGTTATGTGGATAGGGTTTATATTGAAATGAAATATTTTCTTTTTCAGCAATTTTATTCAAAATATCAACATCTAATCCTATTATTCTCCCATCCTTATCCGATAACGAATAAGGAGGATATTGCGGATCAATAGCAACAACATAAATAGGTTTTGTAGCAACTGACTGTGATACTGGTATTATTTCCTCTTGAATTGACTCTTCCTGTGAACAAGCCACTAAAAATGAAATAATTACTGAAATAGTTAACAATTTCTTCATTACCACTTCTCCCTCTTTATTATTCTTTATTAAGAAATGCGACTAAACTCACCATAAAAAGAAATAGGTACTTGCTGTATTATTGTACTTACACCTATTCCTTCCATTAATTTTTCCATCTCTTCCAACATATTGATTTTACCAATATCAACAATAACAGGAGTCCGTGTATTCACAATCATCCTATTATTATCTACTCGACTGATTAACAGAGCAGCCTGGATAGGGATATCTACACCATGCAAGTTAAGCGAAAGATTTTGATCCAATAACAACGTCTCACCCAATTTTAATTGATTAATTTGCGCTGAATCCAACTGACCCGTAACGGTCGCTATGGGGAATTTAGATGTTTCAAAGAACCAATCTTTCATACGTTGATTTCTAATATCAATATCTGTACTAATACTTTTCAAATCAATAGTTAAAACAAATTTACCATCAACTCCCAAAACTGCTGATGATGTATCAAAATGCGCGAGCTCTGTAATGCTTTTAAATTCTGGAGTTACTTTACCCATTAAAAATGTAATTTTTGTGTTATGACTTTCCCATTTTGCTGCATCAGTTAAGATTGCAACCGATGGAGACGAAGATTGTGTAGAATTTGCAACTGACGATTCACTATTTGAACATGCAGATAATGCAAACACACTACTAAGAAAAATAGCTATTGAAGCTGAAATGAGTTTCATAATTCCTCTTCCATTTTTATCCGAATAAATATATTTAATTATATTATTGATTACCAACTCTAAAAAAGCAAAAAGTTTTATATTTACTTTTATTAACATAAAATAACAAAATTATTAAATGCTTAGCAATAACATTAATTGACATCCTTCCCTCCCTAAAGGGAGGGAATTCCTACTGCGGCTAGCAATGTTTTGCTGACTCGCTTCGGTGGGTTCGTGCTGCTGGCAACCTGACTGCATTGTTCACTTCACACGCGCTACGGACACGTCCTGCCCTGATTTTTGTTTTTCAGGCAGCCTGAATGGCTTGCCCACGTTTTAATATATTGATTGCACCGACTACATCGGCATTGTTTTGATAGCCACACTCTACGCATTCAAAATTCGCCTGCGTTTGGCGGTTATTTTTCGCGGTATATCCGCAACTAGGACAACAACGGCTGGTATTTTGTGGCAGAACAGCAAACAAAAAACCGCCATTCCAAGCCAATTTATACGCTAACTGTCGTCTAAATTCCGCCCAAGATTGGTCTAAAATCGCACGATTTAAGCCTGATTTTTGTTTGATGTTTTTACCGTGCTGTTCAACATCGCCTTTTGCTGACTTAGACATATTCGCCACTTGCAAATCTTCAACGTACACAATCGCGTGGTTTTGGCTGATTTGGCTGCTGATTTGATGCAAGTAGTTTTTACGAATATTGGCTATTTTGTGGTGCAATTTGGCAATTTTGGCTTTTAGCTTTTGCCAATTTTTAGAAAATTTGGTCTTGTTTTTGAAACGTTTTTGTAGTTTAGCTAATTTGCCTTTTAGGTTCTTAAATGCGTTAATCGGCTCAAAATATTCGCCGTTGGACAAAGTAGCAAAACGAACGATGCCCATATCAATACCGATTTCTCCGCCGTTGGGTTTTGGCGTTTCCGTCTCAAATTCTGTTTGAATAGAAACATACCACTTACCGCATTTTTGGCTGACGGTTACATTTTTCAGGCTGCCTGAAATAGCTCGGCTATTGCGATAACGCACCCAACCCATTTTTGGTAAATAGGTAATGACCATATTCATTTGCTTGTAAACTATCCACCCAAAGTGTCTATTTCAAAACTCGTGAACAGCTTGAAAGGTGTATCTAGTCGTATGATTAGGCAAAAAAATTATCCCAGTATTCGTGAGAAACTTTGGGGTGGTCCGTTGTGGTCGCCGTCTTATTTTGCAGGTAGTTGTGGCGGTGCACCTATTTCCATTATTCGGCAATATATTGAGCAGCAAAATACGCCTGACTGAAATTCAACGTTTTTAGGACTGCTTCGCAGTCCGTGCCTGATATCTCCGCCGTGAACGGCGCATTCGGATAAAATTCCCCTGATGAGTGAAAAAGCGAGAGATTACAGCATATTTCAAATAAAACAAAACTTTATCTATTTTTCAGGCTGCATTTAAAAAACGGAACGTCGGCAGCTCGCCGACAATTCTGTGCCTCAATGCAAACTGATTTTCTTAAAAAATGAAATCGTGATGAACTGCGATTATATCGGCGAGCTGCCGATGCCCCATTTTGTTTCCTATACTTTCAGGCAGCCTGAAAACCTTGTTTTTGTGATAAAATCACGCGTTTTTTAATATTTTGGAATACACAGAATGAGCAGCGCAAACGACCAACAATTTGCCAAAGAAACCATAGTAGTTAGCCTAGAAGACGAAATGAAAAAGTCCTATTTGGACTACGCCATGTCGGTGATTGTGGGACGTGCGTTGCCCGATGTGCGCGACGGCTTGAAACCCGTCCACCGCCGCGTGTTGTACGCCATGCACGAATTGAAAAATAACTGGAACGGCGCGTACAAAAAATCCGCTCGCGTGGTCGGCGATGTCATCGGTAAATACCACCCACACGGCGACAGCGCGGTTTACCAAACCATCGTGCGCATGGCACAACCATTTTCCATGCGCTACACGCTGGTGGACGGTCAAGGTAACTTCGGTTCGGTAGATGGCGACGCGGCGGCGGCAATGCGTTACACCGAAATCCGCATGGAAAAAATCGCCCACGAAATGCTCGCCGACATTGAAGAAGACACGGTTAATTTTGGCGACAACTACGACGGCAGCGAACGCGAACCGCTTGTTTTGCCAACTCGTTTTCCTGCGCTGCTCGTGAACGGCTCGGAAGGGATTGCGGTCGGCATGGCAACCAGCATTCCGCCACACAATTTGCGCGACACGCTTGCAGGCTGCCTGAAATTATTGCGCGAACCTGAAACCGACATCAACGAATTGATTGACATCATCAAAGCCCCCGATTTCCCAACTGGCGCAACGATTTACGGCTTGACAGGCATTCGCGCTGGCTACCACACAGGGCGCGGTCGTGTCGTAATCCGTTCCAAAACGCACATTGAACCGATTGGCAAAAATGGCGAACGTGAAGCGATTATTGTTGATGAAATTCCGTATCAAGTGAATAAATCCAAACTCGTTGAAAAAATTGGCGATTTGGTGCGCGACAAGGCAATTGAAGGCATTGCGGAATTGCGCGATGAGTCGGACAAAGACGGCACGCGCATTGTGATTGAATTGAAACGCAATGAAAATGCAGAAGTCATTTTAAATCAATTATATAAACTCACACAGTTGCAAGATACGTTTGGCATCAATATGGTGGCGTTGGTGGACGGTCAGCCGCGTTTGTTGAATTTGAAACAGATTTTGAGCGAATTTTTACGCCATCGCCGTGAAGTGGTTACGCGCAGAACGCTGTTTCGCTTGAAAAAAGCGCGTGCAGAAGGACACATCGCAGAAGGTAAAGCGGTTGCCCTGTCCAATATTGATGAGATGATTGCGCTGATTAAGCAGTCGGCGGACGTGGAAACGGCGCGTGAAGCGTTGCTCGGTCGCGCTTGGCAATCGGCTTTAGTGAGCGAAATGTTGTCGCGCTCGGATTTGGATTTACGCATGGCGCGTCCTGAATGGCTGCCTGAAAATCGCGGTTTGCAAGCAGACGGTTATTGGTTGAGCGATGAGCAAGCGCGTGCGATTTTGCGTATGAGTTTGCGAAATTTGACTGGTTTAGACCAAGACGAAATTGTCAAAGAATATAAGGATTTAATGGCGGTTATCGTGGATTTATTGGATATTTTGGCGAAACCTGAACGTGTGCGCCAAATTATTGACGATGAATTGGTGGCGATGCAAACGCAGTTTGGCGATGAGCGCAAGAGTGAAATCAACGCGGTGGGCGGTGGCGATATTGCCGATGAAGATTTGATTCCGCCGCGTGAAATGGTGGTTACGCTGACGCACGGCGGCTACATCAAAACGCAGCCGACCAGCGATTATCAAGCGCAAAAACGCGGCGGTCGCGGCAAACAAGCGGCAGCTACAAAAGATGAAGATTTTATTGAAACATTGTTTGTGGCGAACACGCACGATTATTTGATGTGTTTCACGAATTTGGGCAAATGCCATTGGATTAAGGTTTACAGGCTGCCTGAAGGTGGGCGCAATTCACGCGGTCGTCCGATTAACAATGTGATTCAGTTGGAAGAAAACGAAAAAGTGAGTGCGATTTTGCCTGTTCGTGATTTCCCTGAAGATGAATATGTGTTCTTTGCGACTGCGTTGGGCGTAGTGAAAAAAGTTCAGCTTTCTGCGTTCAAAAATGTGAGCGTGAAAGGCATTAAGGCGATTGCGTTGAAAGACGGCGACAGCTTGGTGGGCGTGGCAAAAACGTCGGGTTCGTCTGATATTATGTTGTTTAGCAATTTGGGTAAGGCGATTCGTTTCAATGAATTTTACAATCCAACGAGCAACGATGATGATGAAAGCGAAGACGTTTCAGGCAGCCTGAATGATGAAAATTCAGCTGATGATGATAATTCTAGCGAATTTAATTTGCTGACGAATAAAGGTATTCGCCCAAGTGGTCGTGGTTCGGGCGGTTTGCGCGGTATGAAGCTGCCTGAAAATGGTCGCATTGTGAGTTTGTTGGTGGCGGAATTGGGTAGCGATTTGCAAGTTTTGACCGCTACGCAAAACGGCTACGGCAAACGCACGCCGATTGAAGATTACTCGCGCAAAGGCAAAGGCGGTCAAGGGATTATTGCGATTGATACTGGCGAACGTAACGGTGAATTGGTGGGCGCAGCGTTGGTGTCGCCTAGCGATGATTTGATGTTAATCACATCGGGCGGCGTGTTAATCCGCACCAAAGTGGAGCAGATTCGTGAAACAGGACGTGCGGCGGCTGGCGTGAAACTCATCAATTTGGACGAAGGCACGACTTTGGTTAGCATTGAGCCTGTGGCGGAGTCTGATGATGAGATTGATGACGCAACAACGGAAACCACGCAGCCTGAAAGTGATGTAACTGAGTAATTTTGCAGTACAAAAAGCAGCCTGAAAACTTTTCAGGCTGCTTTCTTTTTCAGGCTGCGAAATTTATTTAATTTTGTTACAAAAATTTAATTTAAATCTAGTTTTTCAAGTGCAAAAAGGGATATGATTACGCTTGTAATTCGTAACTTGACAACAACTAGAAGAGAGTAAAAAACATGAGTAACACTCAATTTGATACTGCTGAATACTTGGGCAAAGTAGATGCTTGGTGGCGCGCTGCCAACTATATTTCTGTTGCGCAAATGTATTTGAAAGACAATCCATTGTTGAAAACCCCAATGGTTGCCGACGATGTGAAAGCACACCCTATCGGACACTGGGGTACTGTGCCGGGGCAAAACTTTATCTACGCGCACTTGAACCGTGCAATTAACAAATACGATGTAGATATGTTCTACATCGAAGGTCCAGGTCATGGCGGTCAAGTAATGGTGTCAAACTCTTACTTGGACGGCAGCTACACTGAAATTTATCCTGAAATCACTCAAGACACTGCTGGTTTGAAAAAATTGTGCAAAATTTTCTCTTTCCCAGGCGGTATCGCTTCTCACGCTGCACCTGAAACCCCAGGTTCTATCCACGAAGGTGGTGAATTGGGTTACGCATTGTCTCACGCGTTTGGCGCAGTTTTGGATAATCCAAACATCATCGCTGCCGCAGTTGTGGGCGACGGTGAAGCAGAAACTGGCCCATTATGTGCAGGTTGGTTTGGTAACACATTCATCAACCCTGTAAACGATGGCGCAGTATTGCCAATCTTATATTTGAACGGCGGCAAAATCCACAACCCAACTATCTTGGCTCGTAAAACTGACGAAGAATTGAAACTGTACTTTAACGGTATGGGCTGGGAACCTATTTTTGTTGATGTGAACGGCGTGGAAAACTACCACGAAATCATGGCGCAAAAAGTAGACGAAGCAGTTGAACGCATTTTGGCAATTTGGAAAGAAACACGCGCGCACAAAGCAGAAGAAGTTTCTATGCCACATTGGCCAGTATTGGTTGCGCGTATTCCTAAAGGCTGGACTGGTCCTAAATTATGGAACAGCGAACCAATCGAAGGCGGTTTCCGTGCGCACCAAGTGCCAATCCCTGCAAGCTCTCACGATATGGCAACTGCTGGCGCATTGGAAGAATGGTTGCGTAGCTATCGCCCAGAAGAATTGTTTGATGACAACGGTTGCTTCTTGGATAAATGGCGCGAAATTTCGCCTAAAGGCGCAAAACGTATGTCTGTTCACCCAATCACAAACGGCGGTGTGAACCCTAAAGCGTTGGTAATGCCTGATTGGACTAAACACGCTTTGGAAATCGGCGTTCCTGGCAGCAAAGACGCGCAAGATATGATTGAATGTGGTCGCTTGATGGCAGACGTGGTTACGGCTAACCCAGACAACTTCCGTATCTTCGGCCCAGATGAAACCAAATCTAACCGCTTGAACCAAGTGTTTAAAGTAACGAACCGTCAATGGATGGGTCGCCGCGATGAAGCTTACGATGAATGGATTTCTCCAGTTGGTCGCGTGATTGACTCTCAACTGTCTGAACACCAAGCAGAAGGCTTCTTGGAAGGCTACGTTTTGACAGGTCGCCACGGTTTCTTCGCAAGCTACGAATCATTCTTCCGCGTGGTGGATTCAATGATTACGCAACACTTCAAATGGTTGCGCAAATGCAAAACGCACGCAGCTTGGCGCAATGATTACCCATCATTGAACTTGATTGCTACATCAACTGTGTTCCAACAAGACCACAATGGTTATACGCACCAAGACCCAGGCTTGCTGACTCACTTGGCAGAGAAAAAACCTGAATTTGTCCGCGAATACTTGCCAGCCGACAGCAACACTTTGATGGCAGTGATGGAAGACGCTTTGACTTCACGCGATCGCATTAACCTGATTGTGTCGTCCAAACACTTGCGCCCACAATTCTTCAATGCTGAAGAAGCGAAAGAATTGGTACGCGAAGGTTACAAAGTGATTGATTGGGCATCAACTTGCCACGATGGTGAACCAGATGTAGTCATCGCCGCAGCAGGTACAGAGCCAAACATGGAAGCCTTGGCAGCGATTAGCATTTTGCACAAACAATTCCCAGAACTCAAAATCCGCTTTATCAACGTGGTAGATATTCTGAAATTGCGCCACCCAAGCATTGACCCACGCGGTTTGAGCGACGAACAATTTGATGCGTTGTTCACTAAAGACAAACCAGTGGTATTCTGCTTCCACGGCTACGAAGGCATGATTCGCGACTTGTTCTTCTCACGCCACAACCACAATGTACGCATTCACGGCTACCGTGAAAATGGCGACATCACCACACCATTTGATATGCGTGTATTGTCTGAAATGGACCGTTTCCACGTTGCTAAAGACGCAGCACAAGCCGTTTATGGTGAAAAAGCTGCTGAATTTGCTACGAAAATGGACGAAACTGTGGCATTCCACCGCAGCTATATCCGTGAACATGGTAAAGACATTCCAGAAGTGGCTGAATGGAAATGGCAACCTTTGTCTAAATAATTAAGCTGTTTTAAATAATAACGCAGCCTGAAACCCATTTTCAGGCTGCATTACATCATCAATTCAATGCAACACCATCTGAACCAAATACTGCACCCCATACCCAATCCCATACAAAATCCCCGCCATAATCACCGAACTAATCAACGTAGCGATATAGCGCACCAACGGCATAGCAGCCTGAATTTTCTTCAACTCTTCCGCCTTGCCTTGCACATCTTGTTCCACCTTCAAATAAGCCAATCGCAAAAACGCATGGCACACCGCAAACGCAAAAATCACCGCCCAATGCAACGGCACAATCCCCGCAATCACATTCAACACAAACAAGCCATTTCCCGCCCAATCAATCATTTTCAAACGATTCATTTTCATTTCCTTGATATAAAACAAGCATTTTAGGCAAAATCCGTTTGAAGCAATATTTCAGTTCCATTAAAATTCGTTTGTTTTTGTAAACCCCATTGGAGAAATCAACATGAAAAAAATTGCTCTATCCCTGATTGTGGCAGCAACCCTATCCGCATGTGCCACCCCAGAAACCCAATTAGAACAACAAGCAGGCTTAGCCGTGAACTGGGTACAAGATTCAGGCGAATACAAAGCCCTATCTTATCAAGCGTTCAACTTTGCACGTATCGCGTTTAACAACACCCAAGTGCCAGAAGGTCGCCAAAAAGCCGTGGTGGTTGATTTAGACGAAACCATGGTGGATAACTCAGCTTATGCCGCATGGCGCATCAAAAACAACCGCCCATTCAGCCAACAAGATTGGACACGCTGGGTAAACGCACGCCAAGCAACAGCGATTGCAGGCGCAGTTGAGTTCAACAATTATGTGAATGCTAACGGCGGTAAAGTGTTCTATGTATCCAACCGTTTGGCAAAAGAAGAGCAAGCAGCCACTATTGAAAACTTGCAAAAACTTGGTTTCACTGGCGTGGACAACGAATCTCTGCTGTTGAAAACCAACAAATCAAACAAAAGCATCCGCTTCCAACAAGTGCAAGACCGCGGTTATGACATCGTGTTATTTATCGGCGACAACTTGAATGACTTTGGCGATACCACTTACCACAAAGACAACGCTCAACGCCGCGCGTTTGTAGACCAAAATAAACAATTATTTGGTACACGTTTCATCGTGTTGCCTAACCCGACTTACGGCGACTGGGAAAGCGGCATGGCAAAAGGTTACTACTCACTCACGCCAAAAGGTCGTGTAGAAGCGCGTGATAAAGCCTTGCGCTCTTGGAACGGTAAATAATCAGATTGCAGCCTGAAAACTCATAAAAAACGCGATTGGCACAAAACCAATCGCGTTTTTTATGAGTTTTCAGGCTGCAATCGCCCTATTCCTCTTCCACAATCCGCGTAATCCCCACACGTTCCACGCGATGACCTTCTTTCTCCAGCACTTCAAATCGCCAACCGTGAAACTCAATCGTGTCGCCCACTTCAGGCAGCTCGCCCAATTCTTCCATAATCAAGCCAGCCACGGTGTGAAATTCCGCGTCGTCTGATTGCGGCGGCAAATTTAATTGTGGCGCAAGTTCCACATATTCCAACGCACCGTCCACCGTCAAACTGTCGTCCGAATTTTCTTGCAGCGCAGGTTCGTCTTCGCGCTCAAATTCTTCGGGAAACTCGCCAGCAATCGTTTCCAGCAAATCTTTCATGGTAACCATGCCCAGCACCGCGCCAAACTCGTCCACCACCAAAGCATAATCCGCGCTGTGTTTGCGGAACAACTCAATCGCCATCAACGCGGTTGCGCTTTCAGGCAGCATTAACGGCTGTTTTAACGCAGCCTGAATATTCATTTCGCCCGTTTCCAAAAGCTGCGCCAACAAATCTTTTTTGTTGATGTAACCCAGCGGCTCGTCCACACCAGCTTTGCCAACGACTAACATTCGCGAATAAGGCGTTTCCACCAATTTCGTTTTTTGCTCGTCTTTGCTTTGCGAAATATCCAAGCGCTCAATGTCGCTGCGCGGAATCATCACACCAAAAATCGGGCGTTCAGCAAGCGTTAAAACGCTGCGAATCATGGATTTTTCGTTTTCTTCAAAGTGTTCGTTATCGTTTGATTCATCGCCGTCTTTTGCCAACAAACTTTCACGAATGCCCATCATGCCCAGCACGTTTTCAGCGGTGCGTTGTCGCCAAGAACTGTTGATGTAGTCTTTGCGTTTGGTGTTTCTCTGTGAAACTTGGTTGAAAATTTCAATAAGGATTGAGAAACCAATCGCGGCATATAAATAGCCTTTTGGAATGTGGAAGTGGAACGCTTCGGCAATCAGGCTGAAACCAATCATCAGCAAGAAGCCTAAACACAACATCACAACGGTTGGGTGTCTGTCCACAAACGCGGTAAGCGGTTTGCTGGCAGTAATCATCGCTACCATGGCTACGACTACCGCGCTCATAGCTATGATGATATGTTCCACCATCGCCACGGCGGTAATCACGCTATCAATGGAGAAAATTGCGTCCAACACCAAAATCTGTGCGACTACGCCCCAAAATGCGGCGTGCTTTTTCTGCATGTCGGCAACTTGAAAATGGTTTTCGCCTTCTAGTCGCTCGTGCAATTCGGTGGTGGCTTTGTATAACAGGAAGATGCCACCACCGAGCATAATCAAGTCTTTGCCTGATACGGGGTGCGAACCGAGATGAAAAAACGGTTCGGTGAGCGTGATGATGTGCGCCATAAAACCGAGCATGACGATGCGAATGCACACGGCAAGCGTTAAGCCTGTGATTCGGGCGCGGTCTCGTAGGCTGGGTTTGACTTTGTTCGCCAAAATGGCTACGAAAACGAGGTTATCGATGCCTAGTACGACTTCTAAAACTAAAAGCGTTACAAAACCTATCCATGTTTGCGGTTCGGTAAGCCAACTGATGTCCATTGTGGTTGTGTCCTTTGAAATTTGATTAAGCAGCAAAAGGCAGCCTGAAAGTGTTATCACTTTTCAGGCTGCCTTAAAAGCGTTGCTGCTCGGATTCATTCATTTTGTTGTGAAAAAATGGGTTTAAAACTATTTGAGTGTAACGAAAAAAATGGGCTTTTGCAAACAATCAGGCAGCCTGAAAATCTTTCAGGCTGCCTGAAAACTAAAATGCTTAGTCTTGTAAAGTTTCAATCAAATCAATCATAAATTCTGCGTCTTCTTGCGACAGGGGTTCAAAGCCTTCTGGAATAGACAAATCTTCTAAAACCATTTTACCCGCTGGCGTTGTGTTGATTTTCACAAACGCATCGCGCAAGGTATCCGCATGTTCCGCATAATCTGGATGCAACAAAACCACATGGCTTAAATCGTTGATATTACTTTCCATCAAGACTTTCAGGCTTTTCTTAGTTGTTGCACTGAAATTTTTAAATGTGCTTGCTAAGAAAAAGGCAGCTTCTGCTTCACCTGCGATTAAGCGACGAGCAGATTCTTGAAATGTATCCGCATGCAGCCACTGAACAGAGTGTTCGGTGATGTTTGCAGATTCCAACAAACGCAAACCAATCAAACGAATATCGCGATTGTCTGTTACCAAAATACGGCTATCTGTTGGCAAATCATCAGAATGATTAAATTCGCTGCTTGCTTGTGCAGCAATCACCATCTCATCAGAATGATTAATCGGTTTCACCAATGGAATGTAGTTGTTATCACGCACCAATGTAGACGCGTCAAATGGGTTGGCATATACCAACGCAATTTGACCGCTACTTAATTGTTCATTTTGTTCATGGTAAGTGGCTGGCGTTTTTAAATGAATAGTTGAATCAGTTAAGCGTTGTAGCTGAGTGTTGAACATGTGCCAGCCCGCAAAATACTCTGGTGGAAAATCTGGGGCAATAAGAAAATTCAGCATAAATAAAAATTCCTAATCATTAAATTTATTTTGATACAAAAACAGGTAGCAACCGTGTTATTTAGGTTTTGCAAGAAACCATTTTAACACGGCTTTAGAGTACTTATATCAACATTTATTTTAGAAAAATAAAGATTTAGCGTGATTTTACGTTAGCCTCAAGCAACTTGCCGAATTTGTGCAACAGCCTGACGAACGTGCAGCATAATCATGCCCAACTTCGCTTCTTTTCTAGCTGTAGTAACCAAAACTAAGTCATCTGTTGCTTGTACCAACAAGATAAAACCGTCTTGGCTTTCTACAATCAGTTGCTTCATTTGGCTACTGAGCAATTCTTTTGTAGTACGTTGCCCTAAAGAAAGCATAGCGGCTGACATACCGCCTACACGGTCTGCATCAGCATTACGCGGCAAAATACTGCACAATGGAATCCCATCAACAGCAATCAGGGTTGAAGCAATAACATCGGTAGAATTATGGTGCAATTCTTCTAAGATAGGTTGAAACGTAGATGCGTTCATAATAATGAGCCTTGTAAGGATTCAATAAATTGATTTAGGCTGAATTTAGACTCAACCTTTTAATAGAAATAAAAGAACAATCAATCACTTTCAGCACATTCGGCTTTTAGTAATTGAGCGTACAGTTCTGTACATTCTTTGATTTTTTCTAAACTTGGTTTGCGGCGAACTGAAGTGTAGCCTTCCACAACACCGTTTCTTATATTTGGAATAGCTGTTGCATAAACCCAGTAATATCCTCCATCTTTACGCAAATTTTTCACATAACCATGCCATTTTTCGCCGCGTTGCAGCGTTTCCCATAAATCTTTGAACGCCACTTTAGGCATATCAGGATGGCGCAGAATGCTGTGAGGCGCACCAATCAATTCATCACGCGACCAGCCACTCATCGTAACAAATGCTTCATTAGCATGCGTAATCACCCCATTAATATCCGTACGCGACGTAATCAAAGAACCATCAGGAAACGACGTTTCTTCCTGAGTGACATAAACGGGATACGACTCACCTGTGTAAGTGGTCATCATATGTTCTTCATAAGGAACATTAGGAATAGGGAAATTAATTTGTACAGATTCCCCGTTATAGATACGTTCTGGTTTCATGATAAAAATTTCCTAAAGGACTGTTAAAAAATATAAATTACTATTAGAGTTTATTATCTAATATATAAAACAAATTAAATTGATATACAAGTCGAATCCAGATTTGTTTGATTTACATCAAAATTAATGCCATTTTTTGTAAATTGCGTAACAAAATAAGCAATTTCGCAAATAACTAAATCCGCGTAAAATAACGCGTTATTTTCACTTTTCAGGCAGCCTGAAAATTCAAACCCCTTTTCATTATTGAGACAACTATGACAGACCAAACTCAAAACCCAGCAGTAGAAGAACAATTAGACGAAAACCAAATCATCGCCATTCGCCGCGACAAATTAAACGCCATTCGCGCCAAACGCATCGCCTATCCAAACGATTTTAAACGCGATAGTTTCGCCCAAGATTTGCACAACAAATACGATTTACAAAGCAAAGAAGAATTAGACCCACAAGAAATCCCCGTGAAAATTGCAGGGCGCATGATGCTCAAACGCCAAATGGGTAAAGCCAGCTTTGCCACCATTCAAGACGTGAGCGGACAAATCCAGCTTTACTTAAACAACAAAGGCGTGAGCCAAGAAGTGTTGGACGACTTCAACCATTGGGACATGGGCGACATCATCGGCGCAGTTGGCACATTATTCAAAACCAACCACGGCGAACTCACCGTACGCGTGTCAGAAATCCGCCTATTGAGCAAATCATTGCGCCCATTGCCAGACAAACACAAAGGCTTAGCAGACCAAGAAACCAAATACCGCCAACGCTACGTTGATTTAATTGCCAACCACGACAGCCGCAACACCTTCATCAAACGCAGCCAAATCGTGCAAACCATTCGCAATTTCATGGTAAACGAACAATATTTGGAAGTAGAAACCCCAATGATGCACCCAATCCCAGGCGGTGCGACAGCCAAACCCTTCGTTACCTACCACAACGCATTAGATATGCCGCTTTACTTGCGTATCGCACCAGAATTGTATTTAAAACGCTTGGTAGTGGGCGGTTTAGAGCGCGTGTTTGAAATCAACCGCAACTTCCGCAACGAAGGCATGTCTGTTCGCCACAATCCAGAATTTACCATGATGGAATTTTACGAAGCGTTCAGCGATTACGAACGCATGATGCAAATGACCGAAGGCGTGATTCGTGCCGCATCACATGCCGTAAACGGCACAGCCAAAATCACTTACAACGGCAAAGAAGTGGACTTGGAAAGCCCATTTGAACGCCTAACCATTTTGCAAGCCATCAAAAAATTCAATCCGCAATACACAGATGAACAACTGAATGACGCGGAATGGTTGAAAAAAGAAATCGTGAAACACGGCGAAGATTTGCCACACGCAAGCGGTTTAGGTTCATTGCAGTTGGCATTGTTTGAAGGTTGCGCCGAAAGCAAATTGTGGAATCCAACATTCATCGTGGATTACCCAGTGGAAGTATCGCCATTGGCACGCGCTTCAGACACCAAACAAGGTTTGACTGAACGCTTTGAATTGTTTGTGGTTGGACGCGAATTAGCAAACGGCTATTCAGAGTTGAACGACCCTGAAGACCAAGCCGCACGTTTCAAAGCGCAAGTGGCGCAGTTGGACGCTGGCGATGATGAAGCCATGCACTTTGACGCGGACTACATTCGCGCGATGGAATTTGGTTTGCCGCCAACAGGCGGCTGCGGTATCGGTATCGACCGCTTGGTGATGCTGCTGACAGACGCGCAAACCATTCGTGATGTGATTTTGTTCCCACAAATGCGACCAGAGTGATTTTGAATTTTTCAGGCAGCCTGAAAATAATTTGGAAAACATCATGCAGCATTTAAAACCTTATTTAAATCATTTTTCGTCGGTTTATGCGTCTTGTTGTATGGCTGGTATGCTGTTGCAACAAGTATTTCATATCAAAGAGGCGCTTGGTGCGTTAATGTTTTCTGCCGTTTCATTTACTGCATTACATTTTGTTAAAAAAGAACATCACGCGCCCACGAAAGAAGAACAATATTATTTGGCAAAACGCTGCACGATGAGTGCATTGCTAGGCATTTTGTTGTTGGCAGTAGTATTTGCTGTGTTGTATGTATTTTTTCATGGCATGAATAACGCTTTGCAATGGGCAAAAGTGATTGCGAAATTATGGTGGCTGACGGGTTTACTGGTGCTTGTGTATGCGCTGACGCATTTTGGCGCGGCAATTTTTGCGTTTGGTTACTTGGCAAAAACGGAAGCGAAGAAATACTAAAATGATTACCCAAATTCAAAAGCAGCCTGAAAATATTTGTCAGGCTGCCTTACTTTGAAGGGAATATATGCAAAATATAGTGAATCAAATTTAGATTAGTACAGCGTTGCCAACTCCCTTATGTACTAGATGTACACGGCGGTCGTTGTCGCCTTGTCCTAATCTAAATTTAATCCACTATAATAAACAATACAATCTTCATAACATTCAAGTTGCCCCAAACGCCAAAGAATTAAAACTTCAATCTTTGCAAGTATTGCGCCAAGCATTTGAAGCAAGCAAACAAGCTGGCACAGTTAAAAAAGTGATTGTTGAAATTTAAAAACAAAAATACAGCCTGAAAACCACTTTTCAGGCTGCATTCTTAACTTATTTCTTCTTCCCACGCGCTTTCTTCACCACCGCGCTTTTCGCCACATCATCACACGTCCCGTTCACCGTATCCCCAGCAGCCAAATCCGCAAACGCCACTTGATTACGTTCCGCATTCCAATCCCTAACGCGCATATTCTTATCCTGAACAGCAGGTGCATCAAGTTTCACATGCGCACAGGCTTTCGCAAACTTCGCAGGACGCGACTGAATCACTTCCCCTTTCATGTTCACATAATCCACCGTTTGATTGGCATGGCGATACAAACGCACATACGGTTCACCGTCTTCCGATTCATCGCCCGTATCATAAGCAGGCTCAACCAAAGTCTTGCCATTCAAATCCAACAAGCCCACCAAATGATTACGCACCGCATAAATCACAGGTGCATAATCCGAAACGCTCAAATCGTCAAACTTCCCAGCAGGCACAACTTCGCGCCCCGTTTTCGCGTCCACCACAGCCACCCAGCTCGTGTCATCATTAGCCAAGCGCACCAAACCGTGCGTAGAAAGCGAAATATCTTTAAACGCATACGGCACTTTCCACAATTTCGCGCCCGTTTTATCAATCGCCCAACGGTCGCCCTTATCATCTGCCACCCACGAAGTGCCTTCAGCAAACTTGCCCAACTCTTTAAATTGGGGCGCAATCACTTCCTTGCCCTGCTCGTCCACAAAACCCATGCGCAAATCTTTATTGTCTTCGCCATATTTGGTTACAGGGTCAGAAGAAACCACCGCCAAGCCATCATCAAAACCTGAAAACACCGTATATTTAAACGGCGTGAGCTGCTTGCCTTTCAAATCAAACAACGCCCTTTTGATTTCTCCGTCTTCGTGTTTGACTGCCACAATATTGTTTGCCGACAAATCTACACCCAACACATTTTCATCAAAATCCATAATCGTGTTGCCTTTTATGTCTATGACAATGTTGTGCAATTTATCATCTACTCTTGTGTTTGCCACAAATAAAGATGGTTGCGTTTCATATCGCGTAATAAACACATATTGCGCTGGAACCACAATTTCGCCCTTGCCATTCATCAGCCCAACATTATGCGTAGATTCCGATTTCGTATCCATAAAACGCAAAACGTCTTCGCCACAATTTTCAAAAATAGAATACTGTTTCGCCACTTTCGGCAACGGTTTGCATTCCGCCGCATTGTCTGCGTGAGCCATAGAAAAGCAGCCCACCAAAGCCGCCGCCAAAATAGAAGAAGTCCATTTTTTCATCGTTTCGTTTCCTGTTGGTTTACATAAAAAAACACAAATAAATCATAACAGAAAAACTTTTCAGGCTGCGATAAAAATACGCGTGTTGCAAGGCTGTTTTTCAAGCCACATGCAGCCTGAAAGTTTCATAAAGTTTTCAGGCTGCCATAATTCCCACATTCAAAACGCAGCCTGAAAAACCAAAGCGCGTATAATTCCCCCTTATTTTTTCACAGAACACAATCATGCAAACATTAACCATTTTAGGCAGCACAGGCAGCATTGGCGTATCCACATTAGACGTAATCTCGCGCCACCCCGACAAATTTCAAATTTTCGCCTTGGCAGGGCATTCGCAAGTGGAAAAACTCGCCGAACAATGCCGCCAGTTCTCCCCGAAATACGCCGTGGTTGCTGATGAAACCCGCGCCAAGAAATTGCGCCAACAATTAGGCAGCCTGCACACCGAAGTGCTATTTGGCAAACAAGCCCTAATTGACATCGCCACCGCCCCCGAAGTAACAGGCGTGATGTGCGCGATTGTCGGTGCGGCTGGTTTACCGTCTGCACTCGCCGCCGCGAAACACGGCAAAACGATTTATTTGGCGAACAAAGAAACGCTAGTCGTTTCAGGCAGCCTATTTATGGAAACGGCGAAAAAGCACGGCGCAAAAGTCTTGCCGATTGACAGCGAACACAACGCCATTTTCCAAGTGTTGCCACGCGATTACGCAGGCAATATGGACGCGCATGGCGTAACGTCTATTGTTTTGACTGCTTCGGGCGGTTCGTTTTTAAACACGCCGATTGCCGAATTACCGCACATCACACCAGCACAAGCCGTCAAGCACCCAAATTGGTCAATGGGACAGAAAATTTCGGTGGATTCTTCTACCATGATGAACAAAGGCTTGGAGCTGATTGAAGCGCATTGGTTGTTCAACTGTCCGCCTGATAAATTGGAAGTCGTAATCCACCCGCAATCCATTATTCACAGCATGGTGCGGTACACAGACGGCAGCGTGTTGGCGCAACTGGGCAATCCTGATATGCGTACGCCGATTGCGTATTGTTTGGGGCTGCCTGAACGGATTGAGTCGGGCGTGGGCGCGTTGGATTTTGGCAAGCTGTCGGGGCTGACGTTCCAAGAGCCTGATTTTGCGCGTTATCCATGTTTGAAATTGGCTTACGATGCGATGTTTGTTGGCGGTTCTGCGCCGTGCGTGTTGAATGCAGCCAATGAAGTGGCAGTGGCGGCGTTTTTGCGTGGGCAAATTAGGTTTACCGATATTGCGAAAGTGGTGGGGGCGTGTTTGGAGAAACATGTTTCAGGCAGCCTGAAAAGTATTGAGGAATTGTTGGGGTTGGACGAGCAAACGCGGAGTTTGGCGGAAGATGTGGTTAGAAATATGAGATGATAAAAAAGCAACCTGAAAAATATTTTTCAGGCTGCTTTTTGATTAAAATTCAACGTGATATTTAATTCTGATATTTTTACTAAATTCGCTAATTCTTTCAAAATTAGGGTTAAAGGACAAAATGGTTGGTAAAAATCGCTGAAAGCCTTATGCTTAAAGGCTTTCAGATAGGTCAAATGCTTTGAACACAAAAAATGCCCTTTTGACCGCTCAAATTCCGTTCAAAAATACGGAACGCGTAACCATAAACAAGCTATTTTTGCACCCAATGTAAGAAGCGTTTTAACGGTGGAATACGCTTAAATAACGATGAACTTTGGCAACAATATCGCGATGAACATCGCACCATTGAACAACTGGCTAAATAGTACCCATGCAGCACCAAAACCATTCAACGCCACTTAAAAATGAGCAACGAAACAAAATCACTTTTCGCACCCGAAAAAGGTTAATGTGATTTTGGATACGACATCAACGCTTGTTTGCGGTTGGCTTTTGAAGATTCGTCTGGCACAACGTTTTCAGGCTGCGCTGATGTGAAATACACGCCTGCCAAAATCAGCAGTAATGCGGCAATGCCCAAACCCATGGCTTTTGGGTTGTTCCATTCACCCAGCACCAACGCGCCAAATTAGGGTGGTGGTAACCAGCTGCATACCTGTGGACATGGGCATGGTGTATGCCACACCGATTTTTTTGATACTTTGTAATTGTCTGATTTGTCCAATCGTCCAGAAACGCCTGTTGCCAAACTAACCTACAGCGTGGTCACACTCCAGTCTGCGCCGCCGAAAAGCAGGGTTTTCACAACGGCGAAAATCAGTGCGCCAACGGTAATCCCCAAAATTTGGTGATATGCTGTACCACCGACATACGTTGTTACCAAAATCATCGAACCCCACACAATCGCTGGGAGTAAGACAATCAAAATATCCATGTTTAACTTTTTCGGATAAGTGGAAGAAAAATTTATTCTAGCACGGTTTTTGTTGCTTTATTACAATCTTTGTCGCAAAAAAGGCTTTCAGGCTGCATTTTGATGATTTTGCAGCCTGAAAACTGAAATTTTGTAACAAATGAATTCATTTGAAATTTCGTAAAGATTGCAGCCTGAAAATATACAAACCGCAGCAAAGCTGTTATTCTTACTCACTTTTTTATTTCTACACACAAACATTTATGGCTTTTTTGCAAACTATCGCAGCCTTTTTGGTTGCTATTTTATTATTAGTGAGCTTACACGAATTGGGGCATTTAATTGTTGCCCGATTGTGCGGCATTAAAGTGCTGCGCTTTTCCGTGGGCTTTGGCACGCCGTTTTATACCAAACGCTGGCGCAATATTGACTGGTGTCTTGCGCCGTTTCCTTTGGGCGGTTATGTGAAAATGGTGGACACGCGAGAGGGGGAAGTGGCGGAAGAAGATTTGCCATTCGCTTTTGACAAGCAACACCCATTGAAACGCATTGCCGTAGTGGTGGCAGGACCTTTAACCAATTTGATTTTGGCGGTGCTGCTGTATTGGTTTAGCTTTGGCGTGGGTGGTGTTACTGAAATTCGCCCGATTGTTGGCACGGTGCAAACGCCGTCTATTGCTGCCAGCGCAGGTTTCCAAGAGGGTGACAAAATCCTGAACGTGAATGGCAAAGCGGTGCAAACCTTTGCTGATGCGCAAACGGCAATGGTGCTGGATTTAGAAGCGGGCAAAATAGCGGTGCAAGTGCAAACCGCGCAAGGTCAAACCGTTGTCCGCAGCATCAATGCAACGGGGACGCCTGAAGCAGAAGCGGTTGCCAAACGCCAAGCGGGTTTGGGCATTATGCCGTTTAAGATTGGCGACACGATTGGTTTTGTGCAGCCTGAAGGAGCTGCTGCAAAAGCAGGTTTGCAAAAGGGAGACCGCATTATTCAAGTGGATAATGTCGCCACGCAAAAATGGGCGCAGTGGAGCAAAATTGTTCGCGAAAATGCAGGTCGCAGCCTGAAAATTACTTATGTGCGCGGCGGCGAAACGCGTCAAACCACGTTAATGCCTGATTCGTATGAATTGCCTGATAAGAGCCAAATTATTGGTCGCGTGGGCGTGGGTGCAAGCATTGATGAAGCGTGGGAAAAACACGTGAGCTATCATTTTTATCCGTCTGCCATGCAGTCTTTGCAAATGGGCTGGGATAAAATGGTAAACTACTCGGCTTTGACGCTGTCGTTCTTTGGCAAGCTGATTATGGGCAAAGCATCTTTGAGCCACATTTCGGGTCCGATTACGATTGCGGAAGTGGCAGGGCAAACGGTGCAAATTGGTTGGCAACCTTATATTGAATTTTTGGCTTTGGTGAGTATTAGCTTAGGCGTGATGAACTTGCTGCCGATTCCTGTGTTGGACGGTGGGCATTTCGTTTACTATACTGCTGAGCTTTTGCGTGGCAAGCCGTTGAGCAAAACCATTCAGGATATTGGTTTGCGTTTGGGCGTGGCGGCAATGCTCACGATGATGATTTTGGCATTTTTTAACGATATAACTCGTTTACTTGGATAACACAATGAAATTAAATAAGATTACTGCAACTTTATTTGCGCTCGGCATGGTATTGCCCGCTTTTGCGGAAAACTTTACCGTGAACGAATTTCGCGTGGAAGGGGAACAACATACGTCTGAAGCGACGGTACGTTCATTGCTGCCTTTGAAAGTGGGCGATACGTTTACCGATGAAAAAGGCGAAGAGTTGATTCAACGTTTGTACGCAACGGGTTTCTATGAAAACGTGTTGCTGGAACAAAACGGCAATATGTTGATTATTACCGTGAAAGAACGCCCTATCATCAGCGAATTAACGGTTAAAGGCGCGAAAGTGTTGCCAAACGATGCGATTGTGAAGCAGATGGCGACGGTGAAAGCATCTAACGCAAGCAACGACGCTGATTTGGTTGCCAGCAAAAAAGGCGAGCAATCTTATGATGAAAAACTGCAAGAATACGAAACACAAGCAGCTTACAACACGGCACAAGCATTGGCATCTTCAGGCTTAGGCAAAGGCGATTTCTTCAGCCAAGAGGCACTGGTTCGCGCTTTGCGTGCTTTGGACGGTGCTTATAAAGAACAAGGCAAAAACAACGCAAAAATCACGCCTAAAGTGCAAGAATTGTCGCACAACCGCGTGGCGGTTACCGTGAACGTGGAAGAAGGCGAAACCACGCGCATGAATGCCTTGAATTTTGAAGGCAATGAAGCGTTTTCTGACTACCGCTTGAGCCGCATCGTAGGCTTAACCGACGGCACTATTTTCTCGTGGGCAACCAAAAGCAATGTCTTCTCTTGGGAAAAATTCAGTCGCGATAAAGCACGTCTAGAAGCGTTCTATCACGAACACGGTTATTTTGACTTTCAAGTGGACTACAACGATGTAGAACGTCAATTTAATGAAGACAAAACCAAAGAAAGTGTAACCATTAAATTGCACGAAGGTAAAAAATTCTATTGGGGCAATATCCGTATCGTAGGCGATACGAAAGACGTGCCACGTGAAACTTTAGAAAAACACCTGAAAAAACTCAAAGCAGGTCGCTTGAGTAATATGGATTCGCTTCAGGCTGCCATGGCTCTGATTCATCAAGATTTGCAATCTGCAGGTTATGCGAATGCAAAAGTAACCAGCGAGACTGTTCGTCGTGAAGAAAATGGCAAAAATATCGCCGACATTTCGATTGTGGTTGCTCCAGGTAATCGCGTTGCCGTACGCAGCATTAAAATCAGTGGCAACAATAAAACACGCGATGAAGTGATTCGCCGCGAAATGCGTCAAATGGAAGGTGCTACTTACGACCAATCAAAATTGGCACGCTCTTCAGAACGTTTGCGTCAATTAGGTTATTTTGATGACGTGAAAATCTTAACCAATCCCGTTCCAGAAGATGACCAACAAACTGATTTAACGGTGCAAGTTCAAGAACGTTCAACAGGTAGCATTAACGCTTCTGCAGGCTGGTCGCAAGATGATGGTTTGGTACTTGCAGGCAGCGTGGCACAAGATAACTTGTTTGGTACAGGTAAATCTACTGCATTAAGCGTTTCACGCAGTAAAGTAACCCAAGCCGTGAACTTATCGTTTACCGAGCCTTATTTCACACCTGATGGCGTGAGCATGTCATACAACATTTTTGGTTCGCGCTACGACCCATCAAAATCAGACAGCAATACACGTAACTATCGTATGGACAGATACGGCGTTTCTGCCAACATGGGCGTACCAATTACCGAATACGACCGCGTGAACTTGGGTTTAGGCGTTGAACACATGGGCGTAACCCTGTTCAACAGACCGCCTTATCGTTACCAACGTTTCGTTGATGAAAACGGCAAAAACAACTGGTTATACAAAGGCACATTGAGCTGGTTCCGCAACACAACCGATGACGGTTTCTGGCCAACGCGTGGTTACAGCACCAACGTAACAGGCGAAATCGGTTTACCAGGTAGCGGCTTCCAATACTATCGCTTGGGGCACCAACAAACTTGGTATTTCCCATTAACCAAACACTTCACTTTGATGTTGAATGGACAAATTGGTTATAGCGGCGCGTATGGCAAAACCAAAGAAGTACCATTTATGTATACACAATCAGGCGGTGGTTTAGGTTCTGTTCGTGGTTACGAAAGCGGCTCGTTGGGTCCAAAAGTATACGACATCGACCCTAACAATGGTTCTTACAATACAGAATCATACGGCGGTAAATACTCAGCCAATGCCAACGCAGAATTGCTGTTCCCATTCCCAGGCATTAAAGATAGCCGCACCGTTCGTTTGAGCTTGTTTGCAGATGCAGGCAGCGTGTGGGATGGCAAAACCTATAACCCAAACCGCTATAACGCAGCCAACCCAAATGGCTCAAACGGCTACTACAGCAGCAACCATAAATCATCGTTTAGAAACGAATTACGTTACTCAGTAGGTGCAGCACTCACTTGGATTTCACCAGTAGGTCCAATCAAATTAAGCTACGCTTACCCACTGAAAAAGAAAAGCTCAGACCAAGTTCAACGCTTCCAATTCCAGTTAGGTACCGTATTCTAAGCAACACAAAAAACGCAGCCTGAAAACCCTTTTCAGGCTGCGTTTTTTATGAAAAATTTGCGATAACGCCCTTTCTGGCGTATGCTGCGAACCTTATTCATTAACGCTAGGAACTATGAATATCATGAAAAACACCACTCGCACATTATGCACGATTGCATTACTTTCAGGCAGCCTGAATGCCATTGCCAGCAACGACGTGCAAAAATTCGGTTACGTAAATCCAGAACGCGTTTACACCGAAACCAAAGCTGCCAAGCGCATTGAAACCACATTACAAAAAGAATTTGGCGAACAACAACAAAAATTAGTTGCCCTACAAAAATCAGGCATAAAATTGCAAGAGCAACTGTCATCAAACAAACTAGGCGGCAGCCAACGCAAACACGCCGAAGAACAACTCCGAGAAAACGTACAACAATATCGCATTGCCGCTGCGCACTTAGCAGAAGAATACAACTTGCGCCGCAACGAAGAATTTGCCGCCTTGCAAAACAATGCCAACAACGTGATTAAAAACATTGCCGAAAAAGAAAAATACGATTTAATCGTGCAAGAAGCCGTGTTTGTTGTTCGCAAATACGACATTACCGACCGTGTTATCAAAGCATTAGACGAAGCAGAACCTAGATAAATCTCAACACAATATGCAGCCTGAAAAATCATTCAAAACCATTTTTCAGGCTGCATTTATATCTAAAACACAGCCTGAAAATCTTTCAGGCTGCGTTCAAAAAGTATTCAAAGGAAAACCCATGTTTACCCTATCCCAAATTATTGAAAAACTCGGCGGCGAATTCCGCGGCGACAATATTTCAGTTCATGCCATCGCCCCAGCTTCACGCGCCCAAGCCAACGAAATTACATTTTTAGCCAATCCAAAATACAAACACGAAGTAGAAAACAGCACTGCAGGTGCAGTCATCGTTTCACAAAAGGCAGCAGATTTCTTCCCAAATCGCAATGTGGTTGTCGTGCCAGACCCGTATTTATATTTCGCCAAAGTGGCACGATTATTTCACCCGATTGTTGCACCAAAAGCAGGCGTTCACCCCACTGCCGTGATTGAACCCACCGCCATTGTGCCAGCAAGCTGCGAAATCGGCGCGAATGTTTACATCGGCGCGAACACCGTGCTGGGCGAACGTTGCCGCATATTGGCAAACGCCGTGATTGAACACGATTGCACACTGGGCAACGACTGCTTTATTCACCCAAACGTAACCGTGTATTTCGGCTGCACGATTGGGCATCGCGTGGAATTGCATTCAGGCTGCGTGATTGGCGCGGACGGTTTCGGATTGGCATTTTCAGGCAGCGATTGGTTCAAAATTCCGCAAACAGGCGGCGTCACTTTGGGTGATGACGTGGAAATCGGCTCAAATACCAATATCGACCGTGGCGCGATGTCCGACACCGTGGTTGGGCGTGGCACAAAAATCGACAACCAAGTGCAAATCGCGCACAACTGCAAAGTGGGCGAACACACCGTTATCGCGGCGCAAACAGGCATTTCAGGCAGCACGACCATCGGCAGTTATTGCGTGATTGGCGGCGGTGTTGGCACGGTTGGGCATATCGAAATCGCCGACAAAACGAACATTGGCGGCGGCACAAATATTACCCATAGTATCAAGGAAAGTGGTCAGCATTTCGCGTCTATTTTCCCAATGCAAACGTATAAAGAATGGGTGCGAAACGGCGTTCACATCAATCATTTGAATGAAATGCACAAGCGTATTAAAGCGTTGGAAGCGAAATTGGCGGAACAGGAATTGAATAAATGAAAGAAAAGTTAAGGGGCTGTCCTAGATAAGTAGGGAAATTCAAATTAAGTTAGAATTATCCCTATGAAAAAAAGTCGTCTAAGTCAGTACAAACAAAACAAACTCATTGAGCTATTTGTCGCAGGTGTAACTGCAAGAACAGCAGCAGAGTTAGTAGGTGTTAATAAAAATACCGCAGCCTATTATTTTCATCGTTTACGATTACTTATTTATCAAAACAGTCCACATTTGGAAATGTTTGATGGCGAAGTAGAAGCTGATGAAAGTTATTTTGGCAGACAACGTAAAGGCAAGCACGGTCGTGGTTCAGCTGGCAAAGTCGCTGTATTCGGGCTTTTGAAGCGAAATGGCAAGATTTATACGGTTACTGTACCGAATACCCAAACCGCTACTTTATTGCCTATTATCCGCGAACAAGTGAAACCTGACAGCATTGTTTATACGGATTGTTATCGCAGCTATGATGTATTAGATGTGAGCGACAAAGCCATTTTAACTTCGCTGAAACTTCGTTTTCGTATCAATCACAGCACACATTTTGCTGAACGACAAAATCATATTAACGGAATTGAGAACTTTTGGAACCAAGCAAAACGTCATTTACGCAAGTTTAACGGCATTCCCAAAGAGCATTTTGAGCTGTATTTAAAGGCGTGCGAATGGCGTTTTAACAACAGTGAGATAAAAGTTCTTGTTCTATTTTAAAACAGTTAGTAAAATCGAGTTTATCCTAGTTATCTAGGACAGCCCCAAAATAAAAATGAAACAAGGCGACAACGCCTACCGTGTACGAATAGTACATAATGGCGTTGGCAACGCAGTATCATTGCAATTTTAATCAACTATATACCAAGTAAAAAGCTGCCTAATATTATTCAGGCAGCTTTATCCAAGTATTCACGTACGCAGCTTAATTTGTTTGGACTTTATCCAACAAACTAACTAATGCCACTTTAACTTCTTTTGACAAATCAATTAACTCATAGCGCAGCGCACTAATCGCTTCCATTAAATAGCCTTTTCGATGATTTTGCAAAATGTCGCCAGCACATTGATGAAAACGCGCATGAGCATTTTTAACTACTTCGTATTCTGGATATTTATCCAAACACAAACCATCGCTATACAACCACTTGCCCAATTTACACAAATGGTCTACTCCCACAACGGCTGGGTCGTATTCTTCGGGGTTTTTACCACGCAACGTACTTTCCAATCTCTCAATCCAAGCCTCGTGCGCTTCAATCGCTTCCAATAAATGCAAACCATGCAAATCCTGTTGAGCCGTTGTTAAATTTAGTGGAACATCTTTGCCCGCATTATATTGCTCAATCCATAATTTCAAATCCATCGTATTCACCTTTAAGAAAATTTAAATTCCAATAACAACACTACCAACATTCCGTATATTTCTATGCCGGAACTCATCGGGATTATTGATTATTGTAGAACTTTGCACAAAGTTATTCAATCGTTTTTTTGATGGGAATTTTAGATCTTGTTGAACATTCATAGCTTGAGCCATTGATACGCAAGGGCTAGAGCGACATTATTTTCATAATTTCGCTTTAAGTTTATCAAACCGTGTAGCAATAGCTCGGTAGTTTTTAATTTTGTTAAATTGGTTTTCTACAACATGGCGACATTTATATAAATGCCAGTCCATGTGATGATTACCTTTTTTCTTATTATTTGATTTTACTGGTATATTTGCATGAGTATCTTCAGCTTCAATTTGTTCACGCAAAGGTTCTGAATCATAACCCTTGTCTGCACAAACTATTGATGTTTCACTTAAATCCAATTTAGCAATCCATTCAGGTGCAACTTTAACATCATGTACCGAACCGTCAGTAATGATAAATTCCAAAGGATTGCCATGTGCATCTACTGCTAGATGAATTTTACTCGTGTTGCCACCAACACTTTGACCAATTGCTTGTTCTTTAGGATTGGCAACATTGCTGTGTTGATGTGCTTTAACGTAAGTCCCATCAATCAATATCCATTCTATATCAGGATAATCAATGAGTTGCTTAAATATGTCCATAAATTTATTAGCAGCAGACCAACGGTTAAATGTTTTATAAATCGTGTTAGATTTACCAAAATATTTTGGCAAATCTCGCCAAGGAATGCCTGTTCTCATGTGGTATAAAATACCTTCCACGGTTTTACGCAAATTTTCTGTGTCGTAAATACCTTGTTTGAGTAAAATAGCTTTCAGTCTTGTCCATTGTTTGTTATTGAGCATTAGGCGAGGCATGGCGAATGGTAAGGTTTTTTGTGGAAATTAAATTACTCATTCGCCATTTTTTTATCTAATCAATTATGGATACTCATTTTTTTAAATGAAATGTCCACACGACCTAACTTCAACAACCCAAACTTTATTTAGCAGAAGCCAAAAAGAAAAAAATTACACTTGAAGCTAAAAGTGGAAAATTAGAAATCCATTTCAAGGGATAATTTTTTCAGGCAGCCTGAAAGGGAAATTATGTGGCACATCGTTTTAATGGGCTATGTTTTTGTAACCATGATGTTTTCAATCGCTCAATATCCACAAGGCATTGCGCGTGTGCTGATTTATCTAGTTTTTTGGACAATCTTGCCCGTGCTGTTTTCATTTTGGGTTGTGCTGACACGCCGCCGCAATCAGCGCATGAAGCGCGAAGAAGCAGAAAACCAAAATCAACCCTAATTTTCAGGCTGCGAAAAATGCAGTCTGAAAATATTTCTGCTTGATTTTTTTACAGAAAAAACATACAATTTCGCGTTTAATTTTATTGGGTAGCGCATTCGCGTTATTCACTATTTTGTGTTGGAAAGCCCAGCACTATTTTTTAACTCGCTCTTTATACAAGGATTCTAGCTCATGGCTAAGGAAAAATTTGAACGTAGCAAACCGCACGTAAACGTAGGTACAATCGGTCACGTTGACCATGGTAAAACCACTTTGACAGCTGCATTGACAACTATTTTAGCTGAAAAATTCGGCGGTTCTGCAAAAGCTTACGATCAAATCGATAACGCTCCAGAAGAAAAAGCACGTGGTATCACCATTAACACTGCTCACGTTGAATACGAAACTGCAACTCGTCACTACGCACACGTAGACTGCCCAGGACACGCAGACTATGTGAAAAACATGATTACTGGTGCGGCTCAAATGGACGGCGCAATCTTGGTAGTATCTGCTGCTGACGGCCCTATGCCACAAACTCGTGAACACATCTTGTTGGCTCGCCAAGTAGGCGTTCCTTACATCATCGTATTCATGAACAAATGCGACATGGTTGACGACGCTGAGTTGTTGGAATTGGTTGAAATGGAAATCCGTGACTTGTTGTCAAGCTACGACTTCCCAGGCGACGACTGCCCAATCGTTCAAGGTTCTGCATTGCGCGCATTGGAAGGCGACGAGTCATTCAAAGAAAAAATCTTTGCTTTGGCTGACGCGTTAGATAGCTACATCCCTACCCCAGAACGTGCTGTTGACAAACCATTCTTATTGCCAATCGAAGACGTATTCTCAATCTCTGGTCGTGGTACAGTAGTAACTGGCCGTGTAGAACGCGGTATCATCCACGTTGGCGATGAAATCGAAATCGTTGGTTTGAAAGACACTCAAAAAACTACTTGTACTGGCGTGGAAATGTTCCGCAAATTGTTGGACGAAGGCCAAGCTGGTGACAACGTTGGTGTATTGTTGCGTGGTACTAAACGTGAAGAAGTTGAACGCGGTCAAGTATTGGCTAAACCAGGTACAATCACTCCACACACTAAATTTGAAGCTGAAGTATATGTATTGAGCAAAGAAGAAGGTGGTCGTCATACGCCATTCTTCGCTAACTACCGTCCACAATTCTATTTCCGTACAACTGACGTAACTGGCGCAGTTACATTGTCAGAAGGCGTTGAAATGGTAATGCCAGGCGAAAACGTGAAAATCACTGTTGAATTGATTGCACCTATCGCTATGGAAAACGGTTTGCGTTTTGCAATCCGTGAAGGTGGTCGTACCGTTGGTGCGGGCGTTGTAGCTAACGTAATCGCTTAATACAAGGATACTGAGATAATGGCTAACCAAAAAATCCGTATCCGTTTGAAAGCTTATGACTACGCTTTGATTGACCGTTCAGCTCAAGAAATCGTTGAGACTGCTAAACGCACTGGCGCAGTTGTAAAAGGCCCAATCCCATTACCAACTAAAATCGAACGCTTCAACATTTTGCGTTCTCCACACGTGAACAAAACTTCTCGTGAACAGTTGGAAATCCGCACGCACTTGCGTTTGATGGACATCGTGGATTGGACTGATAAAACCACTGACGCTTTGATGAAATTAGACTTGCCTGCTGGCGTAGACGTTGAAATCAAAGTTCAATAATATTGTGAAGAAGTTGTAGCAAGAAAGCTCTTGGATTGATATTCAAGGGCTTTTTTGTTTGTGCAATATTTTTCAGGCTGCCTGAAGAATATTGTTATAATCTGATTCTATTCCACTTTTTTAGAAAGAGCCTGCACGATGAATCAAAGCAGCACTCAAAATATCCCTGAACACCACCACATTCCCCACCATGTCGCCGTGATTATGGACGGTAATGGGCGCTGGGCAAAAAAACGATTTATGCCACGCGTGATGGGGCATAAACGCGGCTTGGACGTATTGGAAGAAATAGTACGCGTTTGCGATGATGCAGGTGTGCGCTATCTCACCGTTTTCGCTTTTTCAACCGAAAACTGGCGTCGCCCTGCCGAAGAAGTGTCTTTTTTAATGGGGCTTTTTTTAGTAGCATTGCAGAAAAAAGTAATTGAAATGAACAAAAATGGCGTGCGCTTGAAAGTGATTGGCGACCGCAGCCTCTTTAATGCCGACATTCAGCAAAGCATTGTTGATGCGGAAAAGCTGACTGAAAACAACACAGGCATCACGCTGACGATTGCGGCAGATTATGGCGGTCGTTGGGATATTTTACAGGCTGCCAATGCATTGATTAAAGAAGGTAAAACCGAAATCAGCGAAGCAGATTTGGCAAGCAAGTTGATGTTATCCGAAGCCCCTGAACCTGATTTATTCATTCGCACAGGCGGCGAAACGCGTATCAGCAACTTTATGCTTTGGCAAATGGCTTATGCCGAATTTTATTTCACAGATGTTTTGTGGCCTGATTTTAATGCTGACGAAATGCACAAAGCCTTTGCGTCGTTTACCAAACGTGAACGCCGCTTTGGTCGCACTTCCGAGCAATTACCTGTAGAACAACAGCGTTCTTAATTTTCAGGCTGCCTGAAAGGATTTTTATGTTGAAACAACGAATTTTAACGGCTTTAGTGCTGATTCCCTTGATGTTGCTGATGTTATTTTGTTCAGGCAGCTTTTTGTGGGCGGCATTTTCCGCTTTCATTGCTTTGATTGCTTTGTGGGAATACGGTCGCTTGGCTGGCTTGAACGCGCAGCAGCAAACGCATTATTTGGGTGGCACGGCATTTTTTATGCTGACGGCGTATTTGGGCAACTGGCAATTACCGAGCTTGATTTGGCTGATTTCTTTGGGCTTTTGGCTGATTGCCATGCCGATTTGGTTATACCAAAAATGGAAAATTTCAGCAAACGCGCAAGGTTTTGCGCTGGGCTGGTTATTGATGATACCGTTCTGGTTTGCGCTGATTCAGTTGCGCCCGAATAGCGATTATGCGGCGCATTTGTTGACGGTGATGATTTTGGTGTGGCTAGCGGATTCTGCTGCTTATTTTGTAGGTTGCGCGATTGGTAAGCATAAATTAGCCCCCGTGCTCAGTCCGAAAAAAAGCTGGGAAGGCGCGATTGGTGGCTTGGTTGCCGTGCTGATTTATGTAACTTACACGCAATCGCAAGGCTGGTTATTTGCTGGTCAATCTTGGTTGGTGACAATGTTGGCTTCTGTGATTTTGACGTTTGTGAGCATTGGCGGCGATTTGCTGGAAAGCTGGCTGAAACGTGCGGCTGGGATTAAAGACAGCAGTAATTTGTTGCCAGGTCACGGCGGTGTATTTGACCGCGTAGATAGCTTGATTGCCGTGTTAGCCGTTTATGCAGCAGTACAATCAATCTTCTAGAGAACAAAAAAGCAGCCTGAAAAGTTTTTCAGGCTGCTTTTTTATATGCTGATTATTTGTTCAAGTAAGCATGAACTTTTTCTTGGTAACTGCGCAAGATGTTTGCAGAGTCTGCAAATTTTTGTTTTTCATCTGCGTCCAAAGGTTTCTCGATAATGCGAGCGATACCGTTGCGGTTGATGACTGCTGGTACACCAGTGTAAACGTCGTTTTCGCCGTATTCGCCTTCCAGCAATGCAGAAACTGGCAATACGCAGTTTTGGTTGAACAAGATGGCTTTGGTAATACGAGCCAAGCCCATACCGATACCGTAGTAAGTTGCACCTTTGCCTTCAATAATTGAGTATGCTGCGCGCATCACATCGTGGCGGATTTGTTCCATGCGCTCTTTACCATTTGGCATTGCGTCAAAGTGCTCTTTCACTGAAGTACCTGCCACATAAGCTGAACTCCATGCTGCCAATACGCTGTCGCCGTGTTCGCCAATCATGTAAGCATCGATGCTTTGTGGGGCTACATTGAACTCTTCGCTCAAGAAGTAGCACAAGCGAGCAGTATCCAATACGGTGCCTGAACCGATAACGCGGTGTTTTGGCAAGCCTGAGAATTTGAATGTTGCGTAAGACAACACATCAACTGGGTTTGATGCCAACAAGAAAATGCCGTCAAAGCCAGTTTTCATCACTTCGCCAACCACGCTGTTGAACACACTCAAGTTGTTGTCAATTAATTGCAAGCGCGTTTCACCTGGTTTTTGAGGTACGCCAGCACAAATACAGATGATGTCTGCGTCTGCACAATCTTCGTAAGTGCCTTGTTTCACTTTAACAGGCGTTGGACCGTTGAATACGCCGTGGCTCAAGTCGCATGCTTCTGCAAATGCGCGTTTCACGTTTAAATCAATCAACACCAATTCATCACAAATGCCTTGGTTCAACACTGCGTATGCGTAGCTTACGCCCACTGCGCCAGTACCGATTACAACAACTTTGTTACCTGTTTTTTGTGCCATTTTGAGTACCTCTAAATAAGGTTGGTTAAGAAAATTTATGGCGTAATAATGCAACAATTCACACCAAAAATCAAGCCATTTTCTACTCCTTTTGTATTAGCTCAATTTTTTAGTTTTGTGATTTAAAACACATTTTCAGGCAGCCTGAAAATGTAGTTTTATTTTGGCAACAGTTCTACATAAACCTCGCGTTCTTGCGTGAGCAATTTTGCCGCAGCCTGAATATCTGCCGTGGTTACTTCGTCCAAACGCTGACGAATAGCGTTTTCATCATCGTATTTCAAGCCCACACTTTCCAGCGTACCCATTAAATTCGCGCGCGCAGAAATCTCGTCATACGAATAAATCTTGTTGGTACGCTGAATGGTTTTCGCACGATTGAGTTCCGCCTCACTCACACCGTTGTGCGCTACATCAGCAATCTCTTTTTTTCAACGTGGCTTTCAACTGCGCCAAATCCACACCATTGGCAGGCGACGCGGAAATTATCCACATTTGCGGCTGTCGAGCGAGCAAGGAATAGCCTGTGCCAATATTCTGCGCGACTTGCGAACCACGCACCAATCGTTGGCTGAAACGCGCCGCAGAATGTCCGTCTAACACGTTAGTCAGCATATTCGGCGCATACGGCAATTTTTCGTCTATTTTTTGCAAATGCGGCACACGATATGCCAACATCATCATTGGCTGTTTGGTGTTGCCTTTTAGCGTGGCAAAAGATGGTTTTTCATGCGTTTCAGGTTCGCTGATGTCTTGATGGTCTGCCAGTTTGCGCTCTTTCAGGCTGCCAAAATATTGCTCAACTTGGGCAAACACGTTTTCAGGCTGCAATCGCCCACCACCACTAAAACGGCGTTATTAGGCGCGTACCAACGGCGATACCATTGGCGTAAATCGTTGGGTTTGAGCTTGTGCAAGTCTGCCATTTTGCCAATCACGCTGGTGCGGTTGGGCGATTTTGTCCACGCGGTGTTCAATAATTCTGCATACAACATACCGTCTGGATTGTCGTCAATGCGTTGGTGGCGTTCTTCCCGAATCACTTTCATTTCGTTGTTGAAAACCGTGTCGCTGAAGTTTAAATTTTCCATACGGTCAGCTTCCAGTTCCAACACTTTGGGCAGATGTTGCGCGGCAATGGTAACGTGATACACAGTCTCTTCTGTGGTGGTGTACGCGTTGTTGCTGCCGCCCAGCGCGGAAATACGTTTCACATATTCGCCTGCTGGCACGGTTTTTGTGCCTTTGAACATCATGTGTTCCAGCGCGTGGCTCAAGCCTGTTTTGCCTGCCATTTCGTCTGAACTGCCCACTTTGTACCAAAGCTGCGTCATCACCACAGGGGCGCGGTGGTCTTCCTGCACAATCACTTTTAAACTGTTGGCTAAAGTGCGGCTGGTGGTAGAATTATCGGCGTGGGCAGCTAAACTGGTGGCAAGTAAAACAACAGCAAAAATGCGTGGGAACGACATAATGGGCTTTCTGTAAATAAGTTTGAAAAAACAAAATGATAACAGATTTCAGGCTGCAATTATCGCAGCCTGAAAAACCCAATCTGTAACTAAATGTAATTATTTTCAACCCCTTTTGCAGCCTGAAAACAAATTTCCATTGATTTATCAGAAAACCGCTTTATAATTCGAACTACATTCAACTACAAAATCAAAGGAACAAAAATGGCACTCGTATCCATGCGCCAACTTTTAGACCACGCCGCCGAACACGGTTACGGTTTACCCGCATTCAACGTAAACAATTTAGAACAAATGCGCGCGATTATGGAAGCAGCAAACCAAGTGAACGCCCCCGTGATTGTGCAAGCCAGCGCAGGCGCACGAAAATACGCAGGTGTGCCATTTTTGCGCCACATGATTTTGGCGGCAGTGGAAGAGTTCCCCCACATTCCCGTTGTCATGCACCAAGACCACGGCGCGTCGCCCGATGTGTGCCAACGCTCCATTCAGCTCGGTTTCAGCTCCGTGATGATGGACGGTTCGCTGCAAGAAGATGGCAAAACACCATCTAGCTACGAATACAACGCCGAAGTAACACGCCGCGTGGTGCAGTTTTCCCACGCTTGCGGCGTGTCGGTTGAGGGCGAAATTGGCGTGTTGGGCAACTTGGAAACTGGCACGGCTGGCGAAGAAGACGGCGTAGGCGCGGAAGGTAAATTGAACCACGACCAAATGCTCACGAGCGTGGCAGACGCGATTCGTTTTGTGAAAGACACCGATGTAGACGCATTGGCGATTGCGGTTGGCACAAGCCACGGCGCGTATAAATTCACGCGTCCGCCCACAGGCGAAGTGTTGCGCATTGACCGAATTAAAGAAATCCACGCCGCGCTGCCGAATACGCACATTGTGATGCACGGTTCAAGCTCTGTACCGCAAGAATGGTTGCAAGTGATTAACGCCCACGGTGGTGCGATTGGCGAAACGTATGGCGTGCCAGTTGAAGAAATTGTGGAGGGGATTAAACACGGCGTTCGCAAAGTGAATATTGATACCGATTTGCGACTTGCCAGCACGGGCGCAATCCGTAAATTCATGGCGGAAAACCCTGCGGAATTTGACCCACGCAAATATCTCAGCAAAACGATTGAAGCGATGAAACAAGTTTGCTTAGACCGCTATTTAGCGTTTGGTTGCGAGGGTATGGCAGATAAAATCAAACCGATTTCGTTGGAAAAAATGGCGGTTCGTTATTCAAAAGGCGAATTACAGCAAATCATTAAATAAACAAAAAACGCAGCCTGAAAACTATTTTCAGGCTGCATTTTGTTTCTAAATTTCCACCACTTTCGCTGGATAACCAATACTGTCTAAAAATACAAACAAATCCGTTGTTTTCACAAAAATCGTTTTCTCGTTTGTATTCGGGTGAAAGCTCATTCGGTCTTCATTCACAATTTCTTTATCAAAGTAAACCTGAATATCTTTGTCTGCATTATTCAGCAAACCAAACGGCGAAACCACACCAGCAGTCAATATCATTTTTTCAAACAAACTGTCTTCCGAAGCCATTTTAATTTGATTTTCGCCCACAATTTCTTTAAACGCATTCATGTCTAAACGCTTAGCATCGTCCATAATCAGCAAGTAAAAATTTTTCTTTTTCTTGTTGGTTAAAAACATCGTTTTTGTGCGCACACCATCAATGCCTTCAATAAACGCATCTGCCTGTTCTGTGGTGAGCGCAGGCGCGTGTTCTACCAGTTGATAAGCAATATTCAATTCATGCAGTTTGTCTTCTACTTTTTGAAACAGTTCCATGGTTATCTCCATTAAAAAATGCAGCCTGAAAAACTTTCAGGCTGCATTTTAGCAGTATTAAGCGAAGTCACCACCAAAGCTCATCGCCCCAGTTTCCGCGCTGCTGGTCAAGCTACGGAAGCCAGCAAACAATTCACGACCCACGCCGTAATGATATTTCGTTAAATCCACCGCAGGAATTTCTCGTGCGTTCCATTCTTTCTCATCAACCAACACGTTCAATTCGCCCGTATTTGCGTTAAATTGAACCATGTCGCCCGTTTGGATTTTGCCGATATTGCCGCCCATCAAGGCTTCTGGCGACATGTGAATAGACGCTGGTACTTTACCAGACGCGCCCGACATACGACCGTCAGTTACCAAAGCCACTTTAAAGCCACGGTCTTGCAAAATACCCAAAGGCGGCGTTAATTTGTGCAACTCAGGCATACCCATAGCGCGCGCACCTTGGAAACGCACCACGCACACAAAATCGCGTTCCAATTCGCCGCGTTCAAATGCTGCCAACACTTCTTTTTGGTCGTTGAACACGATTGCAGGGGCTTCAATCACGCGATGTTCCTCCGCCACAGCAGACACTTTAATCACGCCGCGACCGATATTGCCTTTCATCAAGCGCAAACCGCCGTCTGGAGAGAATGGATTGTCAAATTTACGCAAGATTTCTTCATTGCCGCTTTCTGCTGGCACTTCTTTCCAAATCAGGCTGCCTGATTCAGCAAAGAATGGCTCTTGAGTATAGGCTTCCATGCCATGACCCACAACCGTGTCCACATCATCATGCAACAAGCCCGCGTTACGCAATTCACGAATCACAAATGGCAAACCGCCCGCCGCCGCAAAATGGTTCACGTCCGCCTGACCGTTTGGATACACGCGAATCAACAATGGAATGATTGACGAAATTTCATCAAAATCGTCCCAATTCAAAATCACACCAGCCGCGCGCGCCATTGCCACCAAGTGCATCGTGTGGTTGGTTGAGCCGCCAGTCGCCATCAAGCCAATCACCGCGTTGATGAACGATTTTTCAGTCAGCATTTCGCCGATTGGTTTTGCCGTGCCGTTTTTGATTTGAGCAACCATTTGCGCCGCAGCGTGGCGAGTCAAAGCCTCACGCATATTTGAGCTAGGGTTGAAGAATGATGACGCTGGCAAATGCAAGCCCATAAATTCCATCATCATTTGATTCGAGTTTGCTGTGCCGTAGAACGTGCAAGTACCTGGGCTGTGGTATGAACCCATTTCGCTTTGCAACAAGGCTTCGCGCCCTACTTTACCTTCAGCGAACAATTGGCGAGTACGCGCTTTTTCTTTGTTGCCGATACCGCTTTCCATCGGGCCTGCTGGGGTAAACACCGCAGGAATATGACCGCAAGACAACGCACCAATCACCAACCCCGGAACGATTTTATCGCACACGCCCAAGAACAACGCGCCGTCAAACATTTGATGCGACAAACCCACCGCCGCACTCATCGCAATCACATCGCGTGAGAACAAAGACAATTCCATGCCTTCGTAACCTTGCGTAATGCCGTCGCACATCGCAGGCGTACCGCCAGCCACTTGAGCTGTTGCACCGTGTTTCGCCACTTCGTCTTTAATCCAATCTGGGAACTCTTTAAACGGTTGATGTGCAGACACCATATCGTTGTAAGCCGTAATCACGCCCAAGTTTGGCACGGTCGCTTTTTGCATTTCAATTTTGATGGTTTTCGGCATAGACGCGTAACCGTGCGCCAAGTTTGAGCAACCTAATTGGTCGCGTTCCAAACGCCCTTGTTGTTTGAACGCGCGGATACGCTCTAAGTATGCCGTGCGAGTGGGGCGGCTGCGCTCAATAATGCGCTGCGTGATTTCTGCTAATTTTGGGTGAATGGCAATAGACATTAATCTAGTTCCTTTTATGATTAAAAATGGGTTTTCAGGCTGCCTGAAATGCAGCCTGAAAACGCTAAAATTCTGTAATTAACTTACATTATACCGACAAACTATTTCATTTACCTGACTTTTTTGTGGATTTCTATCAACAAATAGTCAAAAATAATGTAAGATTGCTACGGTTCGTTTTCAGGCAGCCTGAAAAGCAAAACCACAGTAAAATGAATGCTGATTTATACCAAAATGCAGCCTGAAAAAATAGTTTCAGGCTGCGTTCAATACCCCCCTTTTTATCACTTAGACAAGGAACAAAAAATGTCTTCCAAACTCAATAATTTTGACATGGTTATTTTTGGCGCAACAGGCGACTTAGCTATGCGCAAATTGTTGCCATGCTTGTATCAAGCACACGCAGCAGGTTTACTGCACCCAGAAGGTCGCATTTTAGGTGTATCACGCAGCCAGTTTGACACCGCTCAGTTCCTTGCCAAAGTGGAAACAGACAGCAAAATCCACGTTAAACAAAACCTCACCGAAGAATTGTGGGCATCATTTATCGCGCGTATTCAATATTTAACCGTTGATGTGAACACACCAGCCAATTTTGAAGAATTGGCAAAAGCCGTTAAAGCGCGTACCCAAACCGATAACGTGGTGATTTACTTGTCTACTGCACCAAAATTCTTCGCACCAGCTTGCGAAAACTTAGCAAACGTAGGCTTGAACGCCGACAACGTGCGTATCGTATTGGAAAAACCACTGGGTACAGATTTAGCGTCTTCACAACAAATCAACTCAGACGTAGCCAAATTCTTCAAAGAAGAACAAATCTACCGTATTGACCACTACTTAGGCAAAGAAAGCCTGCAAAACTTGTTGCCATTGCGCTTCGGTAACGTGTTCTTTGAACAAGTGTGGAACAAAGATTTCGTGAAATCCGTGCAAATCACGATTGCGGAAAAACTGGGCATAGAAGAACGCGGCGAGTTCTACGACATCACAGGTGCGTTGCGCGATATGGTGCAAAACCACATCATGCAAATGCTATGCTTCGTTGCCATGGAGCAGCCAAAATCTTTGAGCGCAGACGATGTTCGTGATGAAAAATTGAAAGTCGTTTCTTCTTTGAAACCGATGACTTCTGCCGATGTGGATAAAAACGTGATTCGCGCACAATACACTGAATCTGGCGAACAAAAAGGTTATCTGCAAGAACACAATGTGCCAGCTGAAAGCCGTACAGAAACTTACGTTGCCATTCGCGCAGAAATCGATACCCCACGTTGGCAAGGTGTGCCGTTCTACTTGCGTACAGGTAAACGCATGGCAGCCCGCAGCGCAGAAATCGTGTTGAACTTCAAAGAGCAAGCCAACAATATTTTTGGCACTGCGCCAAACCGTTTGGTAATTAGTTTGCAGCCTGAAGAAACCGTTTCATTGAAAATGTATGTGAAACAAGTTGGCAGCAACACCGCCACTGAAGCCACTGAAATGGTGTTGGACATGGGCAAAGTGTCTGACGACCGCCGTGCAGAAGCGTATGAATTGCTGTTGCGCGAGGTGATTGACGGCAAATTAGCATTGTTTAACCGCCGCGATGAATTGGAAAAAGCGTGGGAATGGGTAATGCCAATCTTGGAAAACTGGGCGGTTAGCCCTGTTGCACCGCATGGTTACGCAGCATCTAGCTGGGGCCCTGAAGCCGCACGCGAATTGTTGGCGCGTGATGGCAATCTGTGGCTGGAAGAACAAAACTGATTTTTCAGGCTGCATTTTTCAGGCTGCCTAACTAAAGTATGATGGAAAGCCTTGTTAAGCAGTTTGATAACAAGGCTTTTTCTGCTATTTTCAGGCTGCGAATAAAACAACAAACGCAGCCTGAAACCCAGTTTCCCCCATTCCTTTCAAGGAGTTTTTTTATGATTCACTTCATACAAACCCCATCAGCCGAGCAATCTGCTGAAACCCTAGCGCAAGCAGTCGCACAAAATCTGCGCGACGCGTTAGCCAAACAAGACCGCGCCACTTTAGCCGTGTCAGGCGGCAAATCGCCTATCGCCTTTTTCCAAGCACTCAACCAAATTGAATTGGATTGGGCGCGTGTGAACATCACCCTAGTAGATGAACGCCTTGTGCCAACTCAACACACCGACAGCAACACAGGCTTAGTCCGCCAATACCTGTTGCAAAACAAAGCACAAGCCGCAAAATGGTTGCCCGTCGTTTCCGATGAAGCCACAGAAAGCAGCCTGAAAAACACCAGCGAAGCCGTTGCATTTGCCTTGCAACATTACGTTCAGCCAGATGTGTTGATTTTGGGCATGGGCGGCGACGGACACACCGCCAGCATTTTCCCGCAAGCCCCACAATTTGCTGACGCGGTTCGCGCAGATTACCCACAGCCTTTATTGCACACCACACCCGTAACCGCTCCACACGAGCGCGTTTCCATGACCTTAGCGGCGATTGAAGCCACAAAACACGTTTACCTATCCATCGCAGGCGCAGCCAAACGCGAAGTTTACGACCAAGCTGCACAAGCTGCTGTGCAACAATTCCCCGTTAGCTATGTTTTAAACTCACAGAAAGTAGAAACCCATGTCATCTACAACGACTGAAATCAAAACTGAAACTTACCCGCGCCTGATTGCAGACATCGGCGGCACAAACGCCCGTTTCGCTTTGGAAACTACACCACAAAAATTTGAAAAAATTGAAGTGTTGCCATGCAATGATTACCACACCATCGTGGACGCAGCCAAAGAATACTTGCGCCGCGCAGGCAAACCAGAAGTGAAATACGCTTCAGTTGCCATTGCAAACCCGATTGTGGGCGACTGGGTACAAATGACCAACCACCACTGGGCGTTTTCTATTGAAACCACACGCCAAGCGTTGGGCTTTGAAACCTTGTTGTTTATCAACGACTTCACCGCGCAAGCGTTGGCAATCACTAAAACGCCTGAAAGCGAATTGGTACAAATCGGCGGTATGCAACCCATTGAAGACGCGCCCAAAGCCGTGATTGGTCCTGGCACAGGTTTGGGCGTGAGCGGTTTGATTCCATCGCCAACAGGTTACATTCCATTGGCAGGCGAGGGCGGACACGCCAGTTTCCCACCGTTTGACGACTCTGAAATCATGGCGTGGCAATTTGCCAAACGCCGTTTTGGACACGTTTCTGCAGAGCGCTTCTTGTGTGGCGCAGGTTTAACGCTGATTCACGAATCGTTAATGGAACGCGAAGGCATTAACCGTCCACCATTGTCGCCAGCGCAAATCAGCGAACACGCTTTGAGCGGTTCATCGCCATTGTGTCGTTCAACTTTGGATATTTTCTGCGCCATGCTCGGCACAGTAGCGTCTAACCTTGCGCTGACTTTGGGCGCGCGCGGCGGCGTGTATTTGTGCGGCGGTATTATTCCGCGCTTCATCGACTATTTCAAAGAATCGCCATTCCGCAATCGCTTTGAAAACAAAGGTCGTTTTGATGCGTATTTGGCCGCGATTCCTGTGTATGTGGTACTCAGCAAATACCCAGGTATTACAGGTGCCGCCGTTGCCTTGGATAATCATTTGAACCAACAGTAATTCTTGTTGAAAAAGCAGCCTGAAATCTATGTTTCAGGCTGCTTTTTGTTTTACAATGTAGTTTTAAGTAGTTTTAATTTAGCGAATTTAATTCAATCCAAGACAAAGCCGCACAGGCTTGAATTAATTTCAATAAAAAACCGTTTTTCAGGCTGCCTGAAACCCAAAAAAGCGCGTACAATCATCAAAAAAGTAGTCTAATTACATTACAGTCAAGCGACGCGAGATAACCCTATGCTTCTGCACACAGACAAACAAAAACCCGAAATTTGCGCCGTTCGCACCGCCGCGAAAACCGCCATTTTTGAAGTGCAATCCGTAGATTTGCGTTTTGCCAACGGCGAAGAACGCACTTACGAACGCCTAGCCCCTGCCAAACGCGCCGCCGTGATGGTGTTGCCCATTCAAAACAACACGCTCACGATGATTCGTGAATACGCAGTCGGTTCAGAGCGTTACGAGCTGACGTGCGTGAAAGGCGCGATTGATGCTGGCGAAACACCCGAACAAGCTGCCCTGCGCGAGTTACAAGAAGAAATCGGCGTGGGCGCGCGCAAAATCACACCCTTGCGCATGCTCTATACATCGCCCAGCCACATGTATGGTTCGATGTATGTTTTTGTTGCAGAAGATTTGTATCCGTCCGTTTTAGAGGGCGACGAACCTGAACCGCTTGAACCTGTTGCTGTGTCATTAGCACAGTTGAACGATTTGATTGATAACGCCGAATTTGGCGATGCGCGTGTGTTGGCTGCGTTAATGCTGTTTCAACGACAATTTCAGCAAAATGCAGCCTGAAAACTCACTTTAATGAAGGAAGAATCATGATGTTAAGCAAAATCAGCGAACAATTAGAACACCTTTCCGCCGCAGAACGAAAAGTAGGCGAATGCGCGCTGGCTGAACCGAAATGGTTTGTGCATGCCGCCGTTGCCGAAATTGCCGAACATGCTCAAGTTTCGCAGCCAACCGTTATTCGTTTCTGCCGCAGCCTGAACTATAAAGGCTTGCCCGAATTTAAATTAGCCCTGTCTGCCAGCATTAGCCATTCAGGCTTACCGTTTGTGCATGCTGAATTAAACACAGACGACAGCATGGGCGATGTGATGGAAAAAGTGCTGGGCAACACCGCAGCCGCGTTATTAGGCGCAAGACGCAGCCTGAAAGAAAACGAATTGGAAAACGCGATTGCTATGCTGACCCACGCGCGCCGTATTGAATTTTATGGCGTGGGCAACTCAGGCATAGTGGCTCAAGACGCGCAGCACAAATTCTTCCGTTTTGGCGTGTCCACCGTGGCTTATTCCGACACGCACATTCAGTTAATGGCAGCGGCAGTGTTAAGCCCGCAAGACGTTTTGGTGGTGATTTCCAACTCAGGTTCGTCCATTGAAGTGCTGGACGCGGTAAGCATTGCTAAAGAAAACGGCGCACAAGTGATTGCGATTACCCGCACCGACAGCCCATTAGCGCAACTTGCCGATTGTGTGCTGGCAACGGTGGTCCAAGAAGACGGAAACCGTTACACGCCAATGATTTCACGTTTGGTACAACTGGCGATTGTGGATATTTTGGCGATTGGTTTAGCGTTGCGATTGGGGGAAACGGCTAGTTTGCAGCTAGAAAAGGGAAAGCGCAGCATAAATCGTCATCGCGTTCCAGCGCAAAATGTTGATGATTAAAGTTTTTTCAGGCTGCATTTAAACTGTAACCTGATTGCAGCCTGAAAGTTTTGCAACGTAGTTGAAAGGAAAAAGTATGTCTCACCCAACCAATTTACCTGCATGGCAAGCCCTGCAACAAAACTTTGAACAAACACGCAACGAACACATGCGTGAAATGTTTGAAAAAGACCCAGCGCGTGCAGAACGCTACTGGTTAGAAGTAGGCGGTGTTCATGTGGACTTTTCCAAAAACCGCATCAACGACACCATTTTGGCGAACTTAGTTGATTTAGCCAAACAATCAGGCTTGCAAGAACGCATGCAACAAATGTTCAATGGCGAGAAAATCAACCAAACAGAAAACCGCGCCGTGTTACACGTTGCCTTGCGCAATCGCTCAAACCGCCCAATCAAAGTGGACGGTCAAGACGTGATGCCAGAAGTGAACAGCGTATTGAAACGCATGGGTGAATTTGCACACGCCGTTCGCAGTGGCGAATGGTTGGGTTACACCAATCAAGTGATTACAGATGTGGTAAACATCGGTATCGGCGGCTCAGATTTGGGCCCATACATGATGTGTACTGCGTTGGAAGATTTCGGACACCCACGCTTAAACATGCACTTTGTGTCAAACGTGGACGGCGCACAACTGCGCGATACTTTGGAAAAAGTCCACCCAGAAACCACCCTGTTCATCATCGCATCAAAAACGTTTACCACTCAAGAAACCTTAACCAACGCTCAAACCGCGCGTAAATGGTTCTTGAAAGAAGGCAGCGAAAAAGACATCGCCAAACACTTCGTCGCCGTTTCAACCAACAAAAAAGCCGTAGCCGAATTTGGTATCGACACCGACCACATGTTTGAGTTTTGGGACTGGGTTGGTGGACGTTACAGCTTGTGGTCAGCGATTGGTTTGCCGATTATGCTTTATTTGGGCGAAGAAAATTTCATTGAAATGCTGGAAGGCGCGCACGAAATGGACAACCATTTCATCAACACGCCATTAGAGAAAAACTTGCCTGCATTGTTGGGTTTAATCGGCATTTGGTATATCAATTTCTACGGCGGTGGCAGCCAAGTTATCGCCCCATACGACCAACATTTGCACCGTTTGCCACGATTCATTCAGCAGCTTGATATGGAATCCAACGGTAAACAAGTTCAAATGGACGGCACACCCGTTCAAACCGAAACAGGCCCAATTATTTGGGGCGAAACAGGGATTAACGGTCAGCACGCATTCTTCCAATTGTTGCACCAAGGCACGCACGTTACGCCGATTGACTTGATTGCTAGCTTGGAAAAACGCAGCAACTTGCCAGGCCACCACGAAATCTTGTTGAGCAACGTATTTGCCCAAGCCGAAGCCTTTATGCGCGGCAAAACGCCAGAAGAAGCACGCGACGAATTACAAGCGCAAGGCGTGAGCGCAGACCGCATTGATGCATTGGTTTCACACAAAACATTCAGCGGCAACCGCCCAACCAATATGATTTTGTTGGACAGACTGAACCCACGCAATTTAGGCAGCCTGATTGCCATGTACGAACACAAAGTGTTCACACAAGGCGTGGTGTGGGGCATCAACAGCTTCGACCAATGGGGCGTTGAATTGGGCAAACAATTAGCCAAAACCATTTTGGCAGAATTGACCAACACGATTGACCCACAAAAACACGACACTTCCACTTCACGTTTGATTCGCTTGTATCGCCAAGTGAATTGCGCAGAAGATGGCACTTGTGATTTGTTGAAATAATCAGTTTCAGGCTGCGTTTAATCATTAAATGCAGCCTGAAAAAACAAAAACACGTTTTGTTTGAATACAAAACGTGTTTTTTTTTATTTGCCCTATTTTTCAGGCTGCTTGCGCGATTGCTTTTCCCTTGCAACCACTCGTTCCGTGCAAAAAGCCGTATAAGGCAACCACGCCATAAGCAAAATCAAACCGTCCCAAAAGCCGTTTTCATAAAACGATATTCAGGCTTAGCATACGCCGCCAAAATCCGCACGCTATCCGATTCCAAATAACGCAACACGCTCGGCAGCCTGAAACCGAAACAGCAACGGCACAAGCGGTAATTGAGCAGCAGCCATAATTATCCAAAATTGCGCGTTACACCAGCGATACAAGCCCACATCACGCCGCACCGAAAAATCGCTATACAAAACAGGAAACAGCGCGTAACCCAAGATTGCCGCATAAACCCACATCCACGCAGAACGGCGTGTAGGGACAACTTTGGGCAAGTATTCCAAGTTACCTAAGCATTTAAACAGCAGTATCAGCCCCAAGACAAAAGCCAAACCATAAGGGGCAAAAACGACCAATAGAAAATGATTGCGCCCATCTATTTCTCCTTTTCTTTCATTTTCAGGCTGCATTCCAAACTGTTCTCACTCACGCTTTCCGTAGCCAATTCCTGAAGCATCATTCTAGGCTGCAAAACTTGCGGTTGCGGCGTGGATGTGTCTAAATCAATAAACGGCGTTTGCTGATTCAAAGTCCACGTTTGCCCTTTCATGCGACTGAACCAATCGTTATCCCAATGTTGGCGCGTGTAATAACTCACGTTACAGCTTCTGTCATCTTCACTCAAATAACTGTAATCCAAAATATAGCCATCATTATGCAAACCCTGAATGCGTGAAGGTTCGCCTGTCAAAACCAGTTTGTAATCGTTTTTATCTTGCTGAACGATGTGCCATACTGTTGACACTTTCGCATCTAAAATCAAAGACTACTTAGTCTTGTTTTTCAGGTGGATAAAAACGTGTTCGCTGTCTTGGTTGCGAATCAAATCGTATGACGCATTCAACATTCTTGGGAACAAATCGTCCAAAAGACACGAATTTTCATACCGAATCGCGCTTTCATGCTCTTCTTCGCTCAACTGGGCAATAATGCTGCGTTCATCACAATCCGCCACACGCGCACTGGCTTTCACACCTGCGTAATACAGCCATTTCCCATTTTCTGCTTTTAGCTAAATGCTGCGCCGTTCCGGCGTTTCAGGCAAATCATCAATAAAGGTATATTTATACGCATTGCGCTGCGGATAATAGCAAACGCCCCAGCGCATATCTGGCATTCTTCGCGGCATCACACGGGCTAAATCAGGCGTGTTTGGGTCAGGCAATTTTTCGCGTAACTCAATTAGTTTCTTCTGCAAAATTTGCCGCGAATCTTGCCACTCTTGCTGCCATTTTTGCCATTTTTGACTGCGCTGAACGGCTTCTTTTGTCAGCATAAACAACATGGCAGCAAACAATATTCGGGTTTTGTTGGGTTCATCAAAGCACTTTCGTATCAAGGTTTGAGCTAGTGTAACAAAACTTTCAGGCTGCTCTTCAATGCACGATAGAAATTTTTGCAATGGAACGTCGGTGGCTCGCCGACACATCTCCAAATCATAGAAATATACTTGTATAGTTAATGCCTTTATCTTTTATAGTAAATTAAATTCAAACCAGTACAGCGTTGCCAACGCCTTTATGTGCTAAATGCACACGGCGGGCGTTGTCGCCTTGTATTAAAAAATAATGACATCAACTATAATTATCAAAACTTTGTCGGCAAGCCGCCGACGCTCCATTTTTGCCGTGTACTAAAAAGCAGCCTGAAAAACAAAAAAAGCACGTTTTGCATTTCAAACAAAACGCGCTTTTTTTACGCCTTCAACTTCGCCCAAACCATTTGCGTACCCAACGCCACCACCATACACAAACACATCGGCAACCAATACGCCGTACTCAACCGCGACAATTCCAACATAAACACAATCGCCGTCAAACGCATATTCTGCGCCAGCCCCAAAAACACCGTCGCCCCCACAAACGCCGCCGCGCCCAACGAAATTTCAGGCAGCCGCACATTCCACAACACCGCCGAAGCAAACGCAATCATCGCCCCCAACATCATAGACGGCGTAATCCGACCGCCATACGCCCCAGCCACAGTCGCCAGCAAAACTGCCGCCCATTTGCTCGCCAACAAACCCAACGCCCCTTGCCACGAAATCCGCTCCGCAAAAGCCATTTGATTGCCTGCCTTGCCATTGCCCAAAATCTCAGGAAACCACATCGACAGCACCCCAATCGCCGCAAAAGCCAGTACCGCCACCACAATAATCACAGGCTTCGTGCGTGATACCTTTGGCAATTTTCCATTGCACCACGCAAACGCGTTCACACCCAAACCAATCGCCACGCCAGCCACCAACGCCCACACCAACATCGCCGCGCTGATATTCGCCTGCACCAACGGCGCAATATTCGCATACTGAACCATATCGCCCAACCCAACACGCACCACCAAAACCGCCGTCCCACACGTGATTAACGCTGCTAACAACGTCGGCAATTCCCACACCAGCAGCAGCGTTTCCAACACAAACACCGCCGCCGCCAACGGCACGTTATACACTGCCGCCAAGCCAGCCCCCGAAGCACACGCCAACACCACCCGTTTTTGTGCCAACGACAGTTTCAGGCAGCCTGAAAGCGGCGTAGCCAACGCAACCGACATTTCACGCGGCGCAACTTCGCGCCCTAATGGCGAACCCATGCCCACCGTGATAATCTGCAAAATCGTGTGCGCCATGGTTGTTTTCACAGGCACGTTTTTTTCAGGCTGCGCGACTGCATTTTTAATTTCCATTAACGGCGCACCCCAGCGATGAATCGCAAACCAGCCCACGCCCACCACCAAACCGCACAGCATTAGAGCAATCAAACGGCGCAACGGTTCAGCTTGCTGCACCAGTTCGCGGAACGAAACGTGTTCGCCAGCCACCAAACCACCATGAAATGTAAACTGCTGAATGGCGTGCAGCAAATGTGTGAACGCAATCCCCACCAGCCCAGCCAGCACGCCTGTACACAGCAACGCCAGCACAAATTTGAGCGAAAAATCAGGTTTTTCCATAAAACTTCCATATTTCAATAAACTGCATATTTTACTGCAATCGTGTTGGCTTTTCAGGCTGCGAGCTTTCTATTGGTAGGGACAGGGTTTATCCCTGTCCAATAATGCTTTCACAAAAAAATGCAGCCTGAAAAACATCATTCCGTTTTTCAGGCTTCTTTTTACTGAAACCGCCCCGCTTTAATCACCGAACCACCCAATTTCGCCGCCAATCCCTGATTACGCAGCGCGTGAGTGAGCGCAATCGCCAAGCCGTCCGCCGCGTCCGCCTGCGGTGTCCCCGACAATTTCAGCATTTGAACCACCATGTGCTGCACCTGCTCTTTTGCCGCTTTGCCTTGCCCCACCACCGCCTGTTTCACCTGCAACGCCGTGTATTCATACACAGGTAAACCACGCAACACCAAAGCCGCAATCGCCGCCCCACGCGCCTGTCCCAACATCAATGTGGACGCTGGATTCACGTTCACAAACACCTGTTCCACCGCCGCCACTGTGGGTTGATACGTTTCAATTATTTCGCTGATGTGTTCTACAATCACGCCAATCCGCCCTGCTAACTCATCGTTTTTAATGGTTTTAATGCAGCCTGAAGCCACATAAATTTGCTCGCGTCCAATTACATCAATAATGCCAAAGCCCGTGATGCGGCTGCCGGGGTCAATGCCGAGAATGCGGATAGGGCGATTCATTTGTTGCCTTTTTAGAGGTTATGGAAAAGTGGGGGATTATAGCGCAGGCTGCGGTTGTTTCATGTGAAACAGAAAAAGCAGCCTGAAAACCACTTTTCAGGCTGCCTTTTTATTCACAGAACATCAAGCATGAACGCGACTTTCGCCCTCACCCTCAATATTCTCCACACAACGCGCGCACAAAGTCGGGTGTGCCGCTACCGTGCCAACACTCTCAACATAATGCCAGCAACGCTCACATTTTTGCTGTGCAGACGGTGCAACGCTTGCCGACAATTCATCGCCTTGCGCCAACTCAATTTTGGACACCAGCATCACAAAACGCAATTCATCGCCCAACGCCGCCAACGCTTCATAAATCACGTCAGGCGCAGACAATTTCACTTCCGCTTGCAACGAAGAACCCACCGATTTATCCACACGCAAAGGCTCAATCGCCGCACTCACAGCCGAACGCGCTTCACGGATTGCCGCCCATTTCGCCACCAATGCTTCTTCACTCGCGCTAGGCATGGTTGGGAAATCGTGCAATGTGTGATACAACACGCTATCCGTTTCGCCACCGCCGATGATGTCCCACGCTTCTTCCGCCGTGAAACACAAAATAGGCGACATCAACAACACCAGACTGCGCGTGATGTGATACAACGCCGTTTGCGCCGAGCGGCGAGCGTGGCTATCCGTTTTTGTGGTGTATAAGCGGTCTTTCAAAATATCCAAATAGAACGCGCCCAAATCTTCCGAACAGAATTGCACCAAATCTTGCACCGCAAAATGGAACGCATAACGCGGATAATATTCGCCAGCAATTTTCTCTTGCAACTGACGCGCCAACACCAACGCATAACGGTCAATTTCAACCATATCCGCTTGCGGAATCGCGTCTTCAATCGGATTAAAATCCTTCAAATTGGCAAACAAGAAACTCAACGTATTGCGAATACGGCGATAACTTTCCGTAACACGTTTCAAAATTTCTTTGGAAATCGCCAATTCGCCAGAATAATCAGTCGCCGCCGTCCATAAGCGCAAAATATCTGCGCCAAATTCGTTATACACTTCTTGCGGCGCAACCACGTTACCGATGGATTTAGACATTTTGCGACCGTTTTGGTCAACCACAAAACCGTGCGTTAATAATTGCTTATACGGCGCACGACCCATAGTTGCACAACCTGTCAGCATAGACGATTGAAACCAACCACGGTGTTGGTCGCTGCCTTCCAAATACAAATCCGTAGGCCATGCCAATTCAGGGCGTTGTTTCAACACAGAAAAATGCGTACTGCCTGAATCAAACCACACGTCCATTGTATCGCTCAATTTATCGTATTGCTCGCAATCTTCAGGCGACAACAATTCCGATTTATCCAATTCAAACCACGCATTGATGCCTTTTTGCTCAATTTTTTGCGCGACTTGTTCCAACAAATCCGCAGAATTCGGGTGCAATTCGCCTGTTTCTTTGTGAACAAAGAACGTCATCGGCGTACCCCAAAAGCGTTGACGCGACACCACCCAATCAGGGCGACCTTCAATCATCGCTTGCAAACGCGCACGACCCCACGCAGGGAAAAATTCCGTATCGTCCACCGCTTTCAACGCATTATTACGCAGCGTTTTGCCCGACACGCCAGCCTTGTCCATACCGATAAACCATTGACCCGTAGCGCGGTAAATCAACGGCGTTTTGTGTCGCCAACAATGCGCGTAGCTGTGTTCAATTTTGCCGTGTTTCAACAAACGGTCATTTTCAGACAGCCAGTCAATCACAGGCTGATTCGCTTCCCAAACCGTCATACCAGCCAAACGCGGCACTTCGCTGATGTAGCGACCTTGCGCGTTCACAGGGTTATACAATTCAATACCGTATTGATTGGAAACCGCATAGTCTTCCAAACCGTGCGCTGGTGCGGTGTGAACCAAACCTGTACCTGCGTCTGTGGTAACGTGCGAACCGTTCAACATCAAAATTTCGCGGTCTAAAAATGGGTGCGTCAATTTCAAATTTTCCAACGCCGCGCCAGTCGTTTCCGCCAACACAGAGCAGCCTGCAAATCCATAGCGTTTAAGCGCGTCTTCCGCCAAATCTTTCGCTAAAACCAGTTTGCCTTTTGGCGTGTCAATCAGTTGGTAAACAATGTCCGCACCTGCCGAAATCGCTTGGCTGGCTGGTAACGTCCAAGGCGTGGTTGTCCAAATCACGGCAAACGCTTCGCCCGACAATTCAGGCAGCCTGAAAGCCGCCGCCAACGCCGCGTTATCGTTAAACAAATATTTCACATCAATAGCGTGGGAAACTTTGTCCTTGTATTCCACTTCCGCTTCCGCCAAAGACGAACCGCAATCCAAACAGAATTGCACAGGTTTCGCGCCTTTGTATAAATAGCCCGCTTTATAAATTTCGCCAATCGTGCGAACCGTGTCGGCTTCAGTTTTGTAATCCATTGTCAAATAAGGATTTTCCCAATCGCCAATCACACCCAAACGCACAAAATCTTTTTTCTGACGCAAAATTTGTTCGCCAGCATATTCGCGGCATAATTCGCGGAATTTGCTGTGTGGCATATCTTTGCCATGCAATTTTTCTACCATCACTTCAATCGGCAAGCCGTGGCAGTCCCAACCAGGGACATACGGCGCGTCAAAGCCAGCCAATGTTTTGCTGCGGATAATGATGTCTTTCAAAATTTTGTTTACGGCGTGTCCGATGTGAATATCGCCATTGGCATACGGAGGGCCGTCATGCAGAATAAATTTTGGGCGACCTGCGGCGATTTGTCGTAATTTTTGGTAGCGTTTTTCGTCTTGCCATTGTTTCACCCAAGCAGGTTCGCGTTTGGCGAGATTGCCGCGCATGGGGAATGGCGATTCGTGTAGGTTTACGGTTTTGCTGTAATCGGTCATGGTTTTTGCTCTACAAAATTGTTAAGAATTGCTATATTTAAACTGAAATTTTGTTTCAGGCAGCCTGAAAAAAATTAAAAACAGTCCTATTCTACAAGGCTTTACGCCATGTGAAAAGTTAAGTAATATGATTCGTGCTATGTAAATACGAGTTAATGCTAATTACAACCAACTACATGCGGTTTAAGATAGCATTTTCGTGCTTTTCAGCACTTTTATTACTCAAACTAAGGAGATTCTTATGAGTATCAAACGTCTTTCATTGGCTGCAGTTTTGTTGGCTTCATTAGCAGCTTGTTCATCAAACAACGCAACCCAACCAACAACACCAGCAGCTCCAGCTGAACAACCAGCACAAACTGCTGTTTTGACTGGCAATGTAACCAAATTCGCTTGTGAAAACGGTCAAACCGTTACTTTGAAACAAAACGGCTCTGAGAGTGTTACTTTAGCTGTAGACACAATCGGCAGCAGCGTTGAATTGACACGCGCAGTATCAGGTTCAGGCGTTCGCTATGCCAGCAACAAAGGTTTCTACAATAAACCAACTGAATTTCACTTCAAAGGTGCGGAAGGTTATTTAGAATTTACTGACCCATACGGTAACAAAGTTAAAACTAACTGTAATGAAACTAAATAATTGAATTAATTAAACTAAAAACAGCCTGAAAACATTTTCAGGCTGTTTTTTTGTTGCCAAATAATATTCAATCTGCAAAAATATAGTTGATGCAATTATAGTAAATTCAAAATAAAATAGTGCAATTCTAGTTTTATCTTTAAGGTACATAAAATGGCATATTCAATTGATTTACGAGAAAAAAAGGGGGGTGTCCTGAAAAGTGTGCTGTAAAACTAAACAATGCCAAAGTGAATATCAAAGAAAGCTAAATCAAAAACTTTCTTATGATAAAACATACTTTTAGAAAAGCAACACGTTTTTCTAAACGCTCGCCTTACTTTGTGCCGTAAACGACAGTTATTACCCTCAATGCCAACGGTGTGTTGCTTACCAACTAGATGCCATTCTTCATTTGAAAAGACATTTAAAAATGCAGCCCAGTCGTCTGTCGCCATTCTGTCATAGGTTACACGCAACTCTTTCAAACGCCGTTTGAGTGCTCGCGCTGTTGCTAAATCGCGCTTACCCCAAACGTAAGCGACAATTTCGCCACTTTCTCTGTGATAGGCATAGACTAGCCATACTTTATTAGACTTGTTACCGACAAATGTCCAAAACTCGTCTATTTCAAGTGTAGAGTAATGTTTTTGTTTAGGAAATGGCTCAAACTCATGGCGTTTTAAGGCAGCCTGAACTTTGTCTTTGCTGTAACCCGTAATTGCTGCAATATCGCGAATGCCACAACCTCTAACGGTCATTCTCCAAACCTGTTCATCAGCTTTGGAATGACAACCCTTATAGGTAAGGTTATGGTCGCCAATAAAATTACGGCAGCAATCTTTACAAAAATACTTTTGTTTACGATTGCCAGAGTAGCCATTTTTCTTTATATTTTGTCCTTGGCAGCGAGGACATTTCAGAGTTATTTGTATTTTCACACATTCAATAATACTCTGTTTTCGCTGCTTTTTTATTGCTTATTTTTTACAGCACAATTTTCAGGACACCACCAGAAAAAGCATTAAATTGTTACAAGCAATGTAACAATGCAAGTAAAGTTGCCAAAACCTATGGTATCTCAAGAAATACGCTTTACCTTTGGATTAAATTAGAAGAACAAACAGGTAGCCTGAAACATCAAGTCAAAGGGCAAAATGCCACTAAATTGGATACGCAAGCACTCAAACAATATATTGAACAAAATCCTGATGCTTATCTCTATGAAAGGGCTGAAATGTTTAGTTGCTCCACATCAACTATTTTTTTATGCGCTCAAAAAATTAGGTATCACGCGTAAAAAAAAGACCACCATTTACAAAGAACAAGACCCAGAAAAAGTAGCTCATTATTTAGCTCAGTTAGCCCAATTTTCTGACTACCCGCTTGTTTATTTAGATGAAACAGGATTGGATACCTATTTCTTTCGTCTGTATGCTCGTAGTCCGAAAGGGGAAATCGTTAAAACCAAGATAAGCGGTAGAAAATACTAACGCTTATCATGAGTTGCAGCGCAAATTGGGCAAAATTTAATTGCGCCAATGATTTATCAAAATACAATGACCAGCGATTTTTTTGAAGCATGGTTTGAAACTATGCTATTGCCCAATTTACCTGAAAAGTCATTATGGGCAAATATTAAGAACCTGTATTCACAAAAATGATCAAATATCTTTATGACTAGAAAATCCTACCCAACAGACTTAACAGATGCCCAATGGCAAGCGATTGAGCCATATTTTAACCAGCTACACCACTACAAATGGGATAAACACAAATTAGTGAATGCCGTTTTGTACATCACCAAAACAGGTTGCCAATGGCGTATGCTGCCCAATGATTTTCCACCTTATTCAACCGTATGGAGTTTCTATCGCAGAGCCAATCAATCAGGCTTATGGGATAGAATTCTTTTGGCATTGGTTCAAAAAAACGTTTAATCCATCAAAAACAAGCAATGCCAACTTATGCCATATTGATTCACAAAGTGTCAAAACAGCTTCTAGCGCACATGATAAAGGTTTTGATGGAGGTAAAAAAATCAAAGGTCGTAAGCGACATATAGCTGTTGATACGTTGGGTAATCTATTGTCTGTTGTGGTTCATGCAGCCAATATTCATGACACAAAAGCAGGTATTTTTGTAGCAAAAAAAGCGTTTGAGACCTATCCGAGTTTAAAAGGTTTCTGTGCGGACGCAGGTTATCGGAATACATTTGAGCGTGAAGTATCAGAGCAATTGGGTTTAACTGTTGAGATTTCAAAGAGAATTCAAGATATTTCTTGGCATATTCTGCCCAAACGTTGGATTGTAGAACGAACGTTTGCATGGTTAGGTTGGTCTCGACGTTTAGCAAAAGATTTTGAGCAGACGAATTTATCTGCTGAAAATTTTGTTAAACTAGGGTATATTTCACAAATATTAAAATTTATCAAATAGTTGTTTGTGAATACGGGTTCTAAGAAATATATGCGTTCAATTTTGCCTAGTTATGATAATTTCACAGATGTGTTAATATCCTATTTTTATTTTAATTAACTATATTTTTTAATATAAGGTGACAACGGTCGCTGTGTACATCTAGTACATAAGGGCGTTGGCAACGCAGTATTAAAAGATAAGTGCGTTAACTATACCCATTCCAATTAGTCGGGGTGCTGCGCAAGCGGCTGAGAAATACCCGTGAACCTGATACAGATAATGCTGGCGTAGGGAACTAAACCGCTTTCAAGGCGCAAAATACCAAACCCTGTGGATAATTTGTATCAAGTTATCCACAGGGTTTCTTTTTACCCTATTTTGTTTGTAGTAAAACTACGTATTAATTTACAAAGGAATTTTTATTATGAAAACTATTTATGCTTCGTTATTGATTTTGGCTATTACGCCAGCTTTGTCTTGGGCAGCCACAGAAGTGAAACTAGCTGTTCACGATTCTTACGATTTACCAAAATCAGTCATCGCAAATTTTGAACAAGAAAATGATGCAAAAATTTCTGTGATAAAAATGGGGGATGGCAATGCCATGTTGAACCGCTTAATTTTGATGAAAAATGGTGCACCATTAGCAGATGCTGTTTTTGGTTTGGATAACAACACCGCACACAAAGCCAAAGAAGCAGGCATTTTGGCAAACACGCAGCCTGAAAGCGCGAAAATGGTGGTGAAATTGCCGTATATTTTGGCGGTGGATTACGGTTTTGTTACTTTGAACTACGATAAGCGTTGGTTTACTGAGAAAAAATTGCCATTGCCTAAAAATTTGGCAGATTTAACGCAGCCGCAATACAAGAACTTGCTCGCCATGCCTAATCCAGCCACTTCAACCCCTGGTTTAGCGTTTTTAATGGCGAATATCGCAGGCTTGGGCGAAGAGGGCGCATTTCAATGGTGGGGGGCAATGCGACAAAATGGCGTGAAAATCACTAAAGGCTGGTCTGAGGCGTATAACTCTGAATTTACGCTCAATGGTGGTTCACGCCCGATTATTGTGGGCTATTCCAGCAGCCCTGCTGCCGAAGTGTTTTACAGCGAAGGCAAACTGAAATCGCCAAATATGGGGAATTTATTTTTGAATGGCGGCAGTTATTTGCAGATTGAGGGCGCGGCGGTGCTGAATAACGCAAAGCAGCCTGAATTAGCTGCAAAATTAGTACGTTATATGCAAAGCCCAGCCGTGCAAGAGTCGGTTACCACGTCTATGTGGGTGTTCCCAGCAGTGAAAAATACGAAACATGACCCGATTATTCGCTTTGCGTCTGCGCCAAATAATGCGCGAATGCTGCCTGCCAATCAGGTAAATGCAAAACAGAAAGAGTGGGTGGAGCGTTGGATTCGTACCGTTCTAAAATAATGTTTTCCTATGATTAAAAACCCTTTTTTCTGTGTATAACTTTTCTATCCAAGGGCTTTTCGGTTACAATACAGCCTATTAAAAATGTAAGGCAGCCTGAAAATATTTTCAGGCTGCCTAAACTTATCCACAGAACAACATTATGAAAATTAAAGAAAAACTTAATCAAATTTTTACCTATTTTGAAGACAAAATAGACCCTTATCCCGAAGAAAATTCCACACTGCCTGAAAAAGGCTTGCTGCCGTTTATTTGGTCGTCAATCAACGGAATGCGCGGCTGGATTCTTACGCTGGCGATTTTCTCGGCAGGCAACGGTATTTTGGAAGCCTTGCTGTTTCAATTTATGGGCAAACTGGTGGACTGGCTCGGCAAACACACACCGCAAACTTTATTGGCGGAACACGGCTGGGCGATGTTTGGCATGATTTTGGTGCTGCTGTTTTCGGTGGTATGGCGGTTTGGCAATTCGCTGGTGCGTTTGCAAACGCTGCAAGGCGTATTCCCGATGCGTTTGCGTTGGAATTTCCACCGTTTGATGTTGGCGCAATCGCTCGGTTTTTATCAAGATGAATTTGCTGGGCGCGTGTCAGCAAAAGTGATGCAAACTGCGCTTGCCGTGCGCGAAGTCGTGATGACGATTGTCGGCATGGTCATTTATGTGCTGGTGTATTTTTTGAGTACGGGCGTGATTTTGGTGTCGTTGGACGGTTGGTTGCTCGTGCCGTTTATTTTGTGGATTGCGCTGTTTGGTTTAACCATGAAATTGCTGATTCCCAAATTAGCCAAAACCGCGCAACGCCAAGCTGATGCGCGTAGCTTGATGACTGGGCGAATTACAGACGCTTATTCCAACATCACAACCGTAAAATTATTCTCGCATGGCGCACGAGAAGCGCGTTACGCCAAAGAAAGCATGGAAGAATTTATGGTTACGGTTCACGCGCAAATGCGTTTGGCGACTTTGTTGGACACTTGCACATTTGCTGTGAATGCGTTTTTGACGTTATCCACAGCCGTGATTGGCGTGTGGTTGTGGCATTCAGGCAGCGTGTCGGCTGGCGCGGTGGCGGTGGCGATTACGATGGCGTTGCGCGTGAATGGTTTGTCGCAATACATCATGTGGGAAAGCGCGATGTTGTTTGAAAACATCGGCACGGTAACGGACGGCATGACGACATTATCCAAACCACACACGATTTTGGATAAACCTGCTGCGTTGCCGTTGAAAGTGGAACAAGGTGCGATTTCGTTTGAACACGTTGATTTTTCGTATGAAAGCGGTAAACCGTTGCTTAATGGTTTTAATTTGAATATTAAGGCTGGCGAGAAAGTGGGCTTGATTGGGCGAAGCGGTGCGGGCAAATCCACGATTGTGAATTTGCTGTTGCGATTCTACGAGCCACAAAGCGGTCAAATTGTGATTGACGGTCAAAATGTGAATGATGTTACACAGGAAAGTTTACGCGCCAAAATTGGTTTGGTTACGCAGGATACAAGTTTGCTGCACCGTTCTGTGCGCGAAAATATTATTTACGGACGACCTGACGCGAGCGATGAAGAGATGTTTCAGGCAGCCACGAAAGCGGAAGCCGCCGATTTTATTCCGCAATTATCGGACGCGAAAGGGCGAACTGGTTATGACGCACACGTTGGCGAGCGCGGTGTGAAATTGTCGGGCGGACAACGCCAACGCATTGCGATTGCGCGTGTGATGTTGAAAGACGCGCCGATTTTGCTGTTGGACGAAGCCACGAGCGCGTTGGATAGCGAAGTGGAAGCGGCAATTCAGGAAAGCCTAGACAAGATGATGGACGGCAAAACAGTGATTGCGATTGCTCACCGATTGTCCACGATTGCGGCAATGGATAGGCTGATTGTGTTGGACAAGGGACGCATTGTGGAAGAAGGCACGCACGCGCAACTGCTAGAAAAAGGCGGTTTATACGCGAAATTGTGGGCGCATCAGAGCGGCGGTTTTTTGCCTGAAAATGTGGAGCATTGATGGAGTAGGGTGGATTTTATCCACAAAATAAAAAGGCAGCCTGAAAACTTGTGGATAAGTTTTCAGGCTGCCTTTTTTACTTTGAATTACCAATCAAATAATTCAAACGCACAATAAGCAATAGCTGCTGCAGCTAATGTTCCTGTAATTTGTGCTGCGCTCATACCAGCTGCCGCATATCCAATTCCACCAACTGTTGTTGCATCTGCACTTGCACCTGCTACTTTTGAATTTTCAGACATTTTGAATCTCCATTTTGATGTTGAAAAAGCCTTTTCAGGCACTCTAATTTTAAAATGAACCTTTTTAAAATTAACTATAGTTTGTTTAAGTTTAATTTTAGTGAATTGTTGTTAATCTTTAATTTTTGAATACTGTGAGCTATGAAAACATCAAATAGCCCACACCCTTACCGTTTAATATTTGCTCAAAATATGCGACAAATTCGACGGTTAAAAGAAATATCACAAGAAGAATTAGCATTTGAATCAGGTATCAGTAAAACGCATATTTGCAAAATTGAACGCGGTAGCCGTGCAGTTTCTATTGGTGTAATGGGACGCATTGCAGATGCGTTATCTATTCCACTTGAAAAGTTATTGATACGCGATTTAACTCAAATTCAATAAAAAGCAGCCTGAAAAGTTTTTCAGGCTGCTTTTTTCATATATCCCCAAGTTATCCACAAACTAAACCACCGAAAATAGGGCGATTGCTTTTCAGGCTGCATTTTTATACACATTTTTTTCATTCTGTAACACAGGCAGCCTGAAAAAGATAAGTTATTTTTGTTAAAATACTTTTTTCAAAAACACATCTTCAGGCAGCCTGAAAATTTTTAAATTATGAAATTTCGTCTTATTTTATCCACAATTATTAGCTCTTTTGCCCTTTCAGCTCAAGCAGCAAGCGTTTGTAATCTGCAAAACAATACCTGTTTATCCACAAGCACAGCATCTGAACCACAGTCCGTTCCGCAAGCCATTGACAATGAAATCAAACAAGTTTGGCACACCAGCAATCCCGAAGAACTCAACGATATTGTGATTAAGCAGCCTGAAATCAAAGTGGAACCCAAACCTAAAGAAGAGAAAAAAACCGAAGTTGCCGACAAAACCAAGAAAACAGACGTTAAACAAACCGTTCGCAACGACAAAAAAGTGCAAACCGCTAAAGTCATCGCCGTTCCACCGCCCCAAAAAGCCCCCGTTTTAACGCGCCGACAAGTGTTGGAAAAAGAGATTAACCGCGAAAAAGTGGGGCTGAAAAGCGCACAAAGCCAGTTAGCTTCAGCCAAGAAAAAGGGCAATCAATCTGCTGCCAATCGCTTCGCCGCTTTGGTTATCGACCGTCAGCAAAACATCGCCGCTTTGGAAGCAGAAATGCGCCGTTAAACCACCTTTTCAGGCTGCATGAAACTGATATAATACGGTTTTTCAAAACACCCATTTATTTAAAGGAAAGCAAAAATGAACTCAGCAGAAGGTCAAGAAGCACTTGAATCAATGGTTGGTCAAATGTTGGCTGCCAAATTGAAACAACTGGGCGCACCTGAAGAAGTCGTAAACCGAACAGTAAGCAGCTTGTCATTTGACGATATTCGCAAATGCCTGTCTTTAACTGAAGCAGATTTGAAAAAAGCATTCGCTAAAATCTTGCCAGCTTAATACTTATCCACAAACCGCCTAAAATTAGGCGGTTTTTTGCAGCCTGAAAAACATGAATCCACAAAAAAGCCTCACCATTGTCAGCGTAACAGGAAGCGATGATTTCACGCTCGGCTCAATGTACGCCATAGAACGCAGTTTTCAAGAATTGCGCGGAAAAATTCAGCACCTTGAATGCCTGCTGATTAGCCCCACCAAACCGCAAAACCTACCCAATCACATTCAGCACATTCGCTGCCACCCATTCACCTACGCAGAATACAACCTCTTCATGCTGTTTTCCCTGCGCCAATTTATCCACACCGATTTTGCGCTCACCGTGCAAGATGACGGTTGGGTACTCAATGGCGCAATGTGGCGCGATGATTTTTTTGATTATGATTATCTAGGCGCACCCATTCCCAATTATTTCTGCTCCATTCCCAAATCGCCTGATAGCCCCTTAGACATGACAGGCATTGACTACTGGTTTGCACACCCAGCACCGCCAGACGACACCTTTTTTGAACCCCAAAACGGCGGATTTTCCCTGCGCAGCAAACGCCTGTTAGACGCACCCACAGAGCTCAATTTACCAGCCAGCATCAAAACCACAGGTTCAAGCACCACCGAACCCATTAAAATCCAATACACGCACAATAACACCCTAGCCGAAGATTTATTTCTGTCCGTATTGCACAGAAAAGCTCTAGAACAACACGGCTTGCGCTTTGCCCCTTCCTCCGTTGCGCTGCACTTTTCTTGCGAGTACGGACAAGTCTGGCAACGCTTTGCGCCACAACTCAACCCCACCCATATTTTAGGCGCACATTTTTCCAGCCGAATCCGATTAACCAGCACCCACAGCGTGAAAACCTTTACCAGCTATTTCCCCGACAAACACAGCATAGAAACCGAGTTTTCCCTTTCCCGTTTAAACACATTGGGTTATCACATTCACATTCCCAAAGAACTGAATTACACTCAAACCGATTTACACTTCCCAGCCAAATATAGTTAATGCACTTATCTTTTAATACTGCGTTGCCAACGCCCTTATATACTATTCGTACACGGCGGGCGTTGTCGCCTTGTCTTAAAAAATAATTGCATCAACTATAAACAAACGCAGCCTGAAAACAGTTTTCAGGCTGCGATAGTTTAAACAACAGAGTAGGGCGAATTTACCCATTATTTTTTGCAGCCTGAAAAGTTTCAGGCTGCGATTTGCGTATAATCCGCCCATCAACAACAAAGTTTTCCCAAAATGACACAATCAACCTTACTACTCGTGGATGGCTCGTCCTATCTCTACCGCGCCTTTTACGCACTCACCCACCTCACCGCACCCGACGGCACACCCACCAACGCCGTGTATGGCGTACTCAAAATGCTGCAAAGCCTCCGCGCCGACCAGCCAGCCGATTACTGCGCCGTCGTGTTTGACGCAAAAGGCAAAAACTTCCGCCACACCCTGTTCCCAGACTACAAAGCCACGCGCCCACCCATGCCAGACGACCTGCGTCCGCAAGCCGAAATGCTGCCAGAACTGGTTGAACTCATGGGCTGGAAAGTATTAAAAATCAGCGATGTAGAAGCCGATGACGTGATTGGCACACTCGCTGTTCAGGCTGCCACGCAAGGTATGAACGTCATCATATCCACAGGCGACAAAGACATGGCGCAACTGGTTAATCCACAGATTACGCTCGTCAATACCATGAAAAACGAAACGCTGGACGAACAAGGCGTGTTTGCCAAATTCAACGTACAGCCACACCAAATCCGCGATTTTCTCGCGCTGATGGGCGACAAAGTGGATAACGTGCCTGGTGTGGAAAAATGTGGCGAAAAAACCGCCGCCAAATGGCTCGCAGAATTTGGCTCGCTGGAAGAAATCATGCGCCGCGCAGACGAGTTCAAAGGCAAAATTGGCGAAAACTTACGCGCCGCCTTGCCCCGTTTGCCGCTATCGTATGAATTGGTAACGATTAAAACCGATGTGGATTTAGCCAACGAATTACCCAACGGCTTAGCAGATTTAACGCATCAAACGCCCAACTGGGGCAAACTCGCGCCACGTTTCCGTGAACTCGGTTTCAAAACATGGTTGAAAGAAGCCGAATCGCATTTAACCCAAGGCGAAAGCGGCGATTTATTCGCAGAACCCGCATTCACGCAGCCTGAAAAAGCAGAACCACAATTTGCCGCCACACCAAAAGAGCTGAATTATCAAGCTATTACCACGCCTGAACAATTAGCTGCTTTGGTTATGCGCTTGCAAGCCAGTTCACAAATCGGCTTGGACACCGAAACCACATCGCTGGAACACCTATCCGCGCGATTGGTTGGCATCAGCATTGCCTTTGCGGCTGGCGACGCGGTTTACATTCCTGTTTCGCACACCTTAGCCGCACAACAACTGGATTGGGACACCATTTCAGGCAGCCTGAAACCGTTTTTGGAAAGCGAAACGCTGGGCAAAATCGGGCAGAATTTGAAATACGACCAGCACGTTTTTAAAAATCATGGCATTGATTTAAAAGGTATTGTGGGCGATTCCATGTTAGCTTCGTATATCGTGGAAAGCCACAAAGGGCATGGCTTAGACGAGTTGGCGGAACGCTGGCTAGGCTTGGAAACGATTACTTACGAAAGTTTGTGTGGCAAAGGCGCAAAACAAATTTCGTTTGCCGATGTGAGCATTGAGCAAGCGACTGAATACGCGTGTCAGGACGCAGATTTCGCTTTGCGTTTGGAGCAGCATTTACGCGCACAAATGGACGCTAAACAGCTTGAAATGTATGAAAAAATGGAATTGCCCGTCGCGCAAGTGTTGTTTGAAATGGAACGCAACGGCGTGTTTATTGACCGTGCGGAATTAGCCAAACAGAGCGCGGAATTGGGCGCAAAATTATTGGAATTGGAACAGCAAGCGTATGCGTTGGCAGAGCAGCCATTCAATTTGAACTCGCCCAAACAGTTGCAAGAAATCTTGTTCCAAAAATTGGGCATTCCAACCAAAGGCGTGAAGAAAACGGCAAAAGGCGGTTTTTCAACTGATGAATCGGTGTTGGAAAAATTGGCTGATGATTATCCGTTACCCAAAATTATTTTACAAAACCGTGGTTTAGCCAAATTAAAATCTACTTACACCGACAAACTGCCTGAAATGATTTCGCCGCAAACGGGGCGCATTCACACCAATTACGCGCAAGCCGTGGCGATTACGGGGCGTTTAGCCAGTAATAATCCGAATTTGCAAAATATCCCCATTCGCACAGAAGAAGGGCGACGTGTTCGCCGTGCGTTTAGTGCGCCTGAAGGCAGTGTAATTGTGTCGGCGGACTACTCGCAGATTGAATTGCGGATTATGGCGCATTTGTCTGGCGACGCGACGCTTCAGGCTGCGTTTCAAAATGGCGAAGATGTGCATAGACGCACGGCAGCGGAAGTGTTTGGTATGCAGCCTGAAAGCATTTCTTCTGAGCAACGCCGTTACGCGAAAACCATCAATTTCGGGCTGATTTACGGCATGAGCGAATATGGTTTGGCGAAGTCTTTGGGGATTGATAACGTGTCTGCGTCTATGTTTATTAAACGCTATTTTGCGCGTTATACAGGCGTGGCGGATTATATGCAGCGCACGAAAGAGCAGGCGGCGCAACTGGGTTATGTGGATACGCTGTTTGGGCGCAGATTGTATTTGCCTGATATTCATGCGAAAAATGCGATGGTTCGCGCTGGGGCGGAACGTGCTGCCATCAATGCACCTATGCAAGGCACGGCAAGCGATTTGATTAAACGGGCGATGATTGCCACTTCGCATTTCTTGAAAGAACGCAGCCTGAAAACGCGTTTGATTATGCAGGTGCATGATGAGCTAGTGTTGGAAGTGCCTGAAGATGAATTGGCGTTGATTCAAAGCCAGTTGCCTGTGATTATGGCAAGCGTGGGCGAAGGGGTATTGAATGTACCTTTGCTGGCGGAAGTGGGGGTTGGGAAAAATTGGGACGATGCACATTAGAGTTGCCCACATAAAATAGAACGCAGCCTGAAAATTATTTTTCAGGCTGCGTTCTATTTTGTGGATAACTTAATCAATATTACATACAAAGTGATAAGACTGAATAGCAAAACCAAAACGGAAATACACGCGATGGGCAATCGTGCGTTCTGCGCCCACATGGCTATCCACATGAATTTGGCTGATACCGTTTTCTTGCGCAATGCGGCGCACTTCTGAAAGCAGTTGCACGGCGTAACCGCGTTGGCGATATTGCGGAATCACAACCAAATCATCAATGCGAAAATGTCGTCCGCTTAATAAATCGGTTACTTCTCGGAAACCACACACGGCAACTGCGCCTGTTTTGCCTGCTTCAAACACACCCAGCAAGCGATAACCTTGTGCGCGTTGAATGGTGTTCACTTGGGTAACAAAGCGGTTAATATCGTTGAGAGTAGGGCGCAATACGCTCAATGCAGCGAACGCGGACGCGGTTTCATTGGGCATGATTTCGCGCAATCCGCCTGCATTTTCGGTTTCTTCTTCATCAGCTTCTTCTGCTGAGTTATCCACAGAATCTGTCGTTTCTTCTGCTTCTTCTTGCTGTGGATAATTCATCATGCGTAAATCGTTATCTGCGGCAAAATCCATCAGAAAGCGAAACATTGCGGTGTTGCGCTCTTCCAATTCGGGGCTGATTTTGATGCAGCGAATATCATCAATCACAACGGGGTGTACCCATTCTTGATAGGTTTGCTCTTCTTTGTTGAACGAAGACAAAATGCCGCACAATCTGTCTGCCCAGTCGCTTGGACGGAACACTTTACCATTGCTGGTAGTTCCGTGAATAATGATTTCTTGGTTTAACATATTCGTGATGAGTGAGAAGTTAGCAAATGAAAAAACCGCTTAGAAAAACTAAGCGGTTTTGAATTGGTTGCGGGAGCAGGATTTGAACCTACGACCTTCGGGTTATGAGCCCGACGAGCTACCATGCTGCTCCATCCCGCGTCAGAAGAATTGAACTATACCTGTTTATTACAAGTCTGTCAAATATTTTTTCAGACTGCGGTTTCAGGCTGTGTGAATTTTAGCGAATAATACTGCGTTGTGATGTATGCAAAAAGTCGCTCAAAATCAATAATTCGCTGTTTTCTTTCGCCATTTCTGCAATTTTGGCTTTGGCTTCTTCCAATGGCAAATCTTGCATATAAATCGCTTTATAGGCTTTTTTCACGTTGGCGATTTGCTCAGCAGAAAAACCATTGCGGCGCATGCCTTCGCTGTTTAAACCAGCTGGCTCGGCGCGATAGCCTGATGCCATGAAATACGGTGGTACGTCTTTGTGAACGCCTGCTGCGAAGGCAGTCATCGCATACGCACCAACGCGGCAGAATTGGAACACCAGCGTGTAACCACCCAACACAACGTAATCGCCAATTTCAACGTGTCCTGCCAAGCTGGAATTGTTGGCGAAAATGGTGTGGTTGCCAATCACGCAATCGTGCGCCAAGTGACAATACGCCATAATCCAGTTGTCATCACCCACGCGTGTTTCGCCGATGCCTGTTACTGTGCCTGTGTTGAACGTGGTGAATTCGCGAATGGTGTTGCCGTTGCCGATGATAAGTTTTGTGGGTTCATCGCGGTATTTTTTGTCTTGCGGTTGTGCGCCCAAGCTGGCGAATTGGAAGATTTTGTTGTTTTCGCCGATTGTGGTGTGTCCTTCAATCACGGTGTGCGCGCCAATTTCTGTGCCTGCGCCAATTTGCACATTCGCGCCAATCACGGTGTACGGGCCGACTTTCACGCTGCTGTCTAGCTCGGCTTTTGGGTCGATAATCGCGGTAGGGTGAATTAAATTACTCATCTTATTTTTCCTTTTGGGAATATTTTTTCAGGCTGCAAATATTGAATGCAGCCTGAAACTTTACATTGCGACTTTACGTTTCGCGCACATGATTTCAGCTTCAACCGCTAATTCGTCGCCCACAAACGCTTTGGCTGCAAATTTGCCAATACCGCGTTTGCTTTGCAACAGTTCAATTTTGAAGACCAGTTGGTCGCCAGGAATGACTTGGCGTTTGAAGCGTGCGTTATCAATGCCTGCAAAGAAGAAGATTTCATCTGGCTTACGTCCGCCTTCACTCAAAATAGCTAATGCGCCGCATGCTTGCGCCATCGCTTCAATAATCAATACACCTGGCATTACGGGAAATTCAGGAAAATGTCCTGTGAATTGTGGTTCGTTAATGCTCACATTTTTCAATGCGGTTAAAGTTTTGCCGCTTTCAAATTCTGTAATGCGGTCAATCAACATAAAAGGGTAGCGATGGGGAATCAGTTTTTGAATTTCTTTTGCTTCAATCGGTAGAGTAATGTTCATTTTTTTATACAATCTTTTTATAGTAAATTCAAAATAAAATTGTGCAATTCTAATTTTATCTTTAAGGTTCATAAAATGGCATATTCAATTGATTTACGAGAAAAAGCATTAAATTGTTACAAGCAATGTAACAATGCAAGTAAAGTTGCCAAAACCTATGGTATCTCAAGAAATACGCTTTACCTTTGGATTAAATTAGAAGAACAAACAGGTAGCCTGAAACATCAAGTCAAAGGGCAAAATGCCACTAAATTGGATACGCAAGCACTCAAACAATATATTGAACAAAATCCTGATGCTTATCTCTATGAAAGGACTGAAATGTTTAGTTGCTCCACATCAACTATTTTTTTATGCGCTCAAAAAATTAGGTATCACGCGTAAAAAAAGACCACCACTTACAAAGAACAAGACCCAGAAAAAGTAGCTCATTATTTAGCTCAGTTAGCCCAATTTTCTGACTACCCGCTTGTTTATTTGAATGAAACAGGATTTGATACCTATTTCTTTCGTCCGTATGCTCGTAGTCTGAAAGGGAAAATTGTTAAAACCAAGATAAGCGGTAGAAAATACCAACGCTTATCATTAGTTGCAGCGCAAATTGGGCAAAATTTAATTGCGCCAATGATTTATCAAAATACAATGACCAGCGATTTTTTTGAAGCATGGTTTGAAACTATGCTATTGCCCAATTTACCTGAAAAGTCATTGATTATTTTAGATAATGCTAGATTTTACAGAATGGGTATTCTGCAAGAAATGGGGCATCATTTGGGGTATAAAATGCTACCGCTTGCACCTTATTCGCCTGAATTAAATCCAATAGAAAAAACATGGGCAAATATTAAGAAATATATGCGTTCAATTTTGCCTAGTTATGATAATTTCACAGATGCGTTACTGTCCTATTTTAATTAATTATATTTATCAATGGAAGCCTGAAAAATGTTTCAGGCTGCAAATGTTTTATGTTTCATGTGAAACATGATTTATACAGTTTATCTTGCTTTCAACGCTTCCGTTAATTGCGGCACAATTTCAAACAAATCGCCAACAATCCCAAAATCTGCCACATTGAAAATCTGCGCATCAGGGTCTTTATTGATTGCTACAACGGTTTTACTGCCTTGCATACCCGCCGTGTGCTGAATTGCACCCGAAATACCCACCGCAATATACAAATCAGGCGCAACAATCTTGCCTGTTTGACCCACTTGGCAATCATTCGCCACATATTCTGCGTCCACCGCCGCACGGCTCGCGCCAATCGCTGCGCCCAACACATCAGCCAACGGGTTCAACACCGCGCTAAATTGTTCCGCGCTGCCCAAAGCACGTCCGCCAGCCACCACCACACGCGCTTGCGTTAATTCAGGACGGTCAGACGTTTGCAATTCACGCGACACAAAACGGCTCAAGCTTTGCGCAGAAGTGCTTGATACAAAAACAATTTCTGCTGAACCACCTTGGCTCGCCACATCAAACGCACTCGCACGAATCGTCAAAACCAATTTTGCTTCATCACTTTGAACCGTTGTGAACACATTGCCAGCGTAAGTTGGACGAACAAAGGTTTTGTTATCCACAATCTCAGTTAAATCAGATATTTGCGAACAATCCAACAACGCAGCCACACGTGGCATCACGTTTTTACCAAACGCGCTCGCTGCCGCCAAAACGTGTGCATAAGGTTCAGCCAAAGCCACTATTTGCGCCGCGATTTCTTCCGCCAAACCTTCACCTAAATGCGCCGCGTCTGCATGTAAAACTTTTGCTACACCAGCGATTTGACTGGCTTGTTCCGCCACTTTCAGGCTGCCTGAACCTGCTACCAACACATGCACTTCACCCAATTTTTGTGCTGCCGCAACCGCGTGTAAGGTTACAGGGTTAAGTGCTTGATTATTATGCTCTACCAATACCAATACAGTCATCATCGTCTCCTTAAATTGCTTTGGCAGCCGCCAATTTTGCCACTAACTCAGCCACATCAGCCACTTTCACACCAGCCTGACGCGCTTTCGGTTCAGCATATTGTTTCACAAGCAAACGCGGCGTTAAATCCACGCCCAAATCTGCCACCGTTAATTTTTCCAACGGTTTCTTTTTCGCCGCCATCAAATTAGGCAATTTCACAAAACGCGGTTCATTCAAACGCAAATCCGCGCTAATCACAGCAGGCAACTTCAACGCAACGGTTTCCACACCGCCATCAATTTCACGCGAAACCACCACTTCTTCCTCGCCCAATTCCACTTTGCTAGCAAACGCCGCTTGTGGCGCGTTCAACAAAGCCGCCAAACGCTGTGCCGTTTCACACGCATCATCGTCAATCGCCTGTTTACCCAGTAACAAAATTTCAGGCTGCTCTTTTTCCGCCACTTTTTGCAATAATTTTGCCACAACGCGTGGTTCTAACGCTTCATCAGTTTCCACATGAATGGCACGGTCAGCACCCATTGCCAACGCCGTGCGCAACGTGTCTTCGCATTTTTTCACGCCCAAAGAAACCGCCACGATTTCGCTGATTTTGCCAGCCTCTTTCAATCGCACCGCTTCTTCAACTGCCACTTCATCAAATGGATTCATCGACATTTTCACATTGCCAATATCCACGCCCGAGCCATCGGCTTGCACGCGCACTTTCACGTTGTAATCCACCACTCGTTTTACTGCAACTAAGGCTTTCATATTTTCTCTCACAACTAAATTGTCAAAATAATCAAACTATTATTTCAGGCAGCCTGAAACAAATAAATCGCCATTTTAAAGGAAAGCAAAAAGATTGAATAGGTTATCTTTTTCAGGCTGCTTTTGGATTGAGCATAACTTTATTCACATATTCAGAACAATCTCAAATTTATTCACATTAGTTAGAAAATCTAACTATTTTATTCAAAATTATCCACAACCAAACTTTCCCTTTTTCCAAGCCCTTATTCTGCTCAATTAATTTCACTCACATATTTGTATTTAAATCATTTTTAAACTTATCCACAGCATAATTCGTCTATCAATATAATCATAATCTATTTATATTTAAAGTTAAGAATTGTTACAAAGCTGAATTTTTATTACAAAACCTTGTCTAACCCCTAATCAATGGAGTAAAGTTTTGCCGTTTCCAATTTTTTACGCTGAAAGGACAAACATGAAAGGCGATATTGGTGTAATTGGCTTAGCCGTAATGGGTCAAAACTTGATTTTGAACATGAACGACAAAGGCTTCAAAGTGGTTGCGCATAACCGCACAACCAGCAAAGTAGATGAATTTCTGAATGGTGCAGCCAAAGGCACAAATATCATTGGCGCATACAGCTTGCAAGACCTTGTGGACAAATTGGAAAAACCACGAAAAATTATGCTCATGGTTCGTGCAGGTAGCGTTGTAGACGACTTCATCAACCAACTCGTTCCACTATTAGAAGCAGGCGACATCATTATTGACGGAGGTAACTCAAATTACCCAGACACTAATCGTCGCACCACCGCATTAGCAGAAAAAGGCATTCGCTTTGTTGGCGCAGGCGTATCAGGCGGCGAAGAAGGCGCGCGCCACGGCCCATCAATCATGCCAGGTGGCAATCCAGAAGCATGGGAACACGTAAAACCTATCTTGCAAGCCATTTCAGCCAAAACCCCAAACGGCGAACCTTGCTGCGACTGGGTGGGCGAAAACGGCGCAGGACACTTCGTCAAAATGGTTCATAACGGCATTGAATACGGCGATATGCAACTGATTTGCGAAGCTTACCAATTCATGAAAGACGGTTTGGGCATGACTTACGATGAAATGCACGAAACCTTCAAAGCATGGAAACAAACTGAGTTGAACTCTTATCTGGTTGATATTACAACCGATATTCTGGCATACAAAGACACAGATGGCACACCATTGGTTGAAAAAATCCTCGACACCGCAGGTCAAAAAGGCACAGGCAAATGGACAGGCATCAACGCCTTGGACATGGGCATTCCATTAACCCTGATTTCAGAAGCCGTGTTTGCCCGTTGCGTATCCGCATTGAAAGACCAACGCGCTGCCGCATCAAGCCTGTTCCCACGCAACATCACGCCCGTTTCAGGCAGCCGTGAAGAATGGTTAGAATCACTGCGTTTGGCACTGCTTGCCAGCAAAATCATTTCTTACGCACAAGGTTTCATGCTGATTCATGAAGCCAGCGAAACCTTCAACTGGAAACTGAACTACGGCAACACCGCCTTATTGTGGCGCGAAGGCTGCATTATCCGCAGCGTGTTCCTAGGCAACATCCGCGACGCATACGAAGCCAACCCAGATTTAGCGTTCTTGGGTGCAGACCCATACTTCCAAAAAATCTTGGCAAACGCCTTACCAGCGTGGCGCAAAACCGTAGCCAAAGCCATTGAAATTGGCGTGCCAATGCCATGTATGGCAGCCGCCATCACCTTCTTGGACGGCTACACCACCGCACGTTTGCCAGCCAACCTGCTGCAAGCACAACGCGACTACTTCGGCGCACACACTTACGAGCGAACTGATAAACCACGCGGTGAGTTTTTCCACACCAACTGGACGGGCACAGGCGGCAACACAGCGTCTAGCACATACGAAGTGTAATTTTTAAGAAAACAACGCAGCCTGAAAATTATTTTTCAGGCTGCGTTTATAATCAATTGAAACCTTGGCAAAACGCTAGATTTGAGCAGTTTTCAAAGCCATAGCAGCGCAGACTAGATTTTGTCCAAATTTTAATTTGGCAACAAAATCAGTCCGCATAGTGCGGCGAAGAAAAATGCAAAGATAGAGATTTTGCCAAGGTTTCAAACTTATCCACAGGAGTAATTATGGGCTGGTTCTCATCAAACAAAGAAAAAGGCTTTTTCATCGCCACGATTGAACCCAAAGACGTGCAAATTGAAGCCTATTTAGGCGTAGTAAACGGCGAAGCCATTATCGGCGCAAACATCTTCCGCGATATGTTCGCCTCAATCCGCGACGTGGTTGGCGGACGGGCAGGGGGCTATGAACGTGCATTAGCAGGCGCACGCAACGCCGCGTTGGACGAAATGAAAGAAGCTGCCAAAGAAATGGGCGCAAACGGCGTAATTGGCGTGGATTTTGACTACGAAGTACTGGGCGAAACCAACGGCATGATGATGGTTACTGTTAGTGGCACGGCAGTGAAGATTTCAGTTTAATTATCCACAGACGTGTTTTCAGGCTGCATTTTGTTTTCTAAATATAAAACGCAGCCTGAAAACCATAAATCTGTGAATAACTTTGTGAATAATTAAATAACCAATTGAAAAATATCAACATTTAACGGTATAACTCATGTGAAAAAGCAGCCTGAAAAAAGTGAATAACTCTTTTCAGGCTGCTTTTTGTGGATATAGTGGATTAAATCACGATAACCCAGTTTTCAGGCTGCCTTCAAAGTATCCACCCCAAAAAACGCACTCGGCAAACCTATATCCTCTTCACCAAATTCCACCCACTCATAAGCACTCTCGTCCGCCAACACCGCGCGAAGCAACGCATTATTAATCGCATGCCCCGATTTATACCCCTGAAACGCCCCAATAATCGGGTGTCCCATAATATACAAATCCCCAATCGCGTCCAAAATTTTATGGCGCACAAATTCATCAGGATAACGCAAACCCTCTGGATTCAACACGTCCACATCATCAATCACAATCGCGTTCGACAAATTGCCACCCAAGCCCAAATTATGCGCGCGCATTAATTCCACTTCCTGCATAAACCCAAACGTCCGCGCCCGAGCGATTTCTTCGACATAAGATTTCCCAGCAAAATCAATCTCAAAAGTCGGCGCAGAACGGTTGAAGACAGGGTGGTCAAACTCAATCGTTAAGCTCACTTTAAAGCCATCATACGGCGTGAATTTCACCCATTTGTTTGGCTCTTTAATTTCTATTTCCTTCAAAATGCGCAAAAAGCGTTTTGGCTCATTTTGTTCCACAATTTCAGCGTCTTGTAGCAAAAAGATAAACGGCAAACTGCTGCCGTCCATAATCGGAATTTCAGGCGCGTTCAGCTCAATCAGCACGTTATCCACACCATAAGCCGCCAACGCCGACATAATGTGTTCAATCGTGCCAACGCGAATGCCGTTTTCGGTAACGATTGTGGACGACAGGCGCGTGTCGTTAATCAAATAGGGCGTGAGCGACACAATTTCGCCTTGTTCGCCCGATAAATCGCTACGGCGAAACTGAATGCCTGTGTTTTCTGCGGCAGGGTGTAGCGTCAGTTTCACGCGCTCGCCTGAGTGCAAGCCTACTCCTGTGGCGGTAACTGTTTGTTTTAATGTTCTTTGTTTCATAACTTTCCTTTCAGGCAGCCTGAAAAATCATTTGAATGTTTCACATCATACCCAATTTTCAGGCTGCGTAAATGTGTGTTTAACCCAGTTTAAGGGTTTGATAAGGTTATTTTATCCACAGAACGGCTTTCAGGCTAAATTTTTATCCACAGCCATTCCATTTTTATACGGCGCGTAAACCACACCGTTTTGAAAATCAGTATTTAAAATAAAATCAAACAGTTTATTTACTTATCCACAAATGGGCGTAGGCATCATAAAAATCATCTTTTTATATATTAATACTTTAATTTTTTATTTAAATTCAACCAACCAAAATCGTTCACATAAAACTGCATGTAGTCTTTTGAAACTTTTGATTTTTGTGGTAAAACAACACCATTTTTAAACCCTAATCTCATTAGCAAAGGAAAAAGGTGGTGTCCTGAAAAGTGTGCTGTAAAAAATAAGCAATAAAAAAGCAGCGAAAACAGAGTATTATTGAATGTGTGAAAATACAAATAACTCTGAAATGTCCTCGCTGCCAAGGACAAAATATAAAGAAAAATGGCTACTTTGGCAATCGTAAACAAAAATATTTTTGCAAAGATTGCTGCCGTAATTTTATTGGCGACCATAACCTTACCTATAAGGGTTGTCATTCCAAAGTTGATGAACAGGTTTGGAGAATGACCGTTAGAGGTTGTGGCATTCGCGATATTGCAGCAATTACGGGTTACAGCAAAGACAAAGTTCAGGCTGCCTTAAAACGCCATGAGTTTGAGCCATTTCCTAAACAAAAACATTACTCTACACTTGAAATAGACGAGTTTTGGACATTTGTCGGTAACAAGTCTAATAAAGTGTGGCTAGTCTATGCCTATCACAGAGAAAGTGGCGAAATTGTCGCTTACGTTTGGGGTAAGCGCGATTTAGCAACAGCGCGAGCACTCAAACGGCGTTTGAAAGAGTTGCGTGTAACCTATGACAGAATTGCGACCGACGACTGGGCTGCATTTTTAAATGTCTTTTCAAATGAAGAATGGCATCTAGTTGGTAAGCAACACACAGTTGGCATTGAGGGTAATAACTGTCGTTTACGGCACAAAGTAAGGCGAGCGTTTAGAAAAACGTGTTGCTTTTCTAAAAGTATGTTTTATCACAAGAAAGTTTTTGATTTGGCTTTCTTTGATATTCACTTTGGCATTGTTTAGTTTTACAGCACACTTTTCAGGACACCACCAGGAAAAATTATGAGCGTTAAAGTAGCTATCAATGGTTTTGGTCGTATTGGTCGTTTAGCATTGCGCCAAATCTTGAAAACAGACGGTATTGAAGTGGTAGCCGTAAACGATTTGACTCCTGCTGATATGCTGGTTCACTTGTTCAAATACGACACGACTCAAGGTCGTTTTGACGGCACAATCGAACAAAAAGAAGATGCTTTTGTGGTAAATGGTAAAGAAATCAAAGCATTTGCCAAAGCAAACCCTGAAGAATTGCCTTGGAAAGAATTGGGCGTGGACGTAGTTTTGGAATGCACAGGCTTCTTCACTAGCAAAGACAAAGCGGAAGCACACATTCGTGCAGGTGCGCGTAAAGTTGTGATTTCAGCTCCTGCTGGCAACGACATGAGAACGGTTGTATTCAACGTAAACCACGACATTTTGGACGGCAGCGAAACCGTGATTTCTGCGGCTTCTTGCACAACTAACTGCTTAGCCCCAATGGCTGCCGTATTGCAAAAACAATTCGGCGTAGTACAAGGTTTGATGACCACTATCCACGGTTACACTGGTGACCAAAACACTTTGGACGCGCCACATCGCAAAGGCGACAAACGTCGTGCGCGCGCTGCTGCGACTAACATCGTGCCAAATAGCACTGGTGCTGCAAAAGCCATCGGCTTGGTCATCCCTGAATTGAACGGCAAATTGGACGGTTCTGCACAACGCGTTCCAGTGCCCACTGGTTCTTTGACTGAATTGGTTTGCACATTGGAAAAAAATGTAACGGTTGAAGAAGTGAATGCTGCAATGAAAGCGGCTGCTACTGAATCTTTTGGTTACACAGAAGATGAAATTGTATCTTCAGACGTGATTGGCATGAGCTTCGGTTCATTGTTTGACGCGACTCAAACACGTGTTCAAACGGTTGGCGACAAACAATTGGTGAAAACTGTGGCTTGGTATGACAACGAAATGTCTTACACTTGCCAACTGGTTCGCACATTAAAATTCTTCGCTGAAAAAATCTAATCTCGTTAATGCACTTATCTTTTGCTACTGCGTTGCCAACGTCCTTATGTACTATTCGTACACGGCGGACGTTGTCGCCTTGTATCAAAAAATAATTTCATCAACGCTACTGATTTAGCGTATAAAAATGCAGCCTGAAAACATTTTCAGGCTGCATTTTATTTATAAAGAAAAGGCAAACATGACCACGATTTACGACGTAGCAAAACACGCAGGTGTTTCGCCCAAAACCGTCAGCCGCGTGTTGAACCAAGACAAAAGCGTGAAAGACAGCACACGCGAACGCGTTGAACGCAGCATGAACGAACTGGGCTATATCCCATCGTCAGCTGCACGAACCTTGCGTTCACACCGTTCAGGGCTGATTGGCGTGATTATGGGCGTAACCACGGACAACATTGAAGCCGCAGACATTCAAGGCGGTTTGCCTGATATTTTTCTGACCAAAGGCGCACACATGGTCGCGGAGCAAACGGGTAAAACGCTGCTGGTGTTGCATTGCGGCAATAACCCCAATCGCCTTGCAGATGCGATTCGCCGCTTTCAGCAATATCGCGCCGAAGGGATTGTGTGCGTGTCCGAATTTCATCAGAAAATCGCGCTGCCGTTTAAGCCCGATTGCCCCGTGGTGCTGCTGAATTGTTTTGATGACGACAATACACCAGCCGTGTTGCCCGATGATGAAAGCAACCAACGCCGTTTAACCGAGCAACTGATTGCACACGGACACAAACGCATTGCCTATTTAACGCCGCCCAACCACATCGCCGCCACGCCGTTGCGATTAGCAGGGTATCGCGCCGCGTTGCAACAAGCCCAGTTATCCACAGATGAAAACCTGATTGCGACTGGTTACACCACACGCCACAACAGCATTGATGATTTGTGGCAAGCGCTACACCACGTTTTGCAGCAGCCTGAAAGACCGAGCGTGATTTGCTGCGGCAACGATGAAATGGCGATGCGCGTTTACGGTATGTTGCGCACCGAAGGGATTAAAGTACCTGAAGAAATTTCGGTTGCAGGTTTTGATGACCACAAACAAATCGCCGAAACGCTGTATCCTGCGCTCACAACTGTGGAACTGCCTTACACGGAAATGGGCAAACAAGCGATTGAGATTCTGTTGCAACAGATTGAACAGAAAACGCAGCCTGAAAATGCACATGAATGGGTTGAAGGCAAAGTGATTTGGCGCGATTCAGTATTGAAAGCAGCCTGAAAATGATTTTCAGGCTGCATTAAGGAGATTTTATGGACAAATGGGCAATTGGCGGATTAGTCGCCGTTATTGCGGTTGGCACGACTGGTGGCAGCATGTATGCCAATCGCCAACTCAAGCAATTCTATTCAGAAGTCAATCTGAAAGACAAACGGTGGATTTTTTAGCCACCGAGTTTGATATAGGCATGATGTCAGGCGCAGCCAAATGGACATCTGATGTTATCCCCAATTTATGTTGCCGAAGCGAAAAATTCCGTTTTCGTGGCGAAGACAAAATTCAACGCAGAATAGCAGGTTATCGCATTAAATCAAAAGTTTACTTGATTAAACCATAGGGCGAATAAGTTTTCCTGTTCAACAGCAACACGCAAATTTCTTGGGCTGGCAACATCAAAATGCGTTGGAAAATGCCAGCCAACACGCACGAACCCGATGTCTACACACGCTTTGAATGGGACGACATTCGTGCAGATTTCACGTTCAGCCAAGCGAAAAATAAGCAGTATTCTGTGGATAACATCACGTTTTCCGCGCCGAAGTTTGCGATTAGTGGCGGTCAATTTTATTTCAACGTAACCACGCTGTTTACAAGCAAAACCAAACAGGCGAACCTGATGAACTCTTGTTACGTTCCATAAAAGACACGTTTTCTGTGAAAAATATCAAAGCAAACAACGGAAATAGTCAAATATCTGTGGATAACATCAAAATTGACAGCTATCTTGATACGAAATCAGATAAATTGGCGTTTGAGCAACTGGGCAAAATGGGTGGATTTCAGTTTGATAATGTGAAATTAGACAAAATTTAATGGCAAGGCAGCCTGAAAGATGTGGATAAGTTAGCGATTGTGCCATTTGCGAAATTGTTTCAAGAGCAGCAAGAGCGTTGCATCACTAAATCTGAAAGTGAAGAAGCCACAAACGCCATGCTATTGGCGGTGGCGCAAAGCGGTTTTGCAGTTGCATCGCACGGCAATCAAATGATGATGGGCGAACACGGTTTACGCGCGGGCGGTGAAGCAACATTCCCAGCCAATCAAGCGCAGGATTTTGCAACGTGGACGCGTGAAGTGCCAACAATGATGCGTTATCAAACCAAAGTGGAAGTGGACAAGGGATTTGTGTTTGCGATGATGGATTTTGTCACCAAGATAAAAGGGCAGCCTGTGGATAATGAAACAAAATAGTTAGTTATCAATAAGATGGTTAGCTAAACAAAAGGGCGTGTGGACAGCAATCAAATTATTATTGAAAGACAGCAATAGAAAAAGCAGCCTGAAAACGGAGTTATCCCTATTTTCAGGCTGCTTTTTTATTTGTTATAGCAAATATGGAGCGTTGGTGGCTCGCCGACATCTATAGTTAAATTTTGCTGAAGGATAGGCAAATTCTTTGCGTTGAAATCTGTCGGCGAGCCGCAGCCGCTCCATTGCAAGACTTTTATGGCTTATTTACCGATACAAAACCGCGAGAAAATCACGCCCAACAAATCATCAGCCGTAAATTCCCCCGTAATCTCACTGCACGCCACTTGTGCCAAACGCAAATGCTCCGCCAACAATTCAAGCTGATTGTTGCCGCACAATGCCGCATTTTCCAGCTCAACTTGAGCCGCTTGCAAAGCATGAATATGGCGCGTTCTTGCAAGGAACAAGCCCTCACTTTCGCCCTGCCAACCAATCGCGTCCAGCAAAGTTTGTTTCAACAAATCCAAGCCCTCGCCCGTTTTTGCCGACAATTTTATCAACATACCCGCACCCGATTTCAGGCTGCCTGAAACCTCGTTTTGCAGACCAGCTTGTTCGCCGCGCAAATCAATTTTGTTATGAATTTCAATGCGTTTTAAATTTTCAGGCAGCCTGAAAAGGATTTCGCGTGTCGTATCATTCAAACCCTCGTCAGGGTCAATCAATACCAAAGCCACGTCCGCGTTTTGCACCGCTTTTTCGCTGCGTTCAATGCCGATTTTTTCCACGACATCATCGGTTTGGCGCAAACCAGCCGTGTCCGTGATGTGAATTGGCACGCCGTCCAACGTGATTTGCTCGCGCACCGTGTCGCGTGTTGTGCCAGCGATGTCGGTAACAATCGCTACATCATCGCCAGCCAACGCATTGAGCAAGCTAGACTTACCCACATTCGGCGCGCCAACCAGCACTACGTTCATGCCCTCGCGCAAAATCGCCCCTTGCCCTGCTTGCTGCAAGACTGTGGATAACTGCACTTGCAACCGCGCCAATTTGCCTTTTGCATCTGCCGCTTCCAAAAAATCAATTTCTTCTTCGGGAAAGTCCAAAGTCGCTTCCACGAGCATTCGCAGCGTAATTAAATCGTCCACGAGGCTGTGGATATGTTGCGAAAACGCGCCTTTGAGCGAGCGAACCGCCATACGTGCGGCGGATTGGCTGGACGCGTCAATCAAGTCTGCCACGCTTTCGGCTTGCGCCAAATCCAGTTTGTTGTTCAAAAACGCGCGTTTGGTAAATTCGCCTGCTTCGGCGATTCGTGCACCCAATTCCAAGCAGCGTTGCAGCAACATTTGCAGGACGATTTGTCCGCCATGTCCTTGTAATTCAATCACATCTTCGCCTGTGAAACTGGCTGGCGCGGCGAAATAGAGCAGTAAACCGTTGTCGATGGCGTTGCTGTTTTGGTCTAGGAAATCGGTGTAGAGCGCGGTTCGCGGTTTGGGCGTTTTGCCGCCTGTGATTTGTTGTGCGAAAGGGAGTAAGTCTTTGCCTGATATACGGATTACGCCCACGCCGCCGCGTCCTGTGGCTGTGGCAATCGCGGCAATGGTAGGGGATTTGCTGGTGTTTGTGGATAACATAGAAATGCAGCCTGAAAAATAATGATGGCGAGATTATAGCATTCAGGTAGCCTGAAAATGGTTGTGGATAAAGAGAGTTCTGCAAAACTGTTGTAGGTCGGCTTTCCAAGCCGACTTTTTATTTTTAGGCTGCAAATATCTTTTGAAAGGTAAGAGTTCCAATGTTGGCTCGGAGAGCCAACCTACATCGCTGTGGATAAATGCTATAATCGCGCTTTTATTTTTTCAGGCAGTCTGAAATGCAACATCTTATCCACAGTATCGGCGTGGTTTCATCGCCTTATACCCAAAAATTCGGTATTCCACGCCAACCGCAACTTGTGCCAGCCGCCAAAATTTGTATCACGTTAAACCCTGAATTTTCAATGGATTCCGTGCGCGGATTGGACGGTTTCGAATACATTTGGGTACAATTTTTGTTTCACGACGCGGTGGCGGAAGGTTGGGCAGAAATGGTGCGTCCGCCACGATTGGGCGGCAAGAAAAAAATGGGCGTATTTGCCACACGCAGTCCACACCGCCCTAATCACATGGGTTTATCGTTGCTGCCGTTGGAACGTGTGGATAACTTGAATGGTCGCGTGCAAATTTGGTGCAAGGGCGGCGATTTGTTGGACGGCACGCCTGTGCTGGACATCAAGCCGTATATCCCTTTTGTGGAAGCGAAACCTGACGCGCAAGCGGGTTTTGTGAGCGGTGCGCCTGAGAAATTGGAGATTGAATGGCAGCCTGAAAGCGGAGTAGGGCAGTTGTCCACAGAAATGCGCGAATTGATTGAGCAAAGTATCGCGCAAGACCCACGCCCTGCGTATCAGGAAATTCCTGAACGGGTTTATGGTATGGAGATTGCAGGGTTTGATGTGAAGTTTCGGGTTGTGGGTAACACGGCAGTTATCTTAAGTTGCTAATTTTTTCAGGCTGCTGTGTGGTTATTTTGCCTACAAAAAGCAGCCTGAAAAATCTATGGATCAAGCAAAATAGAAAGTTATCCCTAAAATAGGCAATATCATTATTATTAAAGATTCAAATACTTGGATTGAGGGCAACGCCATTCAACAACTAGAAAAAACCGCCAAACTGCCGCACATTCAACGCGTGGCAGGTATGCCCGATTTGCATGCAGGGCGCGGTTATTCGATTGGTGCGGCGTTTTTCAGCGTGGGACAGTTTTACCCTGCGTTGATTGGCAACGACATCGGTTGCGGTATGGCGTTTTGGCAAACTGATTTTCCTGTGCATAAAATTAAATTATCCAAGCTAGTCAAACAATTAAGCAGCATTGACGCACCATTAGACGACACTTGGCAAACGCGGATTGATGAATTGTTGCCAAACGCGCCGTTTCAGGCAGCATTAGGCACGATTGGCGGTGGCAATCATTTTGCTGAATTGCAGGCTGTGGATAAAATTTACACGCCCAAAAAGCTGCCTGAAAATTTTAATCCGCAATGTTTACAATTAGTTGTGCATAGTGGTTCGCGTGGACTGGGGCAGCAGATTTTACGCACTCATGTGGATAAATTTAGCCACGCAGGTTTGGCGGACTTGGCGTATTTGGCGGAACATGATTTGGCGTTGTGGTTTGCGTGTGCCAATCGCCAGTTGATTGCGGAGCGTATGTTGGCAAAATGGAACGCGGACGGTGTGTGTTTGTTGGACGTAAATCACAATTTTATGCAATCTATCCAATTAGATAATCAACAAGGCTGGCTGCACCGCAAAGGGGCAACGCCTAGCGATTGCGGTTTAGTGTTAATCCCAGGGTCGCGTGGCGATTACAGTTATTGGGTGCATTCAATTGTGGATAACGCGGCTAAATCGCTGTTTTCATTAGTACACGGAGCAGGTCGTAAATGGCAATGCGGCGAATGTAGAGGGCGTTTGTCGCACAAATTTTCTGTGGATAATTTGCACCAAACGGCATTGGGCGGCGTGGTGATTTGCGAAGAAGCTCCGCAAGCGTATAAGAAAATTGATGATGTGATTGCGGCAATGTTGGACGCGGATTTGATTGAATTGGTGGCACGATTTAAGCCTGTTTTGACGTATAAAACGGCTGGCGATTGTTCTGATTAAGGATTGGATTTTTATGATTTATTTACAATTATCCACAGGTCAAGCCCCCTTTGGAATGTCAGTATTTTGCCAAATTTGCGTTATCCACAGACATTATCAGCGAAACGCCAAGCAAATACGGTTTGTTGTCGGCGGTGGTGGCGGTTTCAGGCAGCCGCGTTGATGAATTTGTGGCGCAGAAGCTGAAGACGACGTTTCCGCCCAAGTCATCACAGGTGTGAGTAATACCAAATTCAGTGCGATAAACGTTGTTTTCCAAAATTTTATCATTTACCTTTTTCTAAAATAAAGCCACTTTCAGGCTGCATTTTGTATTCAAAATCAATTTTTACGGATAACCACAAATTCCGCCAACTGACGCAATCGCACCGCCTTATCCCCAAACATCGCCAAAGCATCCACCGCCTCTTGCACCAAGCGTTCTGCATATTCACGCGCCTCGTGCAACCCCAGCAATTTCACATAAGTTGGCTTATTCGCGTCCGCGTCCTTGCCAGCCGTTTTGCCCAGCGTTGCCGTGTCCGCCTCGCAGTCCAACACATCATCAATCACTTGAAACGCCAAGCCCAGTTTTGCTGCATAAATATCCAATGCCGCCAAAGCCTTGTCGTCCAAATCAGGGCAAGATAACGCGCCCAACGCACACGCTGCACGAATCAGCGCACCTGTTTTCAGGCTGTGCATTTGTTCCAACGCCGCTTGCGACATATCGCACCCCACGTTCGCCAAATCAATCGCCTGCCCGCCTGCCATACCCAAATTGCCTGAGGCTTTCGCCAACACTTGCACCATACGCAACTGACGTGCTGTGGATAACTCTGTTTCACGCGACAAAACATCAAACGCCAACGTCTGCAACGCATCGCCGACTAACAGCGCAGTCGCAGGGCTATATTTCACATGACAAGTCGGTTTGCCACGGCGCAAACTATCGTTGTCCATTTCAGGCATATCATCGTGAACTAATGAATACACATGAACGCACTCAATCGCCGCCATTGCTGCTTCACACGCAGCCTGAACGCTCGCGCCCAATTCCGCCGCCGCCAACACCAACAACGGACGCAAACGCTTGCCGCCGTCCAAAGCAGAATAACGCATCGCCTCGTGCAATTCCTGTGGCACAACACTGTTTTCAGGCAGTATTCGTTGCAAAATCAATTCCGTTTGCGCCGCCGCGCGTGTTTGCCATTGAGCTAAATCATTCACTTTCAAGTTCCAATTCTTTCAAATCATTGTTGTCCAACACCTGAATTGCGTGTTCTACCGCTGCTAATTTTTGTTGACAATAGCGCACCAATTCCACGCCCTCTTCGTAAGTTGCCAACGCCTCTTCCAATGGCAAAACGGTGTTTTGCATGGTTTGCGTAATCACTTCCAAACGCGCCATCGCGTCTTCTAAATTTTTTGGGGATTTGCGTGCCATAGAAAATTCTCACTAATAATAAGGGTGTGTTGATGTTTCATTTCGCGAGTTGGATTTTTCGTCCAAATGCGCGAATACAAGGCGAAAATGCAAGCAAGGTTGCACACCTTGCGCGTATTTTCAACGTAGTAGTCGCGCATTTAGGCGGAAAAGACATCGTGATAATGGAATATCAACGCGCCCTAATATAGTACGCATTTTCAGGCAGCCTGAAAACAAAAAATCAATATTATTTTGACAAAACAAAACAATATTGCAATAATGCAACGTTTCTCGTTCCGCAGATTGCGGAACATTTTTATACAACATAAATTCTCATGGAGTTGAGTATGTACGCGGTCGTAAAAACTGGCGGTAAACAATACAAAGTTACCGTTGGCGAAAAATTAAACGTAGAACAGATACCTGCCGAACTCGACAGCCAAATCGAACTTGAAGTTCTGATGATTGCTGACGGCGAAAAAGTAACAGTAGGCGCGCCAACTGTTGCAGGTGCAAAAGTAGTAGCGAAAGTTGTCGCTCATGGTCGTGGCGAAAAAGTACGCATTTTCAAAATGCGCCGCCGTAAACACTACCAAAAACGTCAAGGTCATCGCCAAAATTTCACACGCATTGAAATTTTGTCAATCGCCTAATCCAATCTAATCAGGAGTATAAATCATGGCAAGTAAAAAAGCTGGCGGTAGCACTCGCAACGGTCGCGATTCAGAAGCAAAACGCTTGGGCGTGAAAGCTTTCGGTAACGAATTGATTCCAGCAGGTTCAATCATCGTTCGCCAACGCGGCACTAAATTCCACGCTGGTAACAACGTGGGCATGGGCAAAGACCACACTTTGTTCGCAAAAGTTGATGGCTATGTAGAATTCTCTACTAAAGGCGCATTGAACCGCAAAACTGTTAGCGTTCGTCCTTACGAAGGCGCAGAAAACTAATTTAGTTTAAACCTGTTGAGTTTCAACAGGTTTTTTTATTAGGGCGTGTAAATGCTTTATTCGCAGGTTGGATTTTTTAGCACAAATAAGCAAATACAAGGCGAAAATGCAAGCAAGGTGCACACCTTGCGCGTATTTTCAACGCAGTATTCGCTTATTTGGGCAAAAAAGAAACCGCGAATGAAGTATTTACACGCCCATTATCGCAGCCTGAAAATTATTTTTCAGGCTGCCTGAAAATAATAAAACTTGCTATAATCCAAACCTTTTGCGAATTTCACACACCGAGAGACATCATGTTGCACACCATTCCCTATTTCCAGCAAAACTTGGAACACGATTTAGACCGCGTTAATGCCGTGATTAGTCGTGCGGTGCAGTCCGATGTTGCGCTGATTTCGCAAATTGGCACATACATCATCAGCGCAGGCGGCAAGCGTTTGCGCCCAATCCTCACCATTTTGGCAGGCAAAAGCATTGGTTACGATGATGAAAAACTCTATTCACTCGCTGCGATGGTGGAATTTATCCACACGTCCACCTTGTTGCACGATGATGTGGTGGACGAAAGCGAATTGCGCCGCGGCAGAAAAACCGCCAACAATTTGTTTGGCAACGCTGCGGCGGTGTTGGTGGGTGATTTTTTATACACACGCGCGTTTCAGCTAATGGTGGGTTCGGGCAGCCTGAAAATTTTGGAAGTGATGGCAGAAGCAACCAACATCATTGCCGAAGGTGAAGTCATGCAGCTGATGAATATCGGCAATGTGGATATTTCCGAAGCGCAATATTTGCAAGTGATTCAATACAAAACCGCTAAATTATTTGAAGCTGCCGCACAAGTGGGCGCAATTTTGGCTGGCGCAACGGCAGAACAAGAACAAGCCCTGAAAAATTTTGGCATGTATATGGGAACAGCGTTCCAAATCATTGATGATGTGCTGGATTATTCAGGCAGCGTGGAACAAATCGGCAAAAATGTAGGCGATGATTTGGCGGAAGGCAAGCCCACTTTGCCGTTGATTTATTTAATGCAGCAGGGCAGCGAGCAGGCAGCGCAAGATGTTCGCGTTGCTTTACAAAACGCAGACCGCGAATATTTTGAAGTTATCCACAGACATGTTACCGAATCCAATGCGTTAAATTACTGCATGGAACAAGCGCAGCAGGCTGTGGATAAAGCAATTGAATGCTTGAAAATGCTGCCTGAAAACGAGGTTACTCACGCCATGCGCGAAATGGCGAAACTGTCAGTTAAACGAGTATCTTGATGTTTTTACAAATAAATCCTGTTGCCCTGTTTCTTGTGATTTTGATTGCGCTGGGCGTGTTGAGCAATAATGGCACGATTACGATTTCTGCGGCGGTGTTGTTGCTGATGCAGCAAACGGCGTTGTCGCGTTATCTGCCGTTGCTGGAAAAACATGCGCTGAACTGGGGCATTATCATTTTGACGATTGGTGTGTTGAGTCCGATTGTGTCGGGTAAAACGCAAATGGCGAAGTTATCCACATTTTTCAGCGTGAAAATGATGGTGGCGATTGCGATTGGTGTTTTGGTGGCATGGTTGGCTGGGCGCGGCGTGTCGCTGATGAGCACACAGCCGACTTTGGTAACGGGATTGATGATTGGTACGATTTTGGGTGTGGCTTTTTTGGGTGGGATTCCTGTTGGTCCGTTGATTGCAGCAGGGATTTTGTCGTTTTTTGTGGATAAAGTTTAAGTTTTCTCGCCATAGTTCAACGGATAGAACGCATGCCTCCTAAGCGTGAAATACAGGTTCGATTCCTGTTGGCGAGGCCATTTTGAAAACCTGTTTGCTTGTTTTGGGCAAACAGGTTTTTTGTTTTTTTCAGGCTGCAAAAACTTGTTCAAATTTTAAAAATTTCATACAATACGCGCCTTTCCATAGAGAGGTGGATGAGTGGTTTAAGTCGCACGCCTGGAAAGCGTGTATACGTGAATAGCGTATCGAGGGTTCGAATCCCTTCCTCTCTGCCAGAATATTAAAAACTGCTTTATGCTTGAAGGCATGAAGCGGTTTTTGTTTTCAGGCTGCCAACAGACAAAATAAAAAAACGGTTCAAAAATGAACCGTTTTTTGTGTTTTGGTGCGGATAGAGAGACTCGAACTCTCACGCCTCGCGGCGCTGGAACCTAAATCCAGTGCGTCTACCAATTTCGCCACATCCGCATAAGAAAGCGCGATTATACGAGATTTCCGTATTTTTGCAAACAGTAGAATCCGTTTTCAGGCTGCATGTGTTGGTATTTAAAATGCAGCCTGAAATCTTTATTTGAGTGAATAATCACATCGAATTAATGGATTGTAGCCATAGATATTGACACAAATCTTACGGTGAAGCGTTGGCGGCTCGCTGACATACGTAAAGAAATTGTCTGTTTTTAAGAAAAATAAACAAAAAAACCATACTAATTTCTCAAAATTTGACTGTGCATGTCGGTGAGCCGCCGACGTTCCCAATTTGTGTAGATACCTATGGGCTGAAGTTTATCCTACGTTACTCAGTGTGTAATAAAATTTAAAAGATACAGGTAAATAAACCAGATTTTAGAAACTAGCACGTAAATTGCTATATTTGGCAATACTCTGCCAATAGAGCAAAAAATTAAAAATCAGTGATATAAAATTTGATATACATCAAAATTTTAATAAAATTTCAAAAAAGTTAGTTATAAAACAAATATTTTTGATTAAAATCCAAAGTTCTGAAAAATGTCTTATCAAGAAATTCTATTACATTAAATATTCTGATGAGACAAATTTATAAAGCAGAGGAAAACGGGGTTTGAAATTTATTTTCAAACGATTTGAACATTCATAAAAACCGAGGAAATATTTTATGAATCATACTTATAAGGTCGTGTATAACGAATCGACCAATACTTACGTTGCAGTGGCGGAGTTTGAGCCGAGCAAAGGTAAGTCTAAATCTTTGAAGAAGGCTATTGCTGCGGCAGTTGCTTTGGCAGCGGCTCAGCTTGTGCCTTTAACGGCGCAGGCAGCTGTCTCCATTGGCTCAACATCTGGAAACAGTATTACGCCCGCAAAAGTAACAGATAATGGTAATGCTGTTGCTGTGGGTCATGAGGCTTCAGCAATAGGAACAGACGTTGCAGTTGGCCCTTATGCTACTGCAACGGGTACAGATAACATCGCTATTGGTAACCATAGTAAAGCTTCTGCTACAAGAGAGGGTTACGGCATTATTGCGATTGGTAACCAAAGCAACGGTTCTGCATCGGAAACAATTGCTATCGGTCAGTGGGCTTGCGCAACTGCTTCTCAAGCGGTTGCCTTAGGTGCAAAAACTCAAGCAACGGGTGAACAATCTGTAGCGCTTGGTGGTAATGCTATTTCTTCTGGTGCGGCTGCGTTGGCATTTGGTGGCGATGACTTGGATAAAGCTTCTAAAGTAGGCCGTTCAACCGATGGCAAACCGAACACAACGGGTGAAGTTATAAATGAAGGCGACGTAAATAAAGAATTTAAGAAAATTTCTGGTCAAAATTTGGTTAAGAAAGTCGATAACCTAACTTCTACTAATAATACTGAAGCGCAATATATGCCAACCAATGCTTATGGTGCGGCTTCTATTGCGATAGGTATTCAAGCACGCTCAGGTGACTTGGCTACTGCATTTGGTACGCAATCATTCGCAACTGGTTTGGCTTCTACTGCTTTGGGTGTAGCGTCTAATGCAAGTGGTAATGGTTCGATTGCGATAGGCCCAGGTACTGATGCGACTGGTGAACAGTCTATCGGTATGGGTGCGAACGCCTCATCAAGCAATAATCACTCTATTGCAATTGGTACAAATGCAATAACATCTGGTAATCAATCTATTTCTGTTGGTTATGCCAATAAAGTAAGTGGTAACAACTCTGGTGCATTCGGTGACCTTAGCACAATTACTGGCTCTGGTGCTTATGCAGTTGGTAACAATGTTACTGTTTCAGGCTGCAATACAATGGTGTTGGGTAACAACATCACTACGGCAACCAGTGGTTCTGTTGTTTTGGGTAATAGCAGCTCAGGCTCTATGTCTGTGGAAACATGCTCTTCTGCTACTGTAAACCGTATTACTTACAGCGGCTTTGCTGGTAAAGTAACAGATAAAGGTAAATATGTAAGCGTTGGCGCAAATGCTACTGATGCTCGTAAGATTGTGAATGTTGCTGCTGGTAATATCGCTTCGGATTCAACTGAAGCAATTAACGGCTCTCAGTTGTATTTAACTCAAGCGGTTATTGCTAATGTGGCAAATAGCACAGCTAAAGCATTGAGCCCTAATAGCACTTATGATGCAAATGGTAGTATCAAGCCAAACATCACAGTAAATAATGGCAGTGGTCCTGTTTCAGGTATCAGCAATGTTGAAACAGCTATTGCAACTGCAGGCTGGCAATTGCAAGCCAATGGCAGCCGAGTTGATAACATCAATGCTGGCGATGTGGTTAATTTCGCTTCTAGTGATGGCACTGTAAAAGTAACAGGTAAAGATAAAGATGGTAAAAAAACAATTGATTTGTCTGTAAACACAACAACATTATCAACAAATGCAAACGGCACAATTAATGGTTCTACAGCACCAAATAACTTGGTGAACGCGAGCACAGTTGCAAATGCAATTAACAACGCAAGCTGGAATGTGACCTCAGGTAAAGAAGATAAAGGTAGCCAAGTCGGTTCGAGCAAAAGTGAGCAAGTGAAACCAGGCGAAGAAGTGAAATTCTTGGCAGGTGACAACTTGGTGATTAAGCAATCAGGTAAAAACTTCACATACTCATTGAACAACAATGTTTCATTGACTAATTCAGGCAGCTTCACGATTAGCAATGACAAAGCAGGTGGTAGCTCAGTTGTATTGAACAAAGACGGTTTGAATAATGGTAATAACACCATTACCAACGTAGCGAACGGTACAAATGGCACAGATGCAGTGAACGTAAGACAATTGAAAGCTACGAAAACTGTTGTAAAAAGTGGTAAAAATACAGAGGTAACCAGCTCAACTAACTCAGATGGCGCAACTGTTTACACTGTAAATGCAACAGTAGATCCAGTAACGGTTACTAACACCACATTGAATACCGAAGCAAATGGTACAACCACCTATGCAGTCGGTAAGGGTGGTAATTTAGTTAATGCCAGCACAGTTGCAAATGCAATTAACAACGCAAGCTGGAATGTGACCTCAGGTGTAGCAGATAAAGGTAGCCAAGACGGTGCGAGCAGCAGTGAGCAAGTGAAACCAGGCGAAGAAGTGAAATTCTTGGCAGGTAACAACTTGGTGATTAAACAATCGAGTCAAAACTTCACATACTCATTGAGCAACAATGTTTCATTGACTAATTCAGGCAGCTTCACAGTGGGTAACACTACAGTGAAAGATGGCAGCATCACGATTAGCAACGGCACAGCAGGTAGCCCAGTTGTATTGAACAAACACGGTTTGAATAATGGTAATAACACCATTACCAACGTAGCGAACGGTACAAATGGCACAGATGCAGTGAACGTAAACCAATTGAATGCTACGAAGACATTTGTAAACCAAACAGATGGCATAACAGTAAGCAGCTCAACTAATACAAATGGTTCAACTGTTTACACAGTAGGTGCGAACACCACATCGTTGACACACAATGCCAACGGTACAGTGGCAGTTCCATCTAAAAACGGCACTAACTTGGTGAACGCAAGCACAGTTGCAAATGCAATTAACAACGCAAGCTGGAATGTAACCTCAGGTGTAGAAGGTAAAGGTAGCCAAGTCGGTTCGAGCAAAAGTGAGCAAGTGAAACCAGGCGAAGAAGTGAAATTCTTGGCAGGCGACAACTTGGTGATTAAACAATCAGGTCAAAACTTCACATACTCATTGAACAACAACATATCGTTGAGTAATACAGGCAGCTTCACAGTGGGTAACACTACAGTGAAAGATGGCAACATCACGATTAGCAACGGCACAGCAGGTAGCCCAGTTGTATTGAACAAACACGGTTTGAATAATGGTAATAACACCATTACCAACGTAGCGAACGGTACAAATGGCACAGATGCAGTGAACGTAAACCAATTGAATGCTACGAAGACATTTGTTAAAGGTGGTGATGGCGTAAAAGTTGTTAGCTCAACTAATGCAAATGGTTCAACTGTTTACACAGTAGGTGCGAACACCACATCGTTGACACACAATACCAACGGTACAGTAAATGTTCCATCTAACAACGGCAATAACTTGGTGAACGCCAGCACAGTTGCAAATGCAATTAACAACGCAAGCTGGAATGTAACCTCAGGTGTAACAGGTACAGGTAGCCAAGACGGTGCGAGCAGCAGTGAGCAAGTGAAACCAGGCGAAGAAGTGAAATTCTTGGCAGGTAACAACTTGGTGATTAAACAATCAGGTCAAAACTTCACATACTCATTGAACAACAACATATCGTTGAGTGATACAGGCAGCTTCACGATTAGCAATGGCAACGCAGGTAAGTCAGTTGTATTGAACAAACACGGTTTGAATAACGGTGGCAACACCATTACCAACGTAGCGAACGGTACAAATGGCACAGATGCAGTGAACGTAAGCCAATTGAATGCTACGAAGACATTTGTAAACCAAACAGATGGCATAAGAGTAAACAGCTCAACTAATGCAAATGGTGCAACTGTTTACACAGTAGGTGCGAACACCACATCGTTGACACACAATACCAACGGTACAGTGGCAGTTCCATCTAACAACGGCACTAACTTGGTGAACGCAAGCACAGTTGCAAATGCAATTAACAACGCAAGCTGGAATGTGACCTCAGGTGTAACAGGTACAGGTAGCCAAGATGGTTCGAGCAGCAGTGAGCAAGTGAAACCAGGCGAAGAAGTGAAATTCTTGGCAGGTAACAACTTGGTGATTAAGCAATCAGGTCAAAACTTCACATACTCATTGAACAACAACATATCGTTGAGTAATACAGGCAGCTTCACAGTGGGTAACACTACAGTGAAAGATGGCAACATCACTATTGCAAATAGTACTGCTGACGGCAGCAACGTAACATTGAACCAAAGAGGCTTGAATAACGGTAACAACACCATTACTAACGTTGCGAAAGGTAATATTTCTGAAAATAGTACTGACGCAATCAATGGTAGCCAGTTGTATAGCTTGGGTAACAGCACAGCGACTATCTTTGGCGGTAATACAAGGTACAACGCAACTTTAGGTCGTGTTGAAGGCTTCAGGTTGAATACAACTTACGCTAACGGTAATACTTATGGCGCACCAGCAACTAACATTGGTGGTGCGATTACTAACCTGAATAAATATGTAAATGAAGGTTGGAAAGTAGGTAATACGACAGGCGTGGTCGGAACCATTACCCCAACAGAGCAAGTGAACTTTGTGAACAGCTCAACATTGGCTGCGAATGTGATACCTAATGCACAAGGTGGTGTGAATGTAAGCTTTGACGTATTGTCAGGTAACGTAACAGTTAATCCGAACGGTACAACAAGCGCTACAAAACCTGGTATTGCAACGATTACGAATGTAACGGAAGCGATTAACAAATCAGGCTGGAATATCACTACCAACAATAATGCACAGACATCTGAGTTGATTAACCCAGGTAAAACAGTAAGCATTAACCAAGGTAGCAATATTGAAGTAAAGCAAAACGGTAGTAATATTACTATTGCGACAGCCCAAAACGTTTCATTCAATAACGTTCATGCCAACAACAGCATTAGCATTGGTAACTCAACAACTGGTAACGTAACCTTGACTACGAAGACTAACAGCAACGGCACGACTTCGTTGCACTTAGGCAATAACACTGGTGGTCCAGTAGGTATTTCTAACGTGAAAAATGGTGATGTATCAGAGAACAGTACTGACGCAGTGAATGGTAGTCAGTTGTACCAAATCTACAAAGTAGTGGGTGGTAACAACCAAAACGTATCGACTACGAATACAACCATCGTTAATCCGAATGGCACAACGTCGAATGTAACCATTGCAACGTCCGCGAACTACACGATGAAAACATACAACGTGAAAGACCAGACAGAGTTCGTAACGAATGACGTGATTCAAGCAATTGGTCGTATGAATGAAGAAGGTATTAAATTCTTCCACACCAACGACGAAAATGTGAACAAATCAATCATTCAAGCAAATAACTCAGTGGACTCAAGTGCAGCAGGTGCATACTCAACTGCATTAGGTGCACGAGCTAAAGCCAACGGCAACCAAAGCTTGGCAATGGGTTCTGCATTGGGCATCAACGTAACAACGTTGGCTAATGGCACGAAAGTGTACTCATCTGTACAAGACACTGTTGCAAGCGGCGAAAGCAGTATTGCAATGGGTACAGGTATCAACGTAACAGCAGCAGCAACACAAGCCATCGGTATTGGTTATGCGAACAACGTATCGGGCGCACAATCAATCGCAGTAGGTCAAAATGCAACTGTTACGGGTACTCAATCGATTGCTATTGGTTATGGTAACCGTGTAACAGGTAGTCATTCTGGTGCGTTTGGTGACCCAACTGTTGTAACAGGCAATAGTTCTTACAGCATTGGTAACCACAACAAACTGGCAACAGATAGTACTTATGCGTTGGGTAGCAACATTACCAATACAACAACTAACTCTGTATTCTTGGGTGATAATTCACGCAGCTTTGCGCAAGCAAACTCAAACTTGAACACCTCTACAGGTGCACACGTTGCCTTGAATACAAACGCTAGCGCGTACACTTACAACAATTTGAATAGCACTCAAGTTAAGGGTGTTGATAATGTAGTAGGTGTTGTGAGCGTAGGTAGCGATAATGCAACTCGCCAAATTCAAGGCGTGGCAGCAGGTGTCGTTTCTGAAAACTCTACAGACGCGATTAATGGTAGTCAGTTGTACAACTCGTTGAAAGAGTTTAATGCTGCTGTAGTTAATAGCACGGTGAAGATTTCTACTAATGGCAATAATCCTTCACCTGCAATTAACGGCGTTATCAACTTCAACAACGGTAATGGTACAGTCGTTGAGAAAAACGGTAGCAACATCACCATTAATACACCAACCACTTACGTGAACAAAGACGGTACTAAGTCACAAAACGCGACTAACCAAGTCAACTTCATCGGTGCGCCAGTGATTGATAAGAACGGCAATGTTGTTAAAGACCAAAACGGTAACGTTATTTACAACGACGTAAGATTGCAAAAAGTTGCCCCAGGTATTCAGGACAATGACGCAGTGAACGTTGGTCAGTTGAAACAAGTTGCAAACAACTTGAATAACCGCATTAACCAAGTTGCAGATGATTCTGATGCAGGTGTAGCAAGCGCAATGGCTACTGCAGGTCTCCCACAAGCGTTCTTACCTGGTAAGAGCATGGCGGCTGTTGCAGGCAGCACATACCGCGGCAAACAAGGTTACGCAGTCGGCTTCTCAGCGATTAGCGACGGCGGTAACTGGATTGTTAAAGGTACTGCTTCTGGCAATAGCAAAGGCTACTTCGGTGCTACCGTTGGTGCTGGTTATCAGTGGTAATTAACTAACCCTTTTCAGGCTGCTCTCTTTGAGTAGGCAGCCTGAAAAGATTATTTAAGGAAATAAAAACAATGTTGAAAAAATTAGCATTGATGTTGGCTACAGCAACTGTGTTGAGCGCATGTGGTACATCAGGCACGGTAGTGAGCTCGGACGGCACGTCTGACAAACTGCATTGGCCTGACCCACAAAGCACGTCATTCAATAAAGACCGTGGTACGTTCCCAGATTTGGGCAGCCTGAAACAAATCCGTTCAGGTATGTCTAAAGACCAGTTGTACTACTTGATTGGTCGCCCACAATTTACAGAGGGCTTCCGTGTTCGCGAATGGGACTACCTGTTCCATTTCAACACACCAGGTCAAGGCACAAACAACGTAACAACTTGCCAATACAAAGTATTGTTTGACAATCAACGATTTGCACGTAGCTTCCACTGGCGTCCAGTAGACCCAGTTGGCGCGAAATGTCCACCTGAGTTGGAAAAAGAAGTTCCACCTCCACAACCTCAAGTGATTATTCGTGAAATCGTTAAAACGCCTGTGAGAATCCGTCAATAATATGAAGCGATTGAAATATGCTTTATTGTTGAGCTTGGGCTTGGCTACGATGAGTGGTCAAGCACTTGCAGATGACAGTCAATTGCCTGCTTCTGTGGTGCAATACATGCAAAGCAGACGCGTGGTGGTGGATACCAGCAAAGCTGAATTGTGCTTTCCTGATACCAAAGACTGCCATAAAGTTTTGATTGGTAAAACAACTCCGAAGGGAACTTATCGCATGACACTCCATACCACTGATAAAAAAGGGTATGGTGGTGATGTGATTGGTTTCAAAGAGGAAAACGGTTTCTTGTTTGCACTGCACCGCGTTTGGACACAAATTCCAGCAGAACGCCGTTTGCAACGTATTGCTTCGGATAATGTTGCAGACCGTGTGATGACGAATGGCTGTATCAATGTGGAAAATGCTGTGTATGACCGTTTGAAAAAATACTTTTATGTTGATATTGTTTAACAGACTAGTGTGAAATAAATAAAAGCCTTTTGCTGATTTGCAAAAGGCTTTTTTATTTTTGGGTGGGTTAGGAGTAAAATAATGATTGAATATTTAAAACGCAGCCTGAAAATGGATTGATATTTTTCAAGGCTGCAATTTTTACGAAATTTTGTAGGGTGGATTTTACCCACCAAAATGATGTGAAATCAGTTTTCAGGCTGCATTTAATTTATTTGCAGCCTGAAAAATAGATAACTTTCAGGCAGCCTGAAAAATGAAAAAACGTACCCGAATCCAATCCAAGCAATCCATTCAAAAACTGCGCGCACATTTAAAACGCGGCGGACTTATCGCTTACCCAACTGAATCTTGCTACGGCATTGGTGCAATACCAACCAATCGCCACGCCTTGCAGCAAGTTTTGCATTTGAAGAAACGTCCGCAACATAAAGGCTTGATTGTGATTGGCGATAAATTATCACGCTTGCAAACTTTGCTTTTCAGGCTGCCTGAAAACGCGCAACAACAACTAAATGAAACATGGCCTGCACCGAAAACATTTGTTTTGCCAGCGCGCCAAAAAGTGCTTCCACAACTGCGTGGACAAAAGCGACGAAAATTAGCAGTGCGTGTGCCAGACCATGTGGTGGCGCGTGAATTGTGTGAAGTGGCAAAAATGCCGTTGGTTTCCACATCGTGCAATCGTTCAGGCAGCAAGCCTTGTCGTACAGAAAGGGAAGTGCGCCGACAATTTGGCAAGCGCGTGTGGATTATTGGTGGGCGTGTGGGTGGACGGCGGTCGCCGAGTGAAATTATCGATTGGGAAAGTGAGACTAAATTGCGCTGAAAATGTAGTTTAATTTCATGAAATAATTTGTAGTTTGAGTAGTCAAATATCAATATCTTTAATGCTTGTTTTTTAGTATGATTTTGCCCATCAATCCTAAAAATGGGTTGATTCAGAGATTTTACACAAACAAAAATCAAGGAAATAAAATGAACGTTTCTTCTACTCAAACCTCTTCACAGAGTTCAGGTCGTGGTAATCCTGTGGCGCTTAGCGTGCTGGCTTCTCTGTTTTTCATGCTGGGTTTTGTAACTTGTTTGAATGATGTGTTGATTCCTCATTTGAAAGACGTGTTCCATTTGAGCAATCGTGAAGCAATGCTGACACAAACGGCGTTTTTCTCGGCTTATGCGATTATGTCGTTTATCGCAGGTAAGGTCATCGACAAGATTGGTTACAAAGGCACGGTGATTACGGGCTTTTTGATTACGGCTTTGGGGGCGTTCTTATTCTATCCTGCAACGGGTGCGATTCCTGAGGGCGCGGCAGATAAATCAATGTATTTCTCAATGTTCTTGCCGATTTTCTTTGTGATGGCGACGGGGATTACTTTCTTGCAAGTGGCTGGTAATCCGTATGTAACTTTGTTAGCACCAAAAGGCAAAGAATCTGCTACGCTGACTTTGGTTCAGGCGTTTAACTCTGTGGCGACGACGATTGCTCCGTATGTGGGTGCGCTGTTTATTTTGGCAGACGCTGGTCAGCAAATGAGCGCAGCACAACGAGCACAAACCATGCAAGTGCCTTATTTGGGTTTGACGGGTTTCTTGATTATGCTGGCTTGTGCGGTGGCGATGATTAAATTGCCTGCTGCGGAAGCGATTGCGGAAACGGAAACGGCTGAAGCTCATGACGGTAAAACAAGCGTGTTCCAATATAAACACATGGTTTTGGGTGCGTTGGGTATTTTCTGTTATGTGGGCGCGGAAGTGGCGATTGGTAGCCAATACGTTTTGACGATGGAGCACATGACGCAAAACTTGCCTGCAGCTCAAGTGGGTGGCTCTGCGTGGGATTATTTGTTTAGCAATGTGCAAATCAATCACCAAAATGGTGCGAAGTTGTTGAGCTTGTACTGGGGGGGCGCGATGATTGGTCGCTTTTTGGGCAGTGCGGTGTTGAGCCGTTTTGCTGCAAATAAAGTGCTGGCGTTTAACTCGTTGGCTGCAACTGCAATTTTGTTGGCAGTTGCGCTTTCAGGCAGCAGCGCTGAATATTTCGCAAAATATGGTTTGCTGATGATTGGTTTGTTTAACTCAATTATGTTCCCAACGATTTTCTCGTTGGCAACAAAAGGTCTAGGTAAATTCACTGCGGACGCTTCGGGTGTAATTTGTACGGCGATTGTGGGTGGTGCGTTGATTCCGTTGTTGCAAGGCGATGTGATTACGCGTACTGGCGATAATTATGTGATTTCGTTCTTAATCCCTGCTGTTTGTTATGCTTATATCGCTTTCTTTGCATTGGTTGGTTATAAAAGTAAATAAATAGTAAAAAGCAGCCTGAAAATGTTTTCAGGCTGCTTTTTCTTTGACAAGGAAAAGGGGATTGTTTATATTCAACAAAGTTTTAATCAATTCATTTCATTTATAGGGAAATTATGAAAAAATTATTGTTGGCTTCTGTGTTGATTAGTTGCTTCTCTGGTGCAATGGCTGCTGATGCGCCGAAAGTGTATTTTGGTAAATTGGATAAGCAATCTAACCAAGTTATTGCGGATAATGATGTGTCGCAAAACAAAGGTGAACCAGTCTGCTGGCAGGCAATTAATTTTCCTGCTAATACTCAGATTGCAGTAAAAGAGCGATTTAGTTCGCCAGTAGGTGGCAATTTTGAAATGCTTGATGCTATTCGAGAAATTAATGAGCAAGCAACTGAGCATATGCTTTCATATACTCGCACAACTGATGCTAAAGGTATGGTATCAAACTGTTGGGTATTTGGTCGCCAAGACCCAGTAGGTTTATACACGCATACGCTTAAATTGAATAATAGTGACGCAGGAAGTAATCAATTCCGGGTAGTACGTTAAGATAATTAAGCAGCCTGAAAATATTTTCAGGCTGCTTTTTTGTTTGCTGTTGGTGATTTTCCTGAGTGTTTTTTTGAGCTGATTTAAAAAATAGAGCTGATTTAAGAACCCGTATTCACAAACAACTATTTGATAAATTTTAATATTTGTGAAATATACCCTAGTTTAACAAAATTTTCAGCAGATAAATTCGTCTGCTCAAAATCTTTTGCTAAACGTCGAGACCAACCTAACCATGCAAACGTTCGTTCTACAATCCAACGTTTGGGCAGAATATGCCAAGAAATATCTTGAATTCTCTTTGAAATCTCAACAGTTAAACCCAATTGCTCTGATACTTCACGCTCAAATGTATTCCGATAACCTGCGTCCGCACAGAAACCTTTTAGAACCTGTATTCACAAAAATGATAAAATATCTTTATGACTAGAAAATCCTACCCAACAGACTTAACAGATGCCCAATGGCAAGCGATTGAGCCACATTTTAACCAGCTACGCCACTACAAATGGGATAAACGTCAATTAGTGAATGCCGTTTTGTACATCACCAAAACAGGTTGCCAATGGCGTATGCTGCCCAATGATTTTCCACCTTATTCAACCGTATGGAGTTTCTATCGCAGAGCCAATCAATCAGGCTTATGGGATAGAATTCTTTTGGCATTGGTTCAAAAAAACGTTTAATCCATCAAAAACAAGCAATGCCAACTTATGCCATTCTTGATTCACAAAGTGTCAAAACAGCTTCTAGCGCACATGATAAAGGTTTTGATGGAGGTAAAAAAATCAAAGGTCGTAAGCGACATATAGCTGTTGATACGTTGGGTAATCTATTGTCTGTTGTGGTTCATGCAGCCAATATTCATGACACAAAAGCAGGTATTTTTGTAGCAAAAAAAGCGTTTGAGACCTATCCGAGTTTAAAAGGTTTCTGTGCGGACGCAGGTTATCGGAATACATTTGAGCGTGAAGTATCAGAGCAATTGGGTTTAACTGTTGAGATTTCAAAGAGAATTCAAGATATTTCTTGGCATATTCTGCCCAAACGTTGGATTGTAGAACGAACGTTTGCATGGTTAGGTTGGTCTCGACGTTTAGCAAAAGATTTTGAGCAGACGAATTTATCTGCTGAAAATTTTGTTAAACTAGGGTATATTTCACAAATATTAAAATTTATCAAATAGTTGTTTGTGAATACGGGTTCTTAATTTCAGCGTTTTCAGGCTGCCAACAAATGCAACAAACGCAGCCTGAAAACATTTCTCAACCTCCGAAAAACAAGGAAACCAAAATGAAAAAAGTTTTTCTCAGCGTGCTAACCGCCCTAGGGGCTAATGACATTTTAGCTATAATTTCAACCAAATCAAAGCACAAGCTAATGACACGGTACTTTCATAATTACGTTTTAATTTATCGTACCGTGTTGCCAGCGCACGAAAATGCTTTAATCGTACAAAAGCGTTTTCTACCAAGTGCCTGATTTTATATAAATACCAATCTGTGTCCACATTAAGATGCTCTCTACTTTTCTTATATGGAATATTGGCTTTACTTTGTTTAGAATGAATTAACCGACGAAAAGTATCACTGTCAAAACCCCTATCAGCACACACGGTTTCATTATCACTTAAGTCCAATTGTGCCAATAAATCAGGCGCAACAACAATCTCATTTACATTACCAGCTGTAATCATAAATTCAATTGGATTACCACAAGCATCAACCGCTAAATGAATTTTAGACGTATGACCTCCGATACTCTTACCGACAGCTTGATGCACAATGGATTTTTTACCCATGCCGTGTTGATGAACACGGATATGACTACCGTCCATAAAGACCCATTCCATATCGGGTGTATCTGCCAAATGTTTAAATAATTTGGTAAAAATACCGCGTTTAGACCAGCGATTGAAACTTTGGTAAAGGCTGTTTGCTTTACCAAAATAACTAGGTATATCAGCCCATTGGCAGCCTGTACGTAAGCGAAACAGGATACCTTCTACTGTTTTGCGTAAATTTTTCTTGCGATAAATGCCAAGCTGTTTCAAAATAGGTAACAGTCTTGACCATGTTTCATTTGTAAGCGTGTTTCGGGACATGGCAAAGGTTTAGGATGGTTGTGTGGAAACAATATCTTATATCCTTTGCCTCTTTTTTTGAATTGTCAATAGCCCCTAGCCCTCACCGCTTGCGGTCAGCAAAACAACAATGAAGTCAGCTCAATCGCATCGCAAGTACAACAAGAAATCAAAGCTGAGTCTGCTGATAATGCCCCAACCGCCAGCGCACCCGTTGCCGCTTCTGCTCCAGCGATTATTAGCCTAGATATTCGCAAAGACAACTTGGGTGGCGATTTCACGCTCACAGGCAGCGATGGCAAACCGTTCACGCTTAGCAGCCTGAAAGGTAAAGTTGTGATTTTATCGTTTGGCTACACCAACTGCCCTGATGTTTGCCCAACCGAATTGCTCACATACAAAGACGTTTTGGCGCAACTGGGCGACAAAGCTAAAGATGTTGCCGTTGTGTTTGTCAGCGTAGACCCAGAACGCGACACGCCAGAAGTGGTTGGCAAATATGTGCAACAGTTCCACCCATCATTCATCGGTTTAACCGATACCACCAAAGGGCGCGATTTGGCTGTGATTAAACAGCTTTATGAAGTGGTTTCTGCGAAAAGTGCGATTCAGTCCGACACCGTTTATGTGGTAGATCATTCATCAGGCACGTTCTTGTTGGACAAAACAGGCAAGCCAGCTTATATGGAACGCTACGGCATGGAAGCCCCACAAATTGCGGCAGATGTAGAAAAATTGCTTGCCGAGTAGGTCGTGTGGACATTTCATTTAAAAAATGAGTATCCATAATTGATTAGATAAAAAATGGCGAATGAGTAAAATTTAATTTCTACAAAAAACCCTACCATTCGCCATGCCTCGCCTAATGCTCAATAATAAACAATGGACAAGACTGAAAGCTATTTTACTCAAACAAGGTATTTACGACAAAGAAAATTTGCGTAAAACCGTCGAAGGTATTTTATACCACATGAGAACAGGCATTCCTTGGCGAGATTTGCCAAAATATTTTGGTAAATCTAACACGATTTATAAAACATTTAACCGTTGGTTTGTTGCTAATAAATAGTTGTTTAAATGGCGATATGATAGGCTTGTATCGTCATTCTAAATTTTTATCATTTTTGTGAATACAGGTTCTTAAACTCGGATAGGTCTCAAACGCTTTTTTTGCTACAAAAATACCTGCTTTTGTGTCATGAATATTGGCTGCATGAACCACAACAGACAATAGATTACCCAACGTATCAACAGCTATATGTCGCTTACGACCTTTGATTTTTTTACCTCCATCAAAACCTTTATCATGTGCGCTAGAAGCTGTTTTGACACTTTGTGAATCAAGAATGGCATAAGTTGGCATTGCTTGTTTTTGATGGATTAAACGTTTTTTTGAACCAATGCCAAAAGAATTCTATCCCATAAGCCTGATTGATTGGCTCTGCGATAGAAACTCCATACGGTTGAATAAGGTGGAAAATCATTGGGCAGCATACGCCATTGGCAACCTGTTTTGGTGATGTACAAAACGGCATTCACTAATTGACGTTTATCCCATTTGTAGTGGCGTAGCTGGTTAAAATATGGCTCAATCGCTTGCCATTGGGCATCTGTTAAGTCTGTTGGGTAGGATTTTCTAGTCATAAAGATATTTGATCATTTTTGTGAATACAGGTTCTAAGAAATATTGATGAATATTCGGTAAATTTTTTGGAGCATAGTTGAAGTTTGAGAGAGTTACGTACAGATTTTGTAAGAATTTTGTATAGGAAGCGTAAATTTGTATAAAATAAAAAATGTTAATAAACAGATACTTGATATTTTTTAGTGAGAAATTTTGAATTTTTTTGCGAATTAGGAGTTGACGATTTAGAGGTAGATGCGTATTATTCGGTTCTTCGCTGCTACGGCAACGAAGAAAAAGAAAAGAAGAACTACTGAATTATAGTGGATTTAGATTTCTGAGACAAGCTCTTTAACAGAACAGATTACCGATAAGTGTGAGTGCCTGATGGTCTCACACTGCGACAAAAACAGACAAGATTGTGATTAACTTTGGTTAGTTACTCTTTGTTGGTTTCTTTGAAGCAGACCAGAAGTTAAGTAAGTTAGAGATTGAACATAAGAGTTTGATCCTGGCTCAGATTGAACGCTGGCGGCATGCTTTACACATGCAAGTCGAACGGCAGCGAGGTAGTGCTTGCACTACTGTCGGCGAGTGGCGAACGGGTGAGTAATATATTGGAACGTACCGAGTAATGGGGGATAACTATCCGAAAGGATAGCTAATACCGCATACGACCTGAGGGTGAAAGTGGGGGATCTTCGGACCTCGCGTTATTCGAGCGGCCAATATCTGATTAGCTAGTTGGTGGGGTAAAGGCCCACCAAGGCGACGATCAGTAGCGGGTCTTAGAGGATGATCCGCCACACTGGGACTGAGACACGGCCCAGACTCCTACGGGAGGCAGCAGTGGGGAATTTTGGACAATGGGCGAAAGCCTGATCCAGCCATGCCGCGTGTCTGAAGAAGGCCTTCGGGTTGTAAAGGACTTTTGTTAGGGAAGAAAAGGTTGATGCTAATATCATTAACTGATGACGGTACCTAAAGAATAAGCACCGGCTAACTACGTGCCAGCAGCCGCGGTAATACGTAGGGTGCGAGCGTTAATCGGAATTACTGGGCGTAAAGCGAGCGCAGACGGTTAGTTAAGCAAGATGTGAAATCCCCGAGCTCAACTTGGGAACTGCGTTTTGAACTGGCTAGCTAGAGTGTGTCAGAGGGGGGTAGAATTCCACGTGTAGCAGTGAAATGCGTAGAGATGTGGAGGAATACCGATGGCGAAGGCAGCCCCCTGGGATAACACTGACGTTCATGCTCGAAAGCGTGGGTAGCAAACAGGATTAGATACCCTGGTAGTCCACGCCCTAAACGATGTCAATTAGCTGTTGGGCAACTTGATTGCTTAGTAGCGTAGCTAACGCGTGAAATTGACCGCCTGGGGAGTACGGTCGCAAGATTAAAACTCAAAGGAATTGACGGGGACCCGCACAAGCGGTGGATGATGTGGATTAATTCGATGCAACGCGAAGAACCTTACCTGGTCTTGACATGTACGGAATCTCCCAGAGACGGGAGAGTGCCTTCGGGAACCGTAACACAGGTGCTGCATGGCTGTCGTCAGCTCGTGTCGTGAGATGTTGGGTTAAGTCCCGCAACGAGCGCAACCCTTGTCATTAGTTGCCATCATTAAGTTGGGCACTCTAATGAGACTGCCGGTGACAAACCGGAGGAAGGTGGGGATGACGTCAAGTCCTCATGGCCCTTATGACCAGGGCTTCACACGTCATACAATGGTCGGTACAGAGGGTAGCCAAGCCGCGAGGTGGAGCCAATCCCAGAAAACCGATCGTAGTCCGGATTGCACTCTGCAACTCGAGTGCATGAAGTCGGAATCGCTAGTAATCGCAGGTCAGCATACTGCGGTGAATACGTTCCCGGGTCTTGTACACACCGCCCGTCACACCATGGGAGCGGGGGATACCAGAAGTAGGTAGGATAACCGTAAGGGGTCCGCTTACCACGGTATGCTTCGTGACTGGGGTGAAGTCGTAACAAGGTAGCCGTAGGGGAACCTGCGGCTGGATCACCTCCTTTCTAGAGAAAAGAAGAGGCGATTAGGTACTCACACTTATCGGTAAGCTGAAATAAAGATGCGACACATAGGGTTTGTAGCTCAGGTGGTTAGAGCACACGCTTGATAAGCGTGGGGTCGTAGGTTCAAGTCCTACCAGACCCACCAAGAGAATAAACTGAGTTAAATTAGAAGAAAAAGAAATCAATTTAATAGGTAAATACTGGGGGCATAGCTCAGTTGGTAGAGCACCTGCTTTGCAAGCAGGGGGTCATCGGTTCGATCCCGTTTGCCTCCACCAAGATTAAATAAAATGAAAAATTAGATTGCAAATTAAAGCAAGTTTAGATAAACTGGCGAGCTTACTTTAATTTGCGATATATTTTTATAAGCGAAAGCTGAGAAGAAGTATAATTAAACGCATCGATCTTTAACAAATTGGAAAGCCGAAATCAACAAACAAAGACAATGTTGTCGATTTGGTTTGGGATGCTGATGCAACAGTATTTCAGGCAGCCTGTAAAGGCAACAAATCGAATGACAAAATTTGGGTGATGATTGTATCAACTAACCTTGAATTCAAAAGGCAAGGTTAGTACACAACAAGCAGTAAGCTTTATCAAAGTAGAGAATCTAAGTTAGTCATGTAGTCAACGCACTGATTAACAAAGTCAGAAGGTTCTTCAAATGATAGAGTCAAGTGAATAAGTGCATCAGGTGGATGCCTTGGCGATGATAGGCGAAGAAGGACGTGTAAGCCTGCGAAAAGCACGGAGAAGCTGGCAAAAAAGCAATGATACCGTGATATCCGAATGGGGAAACCCACTGAGTAATCAGTATCCTAGTCTGAATACATAGGGCTAGAGAAGCGAACCTGGAGAACTGAACCATCTAAGTACCCAGAGGAAAAGAAATCAACCGAGATTCCGCAAGTAGTGGCGAGCGAACGCGGAAAAGCCTGTATATGATAGTTGTTGAGATAGAAGAAGGAATTGGAAACTTCCGCCATAGTGGGTGATAGCCCCGTATTTGAAATCTCAATGATGGTACTAAGTATACAAAAAGTAGGGCGGGACACGTGAAATCCTGTCTGAATATGGGGGGACCATCCTCCAAGGCTAAATACTCATCATCGACCGATAGTGAACCAGTACCGTGAGGGAAAGGCGAAAAGAACCCCGGGAGGGGAGTGAAATAGAACCTGAAACCTGATGCATACATACAGTGGGAGCATCTTTGTGGTGTGACTGCGTACCTTTTGTATAATGGGTCAACGACTTACATTCAGTAGCGAGCTTAACCGAGTAGGGGAGGCGTAGGGAAACCGAGTCTTAATAGGGCGACTAGTTGCTGGGTGTAGACCCGAAACCGAGTGATCTATCCATGGCCAGGATGAAGGTGCCGTAACAGGTACTGGAGGTCCGAACCCACGCATGTTGCAAAATGCGGGGATGAGCTGTGGATAGGGGTGAAAGGCTAAACAAACTCGGAGATAGCTGGTTCTCCCCGAAAACTATTTAGGTAGTGCCTCGAGATATGAGACTGATGGGGGTAAAGCACTGTTATGGCTAGGGGGTTATTGCAACTTACCAACCCATGGCAAACTAAGAATACCATCAAGTTGCTCCTCGGGAGACAGACATCGGGTGCTAACGTCCGGTGTCAAGAGGGAAACAACCCAGACCGCCAGCTAAGGTCCCAAATGATAGATTAAGTGGTAAACGAAGTGGGAAGGCACAGACAGCCAGGATGTTGGCTTAGAAGCAGCCATCATTTAAAGAAAGCGTAATAGCTCACTGGTCGAGTCTTCCTGCGCGGAAGATGTAACGGGGCTCAAATCTATAACCGAAGCTGCGGATGCGGTAATGCATGGTAGGGGAGCATTCTGTAAGCCTGCGAAGGTGACTTGTAAAGGTTGCTGGAGGTATCAGAAGTGCGAATGTTGACATGAGTAGCGATAAAGCGGGTGAAAAGCCCGCTCGCCGAAAGCCCAAGGTTTCCTACGCAACGTTCATCGGCGTAGGGTGAGTCGGTCCCTAAGGCAAGGCAGAGATGCGTAGTCGATGGGAAACAGGTTAATATTCCTGTACTTGATTCAAATGCGATGTGGGGACGGAGAAGGTTATGCTATCAATCTGTTGGATTAGATTGTTTAAGCAGGTAGGTAGAGGAAGTAGGTAAATCCGCTTCTTTAATACCGAGATGTGATGACGAGTGTCTACGGACATGAAGTAGTAAATACCACGCTTCCAGGAAAAGCCACTAAGCTTCAGTTTGAATTGAACCGTACCGCAAACCGACACAGGTGGGCAGGATGAGAATTCTAAGGCGCTTGAGAGAACTCGGGAGAAGGAACTCGGCAAATTGATACCGTAACTTCGGGAGAAGGTATGCCCTCTAAGGTGAAGGATTTACTCCGTAAGCCCCTGAGGGTCGCAGAGAATCGGTGGCTGCGACTGTTTATTAAAAACACAGCACTCTGCTAACACGAAAGTGGACGTATAGAGTGTGACGCCTGCCCGGTGCTGGAAGGTTAATTGAAGATGTGCAAGCATCGGATCGAAGCCCCAGTAAACGGCGGCCGTAACTATAACGGTCCTAAGGTAGCGAAATTCCTTGTCGGGTAAGTTCCGACCCGCACGAATGGCGTAACGATGGCCACACTGTCTCCTCCCGAGACTCAGCGAAGTTGAAATGGTTGTGAAGATGCAATCTCCCCGCTGCTAGACGGAAAGACCCCGTGAACCTTTACTGTAGCTTTGCATTGGACTTTGAAGTCACTTGTGTAGGATAGGTGGGAGGCTTTGAAGCAGAGACGCTAGTCTCTGTGGAGCCGTCCTTGAAATACCACCCTGGTGACTTTGAGGTTCTAACCCAGACCCGTTATCCGGGTCGGGGACCGTGCATGGTAGGCAGTTTGACTGGGGCGGTCTCCTCCCAAAGAGTAACGGAGGAGTTCGAAGGTTACCTAGGTCCGGTCGGAAATCGGACTGATAGTGCAATGGCAAAAGGTAGCTTAACTGCGAGACCGACAAGTCGAGCAGGTGCGAAAGCAGGACATAGTGATCCGGTGGTTCTGAATGGAAGGGCCATCGCTCAACGGATAAAAGGTACTCCGGGGATAACAGGCTGATTCCGCCCAAGAGTCCATATCGACGGCGGAGTTTGGCACCTCGATGTCGGCTCATCACATCCTGGGGCTGTAGTCGGTCCCAAGGGTATGGCTGTTCGCCATTTAAAGTGGTACGTGAGCTGGGTTTAAAACGTCGTGAGACAGTTTGGTCCCTATCTGCAGTGGGCGTTGGAAGTTTGAAGGGGGCTGCTCCTAGTACGAGAGGACCGGAGTGGACGAACCTCTGGTGTACCGGTTGTTTCGCCAGAAGCATAGCCGGGTAGCTAAGTTCGGAAGAGATAAGCGCTGAAAGCATCTAAGCGCGAAACTCGCCCAAAGATGAGACTTCCCTTGCGGTTTAACCGCACTAAAGAGTCGTTCTAGACCAGGACGTTGATAGGTTAGGTGTGGAAGAGTGGTAACACTTGAAGCTAACTAATACTAATTGCTCGTGAGGCTTGACTCTATCATTTGAAGAACTTTAAAATAAAACCTTTTAAAGTATCAAATATAAAGCTTACTGATAAATACAGTTCATCACCTAATAGTTGATTAAATAACGGCTTACCAATTTACAGTTTTTGTTTGGCGACCATAGCGGTTTGGTCCCACTCCTTCCCATTTCGAACAGGACAGTGAAACAAACCAGCGCCGATGATAGTATAGTCCCTATGCGAAAGTAGGTCATCGCCAAACTATTTATTCTAAACCCTCTGCTAGTTATTAGTAGAGGGTTTTATCTATCTATAAAAAGTATCAATAGAAAAATAAATGAAATAGATTGTTGTATAGAAAAGAAAAAAATAATATAATTTTAAAGTTTTCTTTTCGAAAATATTCATTGCAACGCAGAGCATATTTCGCGTTAAGGGTGTTTTTAGGAAATCTAAAAATTCTTGCAGAAATATGTATGCTTTTAACCCTTAATTTTTACTTTTTAGGATATTTCAATGTCTTCACAAGTTACTATGCGCCAAATGATTGAAGCTGGCGTGCACTTCGGTCACCAAACCCGTTACTGGAACCCAAAAATGGAACAATACATTTTTGGTGCGCGTAACAAAATTCACATCATCAATTTGGAAAAAACTGTTCCATTGTTCCAAGAAGCACAAGAAGTGGTTCGCCGTTTAGTTGCTAATAAAGGCACAGTATTGTTCGTAGGTACAAAACGCCAAGCTCGCGACATCATCAAAGAAGAAGCGACTCGTGCAGGTATGCCTTACGTTGACCACCGTTGGTTGGGCGGTATGCTGACTAACTACAAAACAGTAAAACAATCTATCAAACGTTTGGAAGAAAAATCTGCTGTTTTGGCAAATGGCGAAGCGAGCGGTTACAATAAAAAAGAATTGTTGGACATGACTCGCGAAGTGGAAAAATTGGAACGCTCTTTGGGCGGTATCAAAGACATGAAAGGCTTGCCAGATGCAATTTTCGTGATTGACACAGGCTACCAACACGGTACTTTGGTTGAAGCAGCTAAATTGGGTATTCCAGTTATCGCTGTGGTAGATACCAACAATAGTCCAGACGGCGTGAAACACGTTATCCCAGGTAACGATGACTCTGCTAAAGCAATCCGTTTGTACTGCCGTGGTATCGCAGACGCAGTTTTAGAAGGCAAAAACCAAGCTGTAGCGGAAACCGTAGCTGCTGCTCAAGCTGCTGCTGAATAATACGTCTTTGTATTTCAGGCTGCCTGAATAAACATTTTCAGGCAGCTTGTTTTGAATATATCTTATTGAATTGTTTGGAGAACAATATGGCAGAAATTACTGCAAAAATGGTTGCTGACTTGCGTGCGGCTACTGGCTTGGGCATGATGGAATGCAAAAAAGCATTGGTAGAAGCTGAAGGTAACTTTGACAAAGCTGAAGAAATCTTGCGTATCAAATCTGGTGCAAAAGCGGGTAAATTGGCTGGTCGTACCGCTGCTGAAGGCGTGTTGGCATTTGCGATTGAAGGCAATGTAGGCGCGTTAGTAGAAGTAAACTGTGAAACTGACTTCGTTGCTAAAGACGCTGGTTTCGTAGCATTTGCAAACTCTGTGGCTAAAACTGCTGCAGCTAAAAAACCTGCAACTGTTGAAGAATTGAGTGCATTGGTTGAAGAAGAACGCAAAGCTGTTATCGCTAAATTGGGCGAAAACATGTCTGTTCGCCGCTTCCAAGTAATCGATACAGCTAACAGCTTGGTTGCTTACATCCACGGTGCTTTGGCTACTGAAGGCGTGTTGGTAGAGTACAAAGGTTCTGAAGAAGTTGCTCGCAAAGTAGGTATGCACATCGTTGCTGCGAAACCACAATGCGTACGCGAAGAAGAAGTAGATGCTGAATTGGTTGAAAAAGAACGCCACATCTACACTGAACAAGCAATTGCTTCTGGCAAACCTGCTGAAATTGCTGCAAAAATGGTTGAAGGTCGTATCCGCAAATTCTTGGCTGAAGTTACATTGAACGGTCAAGCATTTGTGATGAACCCAGACCAAACAGTTGCTCAATTTGCTAAAGAAAACGGTACTGAAATCGTGAACTTTGTACGCTACAAAGTAGGCGATGGTATCGAGAAAAAAGAAGTGGATTACGCTGCTGAAGTAGCTGCTGCTGCTAAAGTTTAATTCACAATATGAAAAGCAGCCTGAAAATATTTTCAGGCTGCTTTTTTTGCGGTTATGTATAGTTGATTAAAATGAAAATGAGACAAGGCGACAACGCCCGCCGTGTGCGCGTGGCACATAAGTGCGTTGGCAACGCGGTATCATTGAGATTTTAATCAACTAAATTCGTTGGTATCGCCCACCAGCCACACTTGCCACCCAACCTTCCAATTCCCATTCCGTCAGCAAAGCGTAAATATCACTAGCAGATAATTCACTCTGCTGTGCCAACGTATCGGGATGAATTGGGCCATAGCCCATTTGCTGCAAGAGTGGATGCGTCTTTTCAGGCTGCGATAATGCAGCCTGAATCATCAAATCATCTTTCACCGTCAAAGGTGTAACTGAAGTTTTCAGGCTGCCTGAAAATTGTGGATAAGCAGGATTGTGAATCACATGTCCCAACTCACTCAAAATATCATCTAAACATTCCACCAATTTCGCACCTTCTTTAATCAGTTTATGACAACCTTTGGCGTGCGGATTATCAATCGACCCTGGAACAGCCATCACATCGCGCCCCATATCCGCCGCTTGTCGGGCCGTAATGAGTGAACCGCTTTCCAATGCAGCTTCTACCACCAACACCGCTTGGCTTTGCGCTGCAATAATGCGATTACGGCGCGGAAAATTGCCAGCAAGCGGACGTGTTCCCAACGGAAATTCTGAAATTACCAAACCTTGTTCCGCAATTTGTCGCGCTAACTTTTGGTTGGACGCAGGATAAATGCGGTCAATCCCCGTTCCCCAAACAGCAATCGTGCTGCCTGAACCATTCAATGCGCCTGTGTGCGCCGCCGTATCAATCCCAGCAGCCATGCCAGAAATTACCGTAATCCCGTGTTCACTCAACGCCTTGCCAAAATCATGCGCGATTCGCATGGCTTGCGGTGTTGCGTGGCGGCTGCCGACAATGCCCACCGATGTGTTTTGCAACAAAGCCGCATTACCGCGCAAAAACAGCACGGGCGACGCAGTTATCCCTTCCGCCAACATTTCAGGATAATCATCATCACACGCAAACATCAAACGACAGCCATCTTGTTCTTCCCAAGTCAAAGCCGCTTCCGTGGCTTGTTTTGCCAATGAAGTATCGTGCCACGAAGCCGCCGCTTGTTTTGCGTGTTTACCCAGTTGCGCGATTTGGTCGGCAGGTGTGGATAACGCGGCCTGTGGATTGCCGTAAGTTTGCAGCAAAGTATTAAAAGTTTCTGCACCAATATACGGAGTGAAAGCCAGTTGCAACCATGCGTAGCGTTCTAAATCGGTCATGCTGCACCTTTATGGTTGGCGACAAACTGCTCCCAGTTTGCAGAAGTTTTCAGCAGCCCCAATGCCACCAGTTGCTCGCTGTTTTGATACAAAACACTTTTGTCTAATTGCGATAAATCCATGTGTTCCGCTTCAATGGTTTGATACATATCTACATAACGTTGATACATCGCGCCACCACGGCCATGTTCTTTGCGTTTGGTTTCATCAACCGCTTTGGCTTGAAAATCGCCCAGCATTTTAAAATGAAGATACACGCTAGACACATTAGCGATTTTAATCGGCGTAGATTGGTGAGTAGAGCGCAAAAATTTAAAGCCTTTTTTGTATTTAAACACGCCTGTTTTGATGAACGAAATGGGCGAAATATTGAAATGGGTAAAAATGCCACCGCTTGGGAACGTGTAAGGGCAAGTCATTTGCTGATAAAAATGGTAGTTATTGTAAAAATACGGCGCAGTTGCCAACATACTATTGCCTGATTGGTAAGCCAGTTGCTGTTCCAAATTTTTCGGATACATATCCAGCATATACGAACCCATGCCTTCCATTTTTTCCTGTTCCAAATATTGGATAATATAAGGTAGCGCGTGGGTTTCTGAATGCGGATAAACCAGCAATTCATCAATATCAGGCTGGATACACCATTGACCGTCCGCCAAATATTTCTCCATTAAGCAGTTAATCCAAGCCATGCCAAAGCCAGCCGCCCTGAAGCTATCTTTCGTCCAGAAAACATAGCAATCTTTCTGCTTCAGCAAATATTCCAAACTGCCGTCCGTAGAACCATTGTCCACAAAAATAAAATGCGTGATGCCCAGTTTGCGATAATGGTTCAAGAAATCAGGCAAGCGCAACATTTCATTACGCGCTAACGCAAACAACGGCAAATCATATTTATTCAACTGCAATTTTTTCAGGCTGCGATACAACAATTCATTGCCCTTAGGCAACAATTCAGGGAAATGCTCTTTCGTGATAATTTCCTGCCACAGTTTCCATTCCAATTCCAGATTTTGTTGCTTGTGCGCTTCCCAAGCATACAAACGCAAATATTGCGAAGACGCATGCTGATGTGGCAACTGTCCAATTAATTTCAACGCTTCCACATTTTTGCCAAACTTAACATACAAACGAATCAAGTTCAAACGAATACGTTGATTAAACGGCTGCTGCTGCGCCAAAGACTCCATTAAACGCAACATTTTTTCAGGCTGGTGCGGACTATCCACATCATCAAACGCAATATGCACCGTCGCATGATTGATGTAATTCAGCGCAATGTCCCAATCAAAAGGGAACTGCTGATGCAAGTCAGCCAGCTTCTCAATCCACGCCAAATTTCCCTGTTTTGCCCGAACAATATCCGCCCAAATCAACTGATTTTTAGCCGATAGTGGCGAAGCGATATAGTTTTCAAAAACCGTAACCGCCTCATCAATTTCATTCTGCGCCAAATGCTCGCGCACCAAATTTTGGGCAATTGGCTCACTGCGTGGGAATTTCAGTAAACCATGTTGCAAAACCGAAATCGCCTTAGCGTGTTGCAACGATTTAGAATGCACATCAGCCAAGCCCATAATCGGCATAAACTCATTTGGGAACTGTTTTACCAAATCCACGAAATAATCTTCCGCTTCCCTCATTTGCCCTTGCGCCAATAACGCATAACCTACGCTGCGATAAAACGGCAAATGATTAGGGAACAATTCAGTCGCCCGTTTGCTCACGCGCAACGCCGTTTGCCAATCATTTTTCACCGTCATTATGTTAATCAGCCCACTCATATAATGGAAATCCTGTGGGAAGTTCACTTTCAACGACAAAAATACAGACTGCGCTTGCGTATATTGTGCTAACTGCGTATGCGCCTGCCCTTGCCACCAATAGCCTTGATACATTTTAGGAAAGCGATGTTGGAACGACTGACTCAACCCAACCACAGTCTGCCAATCCTGCACATGCTGCGCGATGTTCACTACGCCTTCATAGCCCTGATGCGCGTCAGGAAAATTTTGCTGCAACTGCGTGAAAAATGACAAAGCCTGTTCATAGCGATACAAACGAATACACGCCTGCCCTTGCCACCAATAACCCTGCCACATATTCGGGAATTTCGCTGTAAAATCACTTGCAGCTTGAAAAGCCAATTCATCATTA